>CAZNVN010000055.1:0-11139 GCA_964576635.1 uncultured Rhodospirillaceae bacterium
TTACACTATTGACCGTTAAACAAAATCAAGGTCCAACAGTGTACTGCCCTCCAATAGGACATTTCCAAGAAAGAGGAGACTATCAATATAGTTGGCAACCTCAAAAAATGTCTGAGAAAGCCCTAGATGGAGCAAAACTAATTGCAAAAACAGTAACCGATAATCTTGGAGGAAAAGGAATATTCGGAGTTGAGTTTTTTATTAAAGATGATGAAGTCATATTTAGTGAACTTAGTCCAAGACCACATGATACAGGTATGGTTACCATGAAAACCCAACGCCTCAGTGAATTTGATCTGCATGTCAGGGCTTTTCTAGAACTTCCTATTACCCAAGAAATGATTGATAACGATTTTAAGGCTGGAGCAAGTCACGTCATCCTTGCGGAAAAAGAAGGAGAAGTAGTATCTTATGATGGAGTTAATGATGCTTTGTCTGATCCAGATATTGATATACGAATATTTGGCAAACAATCAACTCGAGAATATAGACGTATGGCAGTAA
The DNA here is from genome assembly GCA_964576635.1 of uncultured Rhodospirillaceae bacterium. GTDB lineage: Bacteria > Pseudomonadota > Alphaproteobacteria > TMED109 > TMED109. The sequence goes on from CAZNVN010000055.1 coordinate 505, forward strand.
TACTTGCTCCAACACTAGAACAAGCCAAAACAGCGGCAAAAAAAGTTAAGGTAATCATAAAATAATCTATAATTTAAATTTTTAAATATATTTAATAACAAACGACCCTGGTATCAGGTTGCTTTGATGCTGCATGGAAATCATTCATGCCTCCAAATACCACTTTTTGCTCACAACTACTTTCAGAAATATTCCTTGTATCAGCACAAGGTTTACACACTATTATTTTTGCATTCTCATGATGAAGAACCTCTTCAAATCGCTGTGGAGGACCTACAGGAACTATATGCTCAGCCACTCCTTTACTAGCGAGATGTACCGCATCATGAAACAACATAATAGTCACCGTATCTCCATCTTGCAATGCAGACGCAGCAAAGATAAAAGGCAACATAGCCCTGGTAGGATCAGTTGGACCATAACTTGCCGATATTGCAAAATGCATATTATCCTCACTTTTTAAAAAACTTCTTGTTCTAACCTTTGATGTAATTCTTTTCTCTGATCTTCTAATTCTTTTGGAAGATATGACCCAAATTTACCAAAATGAGTTCCTACTTCTTCAATCTCCTGTAAACCTTCTTCTTTAGGTATATCCGTTAAATTTTTAAACGTGTCAGCATTAAAATCTAATCCATTCCAATTAATATCTTCAAAATTTGGAACATATCCAAAGCTATTTTCTTTCGCTTTAACTTTTCCTTTAACTCGATCGACTATCCATTTCAACACTCTCATATTTTCACCAAACCCCGGCCAAATAAATTTGCCTTCTTTGTTTTTTCTAAACCAGTTGACTCTGAAAATTTTAGGAGCGTTTTTTGCATATTTATGTCCTAGACCTAGCCAATGTTTCCAATGCTGCGCCATGTTATAGCCACAAAAGGGCAACATAGCGAAAGGATCTCTTCTGATAGCGGCCTGATTGAGTGCTGCCGCTGTGGCTTCTGATCCCATTGTTGATGCCATAAACACTCCATGGTCCCAATTAAAAGATTCATATACCAATGGAAATGTTTTTGATAAACGGCCTCCAAAGATGAAAGCTTCTATAGGAACTCCCTCAGGATCTTCCCATTTAGAGTCGATGGAGGGACATTGTATAGATGGAACAGTAAAGCGAGCATTAGGATGAGCCGCTTTAGTATTGCTTTCCGGCGTCCAGTCATTTCCTTGCCAATCAATAGCGTGATTGGGTGGATCCCCATCCATGCCTTCCCACCAAACATCACCATCATCCGTTAAGGCCACATTCGTAAATATACAATTCTTTTTTAACATTTCCATAGCATTGGGATTAGTTCTGTATGAAGTTCCTGGTGCAACACCAAAAAAGCCAGCTTCCGGATTTATTGCTCTAAAAGTTCCATCACTGGAAGGTTTTATCCAGGCAATATCATCGCCTACGGTTTTGACTTTCCAACCTTTAAAACTTTCGGGAGGCATCATCATGGCTAAGTTTGTCTTACCACATGCACTTGGGAATGCAGCTCCCACATAGGTAGTTTCACCTTGTGGATTTTCTAAACCAAGTATTAGCATATGTTCTGCCAACCATCCCTCTTCATGAGCCATCTTAGAAGCGATCCGTAAAGCAAAACATTTTTTTCCTAACAAAGCATTTCCGCCATATCCTGATCCATATGACCAGATAGATCTTTCTTCTGGAAAATGGACTATATATTTATCTTTTGGATCTGGAGCGCATGGCCAACTTACATCTTGTTGCCCATCATTTAATGGCATTCCAACAGAGTGCATACATCTAATAAAATTATCTTTTTCCCCCAATATATCCAACACTTCTTTTCCCATTCTCGTCATAATTTTTTGATTTATAACAACATATGGACTATCGGAAATCTGTATGCCTATATGAGATATATTTGAATTTAAAGGACCCATAGAAAATGGGATAACATACATAGTACGCCCCACCATACAGCCATCAAATAAATCAGATAATTTATTTTTCATTTCATTAATGTCAGCCCAATTGTTTGTCGGTCCTGTATCTTCTTTATCATTAGTGCATATAAAAGTTCTATCTTCGACTCTGGCAACATCACTAGGATGCGATCGCGCTAGGAAACTATTAGGTCTTTTTTGAGGATTTAATTTTATGAGGGTGCCAGAATTTACCATTTCTTCGCAAAGAGTGTCGTATTCTTCTTGAGAGCCATCGCACCAATGAATATCTTTTGGTTTACAAATTCTCTCTATTTTTTCAACCCACTGCTTTAAAGCAATGTTGTTTGTGTCCATCATATTACCTATACAATAAGTCGAAATTTCCTAAACTAACTGCCTAAGAATAGTTAATATATAAACATATTAATAAACACGAATTCAAGCATAAATCAACTACTCTATGACAATAATATTAAAAATTTTTAAGATAATAATTTATGTGTTTTTTGATTAAGGTTTTTAATATCTAATTTATAACCGCAAGCACTTAAACAAGGTTCTCCTGAACAAGAAGAACAAATGCTAGCGTTGCTTTTAATACCAGAATAGGTGTTTAATGCTTTGTTAACATTATGATAATCTAAAGCATACATTTTAGACCTCATAACATCTGCAATATCAACTTCATTAGGACAAGCATTACGACATATATCACAACCTGGAGGACAAATATTTTCTTTATTTAAAAGATAATATTTTTCTAATAGTTTATAGTAATCAATTTTAGAAAGTTTATTAGAAGGGATAGAAGTCAGCTCATCTACAAGAGATCTAGAAGTCATAGATAAAATAGCTGCATCAGTATAGCCAGAGTCTAAAGCCCAAGAAATAGCAGCTTGAGCATACGTTAAATTTTTATCTTCGTAGTGTCGCATATCATTCAACCTAGATCCTGCCAAGGTTTTCATTGCTATTATCCCTACTCCTTTCTTTCTAGCTTTTTTTAGTACCTCTGGTAATTTAGGATTTATTGCTACAAAATGAAAAGTATGTCTAAGTGTTTCTAAAAAGCTTGGATCTTGTGCAAAACTAAAAGCAGTTAATACTACATCTACTAAATCTCTATCTAGACAATACTCTACGCAATCAGATAAATTACTGCCGTGTCCTGACATTCCTGAGTAGCGTATTTTACCCTGTTGTTTAGCACGATCAATAAATTCCCACCAATCATCATTCTGTAATCTTGCGTATGAATTTACCGAGTGATTAAAATAAATATCTATATAATCCGTTTTTAATCTTCTTAAAGAACCATCTAAAGAGGAATTAAATTCAGATAGGGAAGAGGAGGAACGAGCCTTCGTTTTTGTTCCTATAATAATTTCATTTCTATAGGAACTCAAAGTCTTTCCTATAGCAGCTTCTGCATGACCACCTAAATAAGATTCGGCAGTATCAAAATACCTTACACCTCTATCATAAGCATGCCTAATAATAGAAGGATCTGAAGTACTCGAAGAACCGAGTCCTATATTAGGAAATGTTAGGTCGGTATTTCCTAGTTTAATATTTGAGATATTACTCTCTTGAGTAGTACCAATTTTATATTTAAAGGAACTTCCTAGAAAGGCAGAAGCAAAAATAAATTTTCTTCTATTAAACATAATATTATCCCTTAATCATTACTTAGAAGTTCTTTTCTGTTTTTCAATAATAGTCCAATAATAATTATGAAAGTCAATAATACAAATATTTTATTTATCAACCAATTAGTCTGCCAAATATTCCAAACAGGGTCAAAATAAAACACTGCTAATTTATAGGTAATAATGAAAAATTCAGATATGGCAATTATCATTCCAACCACAAAAGTTTTCCTTGAAGGTATTAGAAAACTATATGCAAGCCAAAAATGAGCAACCCACCAAAAATCCCACATTATATTTGCAGTCAATGCTTGCTGGTATACTAGAGAATAGATTACAGGAAAAATATACTTTATTAAGATCGTCCAAGCACCTAGCATAACTAGCCAAGAAGACATAAACATATAAAAATTAATATAAATTTTAGAAGAGTTACCCATTTATTTATTCTTGATCATTATCCTCATTAAAGTCTTTTCTAACTTTCTTTTTTTTACAACTAGTAAAAGTTTTCATCGCCAAACCTAGTAATAAAATAGATATAGCTGTTCTTCCAATTATTCTAGAAATAAACATATATTTTTCCTTTAATTTTTATTTCATCATGACATTTTTCTATAATATAATATATTATCTTTTTATTTAAAAATTTAAAGGATCAAAATGCCCATAATTTCTGGACGCTCTGCTTTTTTGTCTATCTTAAAAGATGAGGGCATTACCCATCTATTTGGAAATCCTGGTACGACTGAGTTGCCCATTATGCACGCATTATCTGAATTTCCTGAAATGAACTATGTATTAGGTTTACAAGAAGCCATCGTAATTGCCATGGCCGACGGATATTCTCGAGCAACAGGAAAACTCTCAGCATGTAATGTACATGTAGCCCCTGGGCTAGGCAATGCGATGGGGGCTATATATAATGCAAAATTTGTAGGAAGCCCTATAATAATTACAGCTGGCCAACAAGAACAAGGACATGGGTTAATGGAGCCTCAGCTTTCTGGACCTCTAGTTCAAATGGCTGAGCCTTTGGTAAAATGGGCAATTGAGGTCACCAGACTAGAAGACCTTCCAAGAATAATGAGAAGAGCTGCTAAAGTTGCTTTAGCTCCACCTTCAGGTCCTGTATTTATTTCCCTACCTGGAGACATCTTAAATACTGAAAAAAATATAGATCTAGGAGGAGTAACTAGAATTAATGACAATGTTGTTCCAGATGACAAAACAATTTCTACAATCTTGAAACGCATAATTAAATCTACAAAACCCATGATCATATCAGGACATGAAGTTGCATGTACGAATGCTTTTGATGAAATTCAAAAATTTGCTGAAGTTATAGGCGCTGCAGTATATCAACAAACTGTTACCCACGGATCTCACTACCCATCAGAACATCAAAATTTCATGGGATTTCTTCCCAAAAATCAAACACAGGCAAAAAAGATTATAGAGGAATATGATCTTCTTATTTGTATAGGAAGCGATGTTTTAAGAATGTCTGTATGGAGTGAAGATGAATCTCTTCCAAAGAATATGCCAATCTTACATATTGGGTTGAGAGATTGGGAAATAGGCAAAAACTATCATACTGAACTCGCTATTTACGGTCATGTAAAATCTTCTTTAAAAAAAATTAATGAAAAATTTTCATCAATTGACAATTCTCAATTTTTCACAAGTGCAAAATCAAGAATAGAAAACATTAAAAATAAAAATTGGGCTTTTAATAAAAAGAATTTGGTTTTAGCTACACAAGAATACGCATCAACCGTACCAATAAGGCCAGAATGGTTAATGATGAAAATTGCAGAAAATCTACCAAAAAAATACGTGATAGTAGAAGAAGGACTAGTTTCAACTAGAACATTATTAAAGTATTTACCTATAAGAAAACACAATGACTTTTATGGTCTCGCTAGTGGAGGAATTGGTTGGGCGGTATCAGGTGCTATAGGTGTTTCCATTGCTAATCCAGATAAGACGGTCATTGCTATTATAGGTGATGGAAGCTCAATGTATGGAATTCAATCTTTATGGACCGCAGCACATTACAATTTAGACATAGTTTATATTATAGCTAACAATTACGGTTATAGAATAATAAAAGAAAGGCTTGAAGATTTTCATAACAACAGAAATTTTATTGGAATGGATTTTAAGAGCCCCAGCATAGACTTCGTCAAATTATCTGAATCGATGGGGGTTCCTTCTATAAGGGTAAAAGATCCTGATAAAATTGGCAGTGCAATCAAAGATGCAAGTAAATCAAGAGGTCCTCACCTGATCGATATTATAGTAGACAACGGGTACGATTAAAATGCGCCATTAGGAGTTAAAATTATTTTTCCCGTACGATTATAGCCTGCAGAATGTGACACTGCATTTTTTACTTCTTCAAGTTTGTAAGTTTTTTCAACTGGAACATATAATATTTTTTTATCTATAAGACTTGCAAGATGATTATATAGTTCAAAAACTTCTTCTCTACTCATATTCATCAGCCAAGGCATAAGCCAAAAGCCAGTTAGAACAAGCCTTTTAAATACCGTTTGGTAGGAAGTAATTTCAATGTTCTTTCCAGATAGTAATCCATAATTCAGTATTGTAGCTTTTTCTGCTAGGCAATCTCCTAATCTTAATACTTGATCTCCTCCTACAGCATCTATAGCTAATTTAATATCGGCACCATTCGTTAGATCTTTAACTTCTTCTGCTAAGTTTTTTGAATCCTCTACTACGATATCAGCCCCTATATTGGTAAGCTCATCATAAAAACCTTCACGTCTAACTACATTTACTGTTTTTATACCATCTAATTTAGCTAAACTAATTATACAATGCCCCACTCCAGAATTAGCTGCATCTTGAATTAACCAATCTCCTTCTTTTAAATTAACATATTTTTTAAGCATTAAGTAGGCCGTTGCGGGATTTACTTTGAGCATAGATAGTTGGATAGGATCAACCTTATTAGGCAATAAAATAAGATTTTTATCTAAAACAATTTTCTGCTGCACCCAGTTTTCCCTATCCAAAGGCAACACAACATCTCCCTCTTTATAATCATTAACTGCCTTTCCAACTTTTTTTACCCTTGCTACACATTCTGCTCCCAATCTTGCAGGAAGATCTGGTATGACACCATATCTTCCTTCTATATTCAAAACATCCGCCGGATTAATAGGGCACGCTAACACATCTAATAAAACTTCATTATCCTTAGGGTCATTTAAGTTAGGTACTTCTACGCATTCAATAACTTTTCCTGGGCTTCCAAAACTTGCAAACTGTGCTACTTTCATGAAATTTCCTTTAGTTAAAATAAACAGAAAATAATATAGCTGTTTCACTTTATAAATTCTAGAATAGTAACGATGGAATATTCATGCAAGATAATCAGTTAAAAAAAAAAATAATCGTATCTGGAATATGGTTTATATATTTTTGTTTTGGTTTTTCTGTTGCTTCATTATCTCCATTGGTACATCACATTACTATTGATTTATCAATTTCTTATAAAAAGATGGGAATTATATTAGGATCCTGGCAATTCGTATATGTATTATTTGCCATACCTGCTGGATATATTCTTGATAAAATAGCATTTAAGAATACCCTTTTTATTGCAGCAATTATTATGTCTTTATCACTCATATTTAGATCTTTATCTGAAAATTTTAACCAACTTTTATTTGCAGTTGCCTTATTCGGTTTAGGCGGGTCATTAATATCTGTGGGTGTTTCCAAAGTTACAAGTGTATATTTCAAAGGTAAATCTAGAGCTGTCATTATGGGTATTTTGATGACTGCCCCTCCTTTAGGTGCCATCATTTGCCTAGCTATTACCAGTACAATATTCTTACCTATATATGATAATGATTGGAGAGGTATAATATTCATATATGGTTTTTTACCAATTATAGCTGGAACAATATGGTTCATTTTAAATAGATTATATAACATAAGCTATGACCCAAAGAATCAACTAGTTTCTATCAAACAACAAATTGTTCTACTTAAATCCTTTATAAGTAGCAGAAGAATATTGCTAACACTCATACTAGCTATATCAGCCTTTTATTTAAACCATGGACTGGCAAACTGGATGCCCAAAATCTTAATTTCCAAAGGTATCGCCGTTCCCTCCGCTTCTTTATATGCTACAATTCCAGTAATTATAGGCATAATATCTGCATTAACAATACCTCGAATAGCAATTGGAAGAGCAAGATTCTATATAATTATAATTTTGTTTTTAAATGCTGCTTTTTCAGTATTTCTTATACAAAATGATTTAGGAATCTTCTTAATAACTGGTTTAATACTTTTGGGAATTACCTGGGGTCCATTAATTGCAATCTTATTAACACACTTAACCGAAACTAGAATAATTAAATCAAAACAGGCTGGCTTGGCAGGAGGTTTATTTTTTACAATGGCCGAAATAGGTGGAATCATAGGTCCTATTTCAATAGGAATTATATATGACTATTATAATAATTTTAATTACGCATTAGGTTTCTATTCATTAATTTTAATAGTTATGATCATTCCAGTTATGTTTTTAAGAAAGTTAGACTAACTTAGACTGGCGTCACATATGATGAAATTCCTCTTATGTTTTCATCAAAGATTAATGCTCTGTCATTAGGAGGGAAAGCTCTTTGACTACAATCTGTTCTTGGACACGTTCTGCAAGAAATACCGACAGGAACTGCATTCTTAATAGAATCTAACAAAATATTTTCTGAATATATCATATCTTTCGCGTCAGATAAACCGCATCCTAATCCTATTGAATAATAACTTTCAGGAGTAGAAAAACCACCACCTCTCTTTGAAAATGCTCTAGCGAGACAGAAGTATTTTTCTCCATCAGGCATCTCTGAAATCTGGACTTTTACTTTGCCAGGAGTCGTAAATGCCGAATAAATATTTAATCTGGGACACGCACCACTATATCTCGGAATAGTTATTCCAGAAGATGAAAAACGTTTTGAAATATTGCCCGCTATATCGACCCGCATAAGATGAAATGCTATACCCCTATTACCTGGCTTATGTAATGTTGTCAGTCTATGACATACTTGTTCAAAGCTTGTCTGAAAACGATGTTCCAAAACTTCTATATCGTATTTAGCAATTTTAGCTTGCTCTAAAAAACTTTCATAAGGCATAAGTATTGCTGCTGCTAAATAACTTGCAAGAGCTGCCCTACCTAATTTAATAGCTTCTATATCATCAATTTCATTATCTTTCAGAATAGAATTGATCTCATTATCAGCAGATATAAGCCCTATTTGCTGAGCAATTAAAAACGTTATGCTCGCTTGAGGAAGCCTGTCACTTAACACTAATGTTTTTGCTATAGGGTCATAAAAACGTACAGTACTATGTTTAGCTTCTGGTGGTAAAGTAGCCACCCTAATTTTATGAGAAGAAGATAAATAATTTTTTAAATCAGAAAATAAATTTCCACTGCCTATACTTTTTACTTTATTCAAAATTTCATTCGCCTTAACTTCTAAGCTGGGAAAATAGTTACTATTTTCTTGAAGCAAGTCAGATATAGTTTCTGCTGAAATATTGGGTAAAGATCGAGTCTTATTTTTAGAAAGGCCTTTTTCCTGACTGTTCTCTCTCAATTCATTTGTTTTATATAAGTCATATAACCTAATTATAGCCCTAGCTATTTCTGGATGAGAGGAATATAGATCTTGAACATCGTGGTTTTTTATATAATTAGTATCAAAAATAACATCACTAAATACTTCCATTAAGTCATTTAAAAGAGAAGAATCATTCTCTGCGGCTAATTCAGATAATTCAACATTAAATTCCTTAGCAAAAGAGACTAGAATCTTTCCAGTAACATTTCTTCTATTATTTTCTATAAGATTAAGATATGAAGTGGATATTCCTAAGCTATTTGAGAGCTGAAATTGCGTTAATTTTCTCTGCCTTCTAATTCTTCTTATGGCAGCCCCTAGCTTAAAGTCATTTTTTTTTTTTAGTAAAGAACCCATTTGTAAAATTTTACAATATTTATTATATTTACAATATTTAGTTAACATATTTACTTTTATAAATCAATTTTATTGTTGAAAAATAAGTAAAAATATATTTATAAGATTACATAAATTAAATTTAAGGTCATTTAATAATGAATAAAACAATTTTAGAAGGACTAGCTCCGAGTACTAATAATACTTGTGAAAATATAAATAAAGAATCAGACATTTGGAAAGAGTCATACTGGAATAATAAAAAGGCTTGGCCTACTCCAAAATGGGGAAAAGATAGATGGAAAAATATTAAAAGAGATTATTCTATAAATGACGTTAAAAAACTTAAAGGTTCAATAAATATTAAACATTCACTAGCAGAAAATGGTGCAAAAAAACTGTGGTCACTTTTAAATAATCAAGAATATGTTGCAACTTTGGGTACATATACTGGAAATATGGCAGTACAACAGGCTCGTGCGGGTCTTAAAGCAATATATTTATCTGGTTGGCAAGTAGCAGCAGATGCAAATTCTACAGGTGAAATGTATCCTGATCAAAGTTTATATCCTGTCGATAGTGTTCCAGAAGTCATAAAAAAAATTAATAAAGCTTTTCAAAGAGCTGACCAAGTTCAACATATGGAAAAACATCAAGGAATTGATACTACTCAAATAGATTTTTATCTGCCCATAGTAGCCGATGCAGAAGCTGGATTTGGAGGACCATTAAATTGTTTTGAGTTAATGAAATCCATGATTGAAGCAGGAGCTGCTGCGGTTCATTTTGAAGATCAATTGGCCTCTGAGAAAAAATGTGGGCACTTAGGAGGAAAAGTTTTAATTCCAACATCAAATTTTGAAAGAACATTAAATTCAGCAAGATTAGCATCAGATGTTATGGGAGTTCCCACTTTAATATTAGCTAGAACTGATGCAGAAGCTGCCCGATTAATTACCAGTAATGTTGATCCAAGAGATGCTAGATTATTAACAGGTGAAAGAACTTCTGAGGGGTTATATCGTATAACAGGTGGGATAGATTGCGCTATCGCAAGAGGG
>CAZNVN010000055.1:11149-11538 GCA_964576635.1 uncultured Rhodospirillaceae bacterium
CGCACCTTATGCAGATTTTATATGGTGTGAAACAGCAACTCCAAGTTTATCCGATGCAAAATATTTTCCTGAAGCAATCAAAAAGGAATACCCAGAACAGATGCTTGCCTACAATTGCTCTCCATCTTTTAACTGGGATAAATACCTAGATGAGTCTCAGCTTACTAAATTTCAGAAAGAATTAGCATCTATGGGATACAAATTTCAGTTTATCACCTTGGCGGGGTTTCATAATTTAAACTACTCAACTTTTAAATTAGCTAAAGCCTATAAAGAAAAAGGAATGGCCGCTTATTCTGAACTTCAACAAAGTGAATTTTCTGCGGAAAAAGAAGGATATTCTGCTACACGTCATCAATGAGAAGTAGGAGTTTCTTATTTTGACTGTG
>CAZNVN010000055.1:11548-11865 GCA_964576635.1 uncultured Rhodospirillaceae bacterium
TAAAAGAAGTTATTATACGTGTTAAGAGTGAGATTTTAGAATTAAGAGTAAAAGTAAATAAAGAAGGATATTCTCCTTCACGTCATGAAAGAGAAGCAGGAGTTTCGTATTTTTTCTTTGTATCTACTACTGTTAGTATGGTAGAATCTTCCACTACGGCTATGCAGGAATCGACCGAAAAAGACCAATTTTAGTTTTCCACCCAACAACTTGGGATAATTTATATTATCCCAAGTTTTAATAAGAATTTATTTACTTATTATCTGAGCACTGAAGTGAAATGAGACCTACAAGAATTTCTTTATCAAAAGCATCCA
>CAZNVN010000056.1:0-308 GCA_964576635.1 uncultured Rhodospirillaceae bacterium
AAGATTGTAAATTAATGAACTCATTAGGAGAATATGATTATGTTATAGTGGGCGCAGGATCTGCAGGGTGTCTACTAGCCAATAGATTAAGTGAAAACAAGAATTACAGAGTATTATTAATAGAAGCTGGAAAAAATGATAACTATATTTGGATTAATATTCCCGTAGGATATTTATACTGTATAGGAAACCCTAGGACAGATTGGTGTTTAACTACAGAAAAAGTGCCGGGACTAAACAGCCGTTCTATTTCATATCCTAGAGGTAAAGTAATGGGCGGCTGTTCTTCTATTAATGGAATGATTTAT
>CAZNVN010000056.1:318-11696 GCA_964576635.1 uncultured Rhodospirillaceae bacterium
TGAGAGGGCAAGCTCTTGATTACGATACTTGGAGACAAATGGGAAACAAAGGTTGGGGATGGGATGATGTCGTGCCATTTTTTAAAAATTTTGAAAACCACTGGAAAAAAAATGACCCTATGCACGGAAATAATGGAGAGCTTAGAGTAGAAAAACAAAGACTTTCCTGGAATATATTAGATGCCTTTCAAAGATCTTGTGAACAATATGGAATCAAAACAATTGAAGATTTTAATAAGGGAGACAATGAAGGCAGTTCCTACTTTGAAGTTAACCAAAGAAAAGGTACCCGCTGGAATGCAGTAAAAAGTTTTATTACTCCTATTAAAAATAGAAAAAACCTCACTATACTTTCAGAAACGCATGCGCAAAAACTGCTATTTAAGAATAATAAAGTGACGGGTTTATTGGTCGTTAAAAAAAAAAAACAATATTGTGTCACGTCTAATAAAGAAGTCATACTGAGTGCAGGTGCAATTCATTCCCCTCAATTGCTTCAAGTATCTGGAATAGGGCCGCCTGACCTACTTCAGTCATTGGAAATTAATCCAATAATCGAAAATGAAGCAGTAGGAAAAAATCTTCAAGATCATCTACAAATTAGAACAATTTTTAAAATACAAAATTCGGTAACACTAAATGAACAATATAATAATATTTTTATAAAACTAAAAATAGCCCTAAATTATGCTTTTTTTAAAAAAGGACCTATGACTATGGCACCAAGTCAATTCGGAGTTTTTACGAAAAGTGATCCAGATCAATCTAGAGCCAACATTCAATATCACGTTCAACCTCTAAGTTTAGAGAAAATTGGAGAACCATTACACCCTTTTCCGGCAATTACAGCTAGCGTATGTAATTTAGCTCCTGAATCAAGAGGCTATGTGGAAATTAAAAGTCCCAATACTTCTATTTTTCCTAAAATACAACCCAACTATCTATCCACTCATAACGATAAAATTGTGGCTGCCAACTCAATACGAGTAACTAGAAATATTATGTCCCAACCTGCATTCGCTCAATTTAATCCAGTAGAATACAAGCCTGGAAGCAATATTATTAGTGATGAAGACTTAGCCGTAGCAGCTGGAAATATTTGTTATACAATGTTTCACCCTGTAGGCACATGTAAAATGGGAAATGATAATAATAGTGTAGTAAATGATAGATTACAGGTTCACGGAGTTAAAAATTTAAGAATTGCAGATGCTTCAATTATGCCAGTCATAACCAGAGGAAATACCAATGCTCCTACAATGATGATTGCAGAAAAGGCAGCATCATTTATTAATGAGCAATATAAATAATTATCTAAATTACAAATAAACAAAAAATAATTATAACCCAAATCAATGCAAAAAATTGCATTAAAGAATCCTTCAATAGAATTAATGTGGGATCACCTGAGTATTTTCCACTTTGACAAAGTCTAAAGTATCTAACAAAAATCAAAATAATAGGAGGAATTGAAATCCATATATAATTATTTTGATGTCTAGAAATTACATCCGTATTAAAAGAAAATAATATGTATGATATGACGGTAAATATGATCGATAAAATTAATAAAATTAATAAAATGTTTTTGTTCCATTTAATCACAAATTTATCATTAGTCTCATTAACCTGACCTAACCTCTTACCTAAGGCCAAAGAGAGAGCGGCAAAACCAACAATTATTATGGTCCAAGCGCTCTGTTCAATAGAGGTTGCAATTCCTCCGGCCATAATACGCAATATAAAACCTATACTAATAACGGAAACATCTAATCCTGCTATAAATTTTAATTTTATAGAATATAAAATATTAATTGTAATATAAAATATTATTATCCAAATAGATTGGGGCACCAATACTAGCGTTGTTATACAACTAATTATAAAAAAAGCGATCGATATTATTATTCCTGTTTGCTTAGAAATTATTCCGCTAGCTATTGGTCTATTAGATGTTCTAGTATCAAATTTATCTCGATCTGCATCTAATAAGTCATTAATAACATAAACAGTACTGGAACTAAAACAAAAACAGATAAATACTAGTATAGCATCTAACCAAGTTAAAAAAGGTACATAAGACGGATAGAAAATTGGGGGAGCAAAAATGATAAGATTTTTAACCCAATGATGAGGTCTAAGTAAACAAACAAAAGAGCTAAACATAAAAAATATATTCCGTTAAAATTAAAACCATGATAAATAAGGGCCTTAAGTGATAATTTATACAAGTGTATAATTTATGTTAGTTATGGCAAATAGTTTGGCAAATAATCTATGAAAAAACCTGTTTTATTTTTACTTTTTTTAATATTCATTTGTATTTCAATTACATTCACAGCTTCATCAAATGAAAACTGTTTGGAATCAGTAGAATTTCCAATATGTTTATATCCCGAAAAGAATATAGAATTTATAGTCTATAGGAATGGGAAAGAAGTAGGCTGGCACAAAGTAACTTTTGAAAAATCCGGTGATTTAGTTATTGCTGAAACAAAAGCCTTTGTTAAAGCTCCATATTTACTAATATTTGATTACATTATGGAATACTACTCCATATCCACCTGGAGTCATGGAAAATTACTTAAGTTAAATGCCTCATTAAATGATGATGGAGACGAATATACAATTAGTATAGAAAAAAATTCAGATGGAAAGATAGTTATTCAAGGAAAAGAAAATAGCTATATTATTGAAGATGACACAATTTTACCCACTGAACATTGGCATCCTAAGGAAATAAATTCTTCTACTCTTATCAGTACTCTAGACGGAGAAATAGTAAATGTTAGTTCTACTCAAATAGATGCAAAAACATGGTTTATTGATGGAGATATTAAATATTATATAAATTTCGACAATGATATGCGTTGGACAGGATTACAGTTTAGAGCTGATGAAGATGAGATTATTGAATACATTTGTGATAATTGTAATTAAATTGATATAACAAATCTTACCATCACAATCTAGCTTTAAGCAATTCCATAAAAGTCCTTATCCGCTCAGCATTTACTCCAAAATCACTTTTTCCGACCCTAGAAGCAGACCTTGCATCAATACTAGTCATTCCAGAGATAAGAGATTCTACTCTTACAATAAAATCATCATAAAAACCATACCAAAAACTAATATCAACTGCTTCTATGATACCCTTTTCTTTGCTTATATACACTACTTGTAAATCCATAGAACTCATTACTTCCAAAACTTCTTCAATAATTAGTGTTTTATCATGTAATAATAATAAAGGATTAATATCCATATAGGGTTGTTTATAACCCCCATAACGTTGTAAATTAATTCTAGAATCTCCTCCAACCGGGTTGTTATGTTCCTTGGATATAATGAACTCTATATTGCTTGTATAATTAGTAGAAATATCATTTATATAAGGTCGGGATTTAAGAAACATATTATAGTTATAAAACTTAAAAATAAATATTATACAAATAATGCCTGTGCAAAGCAAAAGCAAAAATTCATAAATACTTGACTTTCTTTGTACCAAATTCCCAAAAGCTATAAAAGACGAAGATAGTCCTACTATGCAACCATAAACTCCATACTTTGTTAAAGTAAGCAAAGAAGTTGGAATATCTAAAAAATTGTACCTATAACCAATTGCTCCTACTAACATCAATAATAAAGAACAAATCATAGAAAAAAATGCTAAATAGGTAAAATAACCTACTGTTTGACCCTTTTTAGTAAATTCATAAGACATAGCTTTGCTCCTCGCACTTGCTACAGTTTATTATATTTACATTGCAAACATAGTTACATATTCTACTAATTTTATAAGTTCTACGCTAGTTAATTTTATACTAATAAAAGCAATATAAACGAAGTTGATTATATTTTATGCAGCAAAATACAAGAGAATTTAAAGCCTTATTATGGATGTTAGGAACTATAATTTGCTTTTGTTCCATGGCAATATGCATCAGAGAACTTTCAGATACTCATTCTGCATTTGATATTCAATTTCTTAGAAATTTTTTTTGTATATTAATACTTTTAATTATTTATTTTTATAAAAAAAATGTAAATCTACAAACAAAACAAACAAAAAATAATGTATATAGAAATTTTTTTCACTTCATAGGTCAGTCAGGATGGACTTGGGGATTAACAGTATTACCACTTAGTACGGTATTTTCCATAGAATTCACCATGCCCATATGGGCAAGCATAATTGCTGTGATTTTTCTTAAAGAGAAAATGAATGTTAACAAAATTATTTTTCTTATTTTAGGACTGTTCGGAACGTTAATTATATTAAGTCCTAATAAAAACTCAATTAATGAATACGCTATAATAGTTTTATTTGCTGCCATTGCTTACGCTATAGCACATAATTTAACAAAAATTTTGACTAAAACTGATAGTATTATTTCTATTCTATTCTGGATGTCAGTCTTACAACTACCATTGTCGATAGTAGGAGCTTTTATATATGGAGGAATAAATGCCCCTTACATCCAAGATTTTCCATTAATAATAACTTTTGCAATTACCTCACTTTGTGCACACTTATGCCTTGCAAATTCTTTAAAATTAGCAGATGCAACGTTTGTATTACCTCTGGATTATATAAGATTACCAGTAATTGCTTTTTTAGGATGGTATATATATAACGAAAATATAACAATTAATATAGTTGTTGGAAGCTTATTTATTATCATTTCATCTTTAACAATAATTAAAGGAAAATAAATAGCTAAACTAAAAATTCCGGAAATAGTTTCCCATTCCGGAATTAATAGAAATAAAATATAGTTTATTTATACTACTTTTAAATTATCAGCAGAGGTTTTACCGTTTTGTCCTTCTACTAGTTCAAACTCGACCTTATCCCCCTCATTAAGAGTGTCAAGACCAGCACCTTGAACAGCCGTAATATGAACGAATGCATCTTTGGAACCATCTTCTGGACTAATAAAACCATAACCTTTCTTAGGGTTAAACCACTTAACAACACCTACAGGCATATCTTTTTCCTTATATTAAATTTTTCGGAGATCTGAATTGTAATATCTTACACTAACTGGAACTAAAAACTCCTTAATAAGCTATTATCAGCTTGTAATAAAAACCGCCAAAAGCGGGTGCAGACTGGTCTCCAGATAAACCTCTAAACTCTGCTACACAACTATACAATATTATCGCTTCCTAATCAAATATACTTTTAAGAATATAATTCTTAATCAAATATACTTTTAAGAATAATAAGAAGAGTTCAGTAAATTTAGGATTTATTTTTAAGTTTATTTTTGATCTTATTAAGTAAATTTTGAGTCTCATTACTGCTTAAGTTTAATAATACCTGGTCCTGCTCATACAAACCAAAGTCATTAAATATTCTAAATTGTCTATTAATTGATTCTTTTGCCATTTGTTGAGGAACCTTAGGTTTTTGAGCAAGCTCATTTGCCATTTTTAATGCAATGTTAAAAGGATCATCTCCTAGACTTTCACATAAACCCCATTCTAAGGACATTTTAGCGTTTATTTTTTCGCATGCTAAAACTATGAGTTTTGCTTTAGACGGACCAACCATTGCTACTAATTTTGGTATAGATCCCCATGAATAAGTTATACCTAAATCAACCTCAGGTACCCAGAATAAGGCATCATGTGAGCATATTCTGAAATCACAAGATAAGGCGAGAGACAAACCTCCGCCTATACATACTCCTTCTATAGAAGCAATAGTAATTTGTGGGATATTTGTCCAAGTATTACACATTTTTAATCCTAGCCTATTATGTCTTCTCGCTTCAATAAGACTTTTTCCCTTAGAAAATGAACTACTTTCAGTAACATCATTCCCTGCTGAAAAGTTTCCTTTTGCACCTGACAAAATAACCACGGATATTTCAGAATTCTCTGAAATTTCTTCAGCAAACCTAGTCATTCCTATTTTTATTTCCTCCGATAATGCATTCATTTTTTTATCATTATTAATTTTGACTGAAATGATCCCTGATTTTACAACTTCAGAGTTAATCAACTTGGTTGACATATTTATTTCTCCTGAGTGATTTTGCCTTTTGCTTCTGGAAATACCCATAATCCTATAATCATCAAAAAAGTAATCACTATAATAATCCATACATATAAAATATTAGCACTTACATACTCAAAACATGCTACAAAAATCGAAGCTATAAGTACTAAAATTGTAAGTATGATTTTATATTTTGTCGGCATGAAATATTTAGTCTTTATTGTTTTTTATATATTTTTCACTATATCCATTAAAAAGGTGACCTAATAAACCTCTTTTTAAATCTGATGTGTTAAATAGCCAATCAGCTATAGGAAATGTAAGGTTCATATTCCATTTAGTCATAATTCCTAAATTATGATGAGCTGCATGATGTCTTCGTAATGTATTTACAAAAGGCAGATTACGCAGAAACTTATTATCACCTACATGACAGCAAAAGTGCATAAACTCATAAATTAAATACATAGATGTTGTTGTGCAAATAAATAGCCAACCTACATTAGGAGTAAAAATAACTGATAATAGTATTAACCCAGGTATCGACATGAACGTGAATATAATTAGTGCATAAGGTGGAAAAAAAGTTACTCTCCAATCGTGTGAACCAGCAAATCTCATCTCTTTATCATCAAAAAACTGATGATGTTGAAGAGTATGTCTTGAATATATAGCTCTTGCCCCAGGAAAGCTTTGTGGTTTATGCATTACATATTTATGCAATCCCCATTCAAAAATATTACAGATTATAAATGTAATAGGAACAACAAGTAGTTCTAATAGAAGAATGCCATTCAGATGAGAAATATAATAAAACATTAAAAGAAATCCTATAGAATAGATTATAAAAACATGTAAAAAACCATTATACCATCCATCTATCTGATCTCTATACGACTCTCTAAACTTCAAAAGTCTCTCACCTGATCTAATATCTTTTAGTTCCATAAATACTTCTCCTACCTACAAGTGAATATATTAAAGCATACATAATATAAAATTTCTATAATTGTCTTCTGTTACGTGCCTCTAAAAAACCTAGATCATTATGAGGAGCCAGAGCTATTGCATGACTCCTATAGTTTTTCCAACTTTCATATATTCTTCTAGAAATAGAATCATGATCTGCTACCTCAGAAATTACCTCTTCACTAATAGAAAACCATTTATTAATAACACCTTCTGGAAGACGTAACATCTTGACGTTATGTTGTTCTATCAATGTCCTGTATGCTATAGCATTTCTATAATTAAACTCAGAAAAACTAGCAATTAATTCTGCTAACGCTGCTGAACGTATAATTTGCTTTAAATCCAAAGATAAACCATCAAAAACTTCCTTATTCATAGTAAGTGAAAAATTTGCTCCAGGCTCATGTAAGCCGGGTCCATAACAATATTTTACGATTTTATGAAAACCAAAAGCTAAATCCATCCATGGCCCTCCCCATTCTACTCCATCTATTACCCCAGATTGAAGAGAAGTCATTATCTCTCCTCCTGGCAGATTAACTGTAGTTGCTCCTAAACGATTCAGAACTTCTGCGTGCATACCTGACATTCGAATTTTAAGTCCCTTAAGATCTTCAACCGAACTAATTTTATTTTTATACCACCCTAACATTTGCAAACCTGCGTTTCCTGCAGGAAATCCTATTAAACCAAAATTACTATAAAGTTCATCCCACAACTCTTGGCCTCCACCATCTAACAACCAAGTTGTTTGCTCCGCTGAATTTAAACCAGCTGGAACTGTTGAAAAAAAAGCTGTAGCTGGATGTTTAGATAACCAATAATAAGGTGAGTCGTGACTCATCTCGGCCACACCATTACGAACAGCATCGAAAACTTCGTATGCAGGAACAATTTCACCAGCACCATAAACTTTAATATTTAATTTCCCTCCGCTTGCTTCAGTGATTCTTTTTGCTAAACGATTAGCACTTGTTCCTAAACCAGGAAAATTTTTTGGCCAACAAGTTACCATTTTCCATTTAAAATTATTTTTTGCTAAAGCTGGAGCAGAAACTGCTAGTGCAGTAGAACCTACAACTGCAGATTTAATAATCTTTCGCCTAGTAATTTTTTCCATTACTCTCCCCTTATTTATAATTAATCATATTATATTCATTTGATATTTAACAAGTTGTATTAGATAATTGTAAAAAAAATGATTTCCCTATAAAACTAAATAAATGGCAAAAAAGAAAATTTTAATTATAGGTGGGGGAGGTTTTATAGGGAAATGGCTTATAAAGGCATTCTCCCTTAATGGCTGGGAAACTTCTATTAATGATCCTAATATCGAGAAAAGCTATTTCAAAAAATTTGAACTAAATCATATTTTTAATTATAGCATTAATGATAACGAATTGTTGAGTAATGCTCTCAAAGCAGAAGGCTGGAATGTTATAATATGTTTAGCAGCATGGGGAGGAGATGGAAATGGCTTGTTAAAGGCCGCGAACCAAGATTTTAATAAAGCTATAGAAGTTAACGTTAGGGGTTTTGCTAATTTACTAGATAAATTAAAAAATTTAGATAATATTAAATTCTTATGGTCTAGCTCTACTGTAGTTTATGGTGAAGAAAAAACTTATTCTCAAAATCTAGCTGATGAAGAATCAGTATTATCGCCAATTACATATTATGGCCTAACTAAAGTTTTAGCTGAAGAAATATCAAATTTTTTTAATAGAGAATATAAGATGAATATTACAGGTTTAAGGTTACCAATAGTTATAGGACCAGGATTAGAGTATAGAGGTGTAGCTTCAGGAATATCAGATATGGCAAAAGCATCTAGTGCTAAAAAACCAATTACAGTGAATATGCCTGATACCCCGTTAGACGTTATATATATAAAAGATGTAGCAGAAATATTTATAAATATGATTAACAACAAATTCCCTCTAAAAAGTATATACAATTCTCCATGTTACAGAACCTATGCTGATAAAATAGCAAAACAATTTAATAAAGAATCAAAGATTTCCTGCATAAAAGTTAATAATATAGGAACAGGAGCCACTTATCCAAGAATGTCATCAAATTCTTTCCAAAAGGATGTCGGGTATAGCATAAAATATTCTTTAGAAAAAAGCATTAAAGATTGGTTGAATGAGCTAAAACGTACTAGTTAAAAGAACAACTGACTTTTCCTAATTCACCAAAATCCATTAACACCGTATCACCAGGCGCTACAGTAAATGGTTTGACACAAGTTCCTGTTAGTACAATTTGACCTTTAAGAAGTTTAACTTTATATAAACCCAATTCATTAACTAGCCATTTTAAAGCATTAATAGGACTTCCTAAAACATTGCTTCCATAGCCATTATCCTCAAATTGATTATTTTTGTAACAATCTACTTTAAAATTTTTAAAATCTATATGCTCAAATTCATTTATAGGATTTTCTCCTATAACGTATTCTCCTGCACAAGCATTATCTGCTATTAAAAGGTTCTCTCCCGCCTTATTAAAATTTAAAATTCTAGAATCGGGTATTTCTATAGCAGGATAGACGCATTCCACATTTTCTAAAATTTCTTCTTCTGTGTATTTGGGATGTTTAGGATTTAAATCATTTAACAATTTAAAAGCAAATTCTGCCTCAACTACTTTCATTTGATTATGTTTTAATGAAATTATTTGTTTATTTAATGCTAATCGTTCTCTTATCAACCTTCCTGCCATAGGACCTTTTACACCTATATGCATTTGTCCTTCTTTACTAGTAGCCGCTATTTTCCAACCAAAAAGCTTTTTTCTTATCCAATATTCATAAGCTATTTCCTGAATTTTATAAGCTTCTTCCTTATTTTTAGGCTCATATTGTTTTGTAGAGTCACTGTTATAATCAAAAGTAAATTTATCAAAAAAGTATTTAAAAAAATATAGGGTATTTGCATTGTTTTTTTTACCTTTCTCATAAAAATACTTAGTCATATTCTTTCCTTTATTTGTTATCTGAACCTAAAGAAATAGATCTTATATGTTCTGTATCTTTAGGTTGAGCACCATACTCCTTTAAAAGACTATCTCTCCCTTCTACAATTTTATTCTGCAAAACGCCTAAACCTTCAACTTCAACTTTTACTACCGACCCAGGTTCCACTGGTCGAGAGTTTGAGGGAGTTCCAGTAAGTATTATATCTCCTTTCTCAAATGTAATAGATCTAGATAGATCGGAAAGTAAATATTCAGGACTCCATATCATATCATTTGTATTAGATTCCTGAACCACCTCATCATTAACAAATGTTTTAATAAATTTATCTCTGTAATCCCAACCTACAAATAACTCTGGACCTACACAACCTAAAGTATCACTACCTTTAACTCTCACCATGCTATTCTCATCCGTTTCTCTAAAGTCATGAAGACCAAAATCATTTGCGATAGTATATCCTAAGATATATTCGTTTGCTTTCTCCAGTTTTATATTTTTTGCTTTCTTACCTATCACAAGTGCTATCTCCCCCTCATAATTAAGAAATTTACAACCCACAGGTCTAATCACATCTCTCATATGACCATTTATACACGAGACTGGTTTCAAAAAGTAAGTAGGTGCCTCGGGCTGAGATCTACCTAATTCCTCTAATCTACTTCTATAATTCAAATGAACACAAGCTATTACCTGGGGAATAGTTGGTGACAAATGTTCGAAATCTAGGAGAGCAATATTTTTTCCATCTTCATCAAAATAATTACTATTTTCTCCAATCAATGCTTTTTGATTACCATTAAAAATTATTCTTCTTATAGTTCTCATAGCATATGTCCATTTACATTTACAATTGGTTTAAATCATCAGAAAATGATAACATCTATAGATTATAAAAAAAAAATATATTTTAAACAAAATTAGTATTAAAACTTATACAACATATGCTATCATTATTTTTATTGGGAGAAAAAAATGAGAATTTTATTAATATTTTTAAGTCTTATACTATTAAGTTCATGCTCAGTTTATGAAGGAATTAAAGAAACAGCTGGTGATGCATATGAATGGTCAAAAGAAAAGAAAGACCAAGCAGTAGACGCAATTGATGAGGCTATTTCTGAATAAAAGCACTTTTGGATAATTGATGACAAAAATTCTTAAAAATAATGAAGTAGATTACTATAAAAAAAATGGTTTTTTTTTCCCTTAAGGGTAATGAGTGAAAAGAAGGCAAAATATTACAGAGAAAAATTAGAAGAATACGAAAAAAATTTGGGAAAACCTATCAGTGGAAATGAAAGACATAAAGCACATCTGTTATTTACATGGATAGATGCGCTAGTACGAAATCCTTTTATACTAGATGCAGTTGAAGATATTATTGGGCCAAATATATTATGCTGGAGCTCT
>CAZNVN010000057.1:0-11344 GCA_964576635.1 uncultured Rhodospirillaceae bacterium
CCTAGGAATATTAGAGTAAATTGTATAGCACCAGGATTAACTGATACTAAAATGATGAGAAGTAATACTAACAAAAATATTTTACCTGGTATTATTGATAATACTGCTCTTAAAAGAGTTGCCCTACCCTCAGAAATTGCCAATGTAGCATTATTTTTAGCCTCAGACCTATCTTCGTATATAACTGCTCAAACAATTAGAGTGGATGGGGGAATGCATATATGAAGAACAACAAAACTGCCATAGAAAAAATTTCTAACTTCGCTAATGAAATAAAACTTAACATAATTAAAACAGCATATAGAACTAATGGTAAAAATGCTCATATAGGCGGAGCTTTATCAATTGTTGATATTTTGGCAACTTTATATGGGCATATTTTAGAAATAGGTCCAAATAATTATAAAAATGATAACAGAAATCGTTTTATACTTAGTAAAGGACATAGTGTATTAGGTTATTATTCTTGTCTTTATCAAGTGGGTTTAATTAGTAAAGAAGAACTTTATAAGTACGAGAAAAATGATACATTTTTGTTTGGTCACCCAGTAAAAAACAGAGAAAAAGGAATAGAATTTTCAAATGGTAGCCTAGGCATGGGCTTAAGCTTAGGTATAGGTGTAGCTTTGGCTGCTAAAAAAAGAAATAAAAAATTTAATAATTTTTTATTAGTTGGTGATGGAGAGTGTAATGAAGGCTCTGTATGGGAAGCTGCAATGGCTGCACCAAAATTTAGACTTAATAATTTATTCACCATAATAGATAAAAATAATTTTCAGCAAACTGGATCTAGCGAAGAAATAATGCCATCCTTAAACCTTGCTAAAAAATGGAAAGAATTTGGATGGGATGTTAAAGAAATTAATGGACACAATATACAAGAAATATTAGACGGTCTTCAATCTAACTTACAACCTGATAAACCAAGAGCTATAATAGCTAACACAATTAAAGGAAAAGGGCTTTCATTTACAGAAAATAATAACAGTTGGCATCATAATGTTATTACCGAAAAAATGTATTTAACTGCCATTGATGAACTTAAAACAAATAGGGTGTAAGTCATGGAAATAAATGAAAAACAAATTTTTTTATGGTCCAAGTTAGGGTCAAGAGCTACCTACGGTCTAACTATTCTAGAACTTGCAAAAAAGATTGAAAATAATCTATTAGTAGTTACAGCTGATACTTCCACTTCAGCAGGATTAGAAAGATTTAAAAAAAAATACCCAGAAAATTATTTTGACGTAGGTATAGCTGAACAAAATTCCATAGGTATAGCCGCTGGACTCGCAAGTGAAAATTTTACAGTTTTTGCATCTACTTTTACTCCTTTTCAAACCATGAGGTGTTTAGAGCAAATAAAAGTAAATTTGTGTTACATGAATATACCGGTAAATTTAGTAGGTCTAGCTAGCGGGGTTGTGTTGGGAGACCTGGGCTATACTCATTGTAGTATAGAAGATATTTCAGTTATGAGGTCATTTCCCAACATGACTGTATTATCACCAGCTGATTGTGGAGAAACAGCTAAAGCAGTCTTTGCTGCTGCAGAATATAACAAACCAGTTTATATAAGACTTACTGGAGGAACAAATAATGAAATAGTTTATAAAAATAATTATAATTTTCAAATAGGGAAGGCTATTAAATTAGTTTCTGGAGAGGATATTGCATTAGTTGCAACAGGAACAATGGTGAGCAAAGCAACAAATGCTGCAAAAGAATTAAATGAAAAATCAATATTTCCCTCTGTTTATAATTTTCATACCATAAAACCTATTGATGAAGAGACCATAAAATATATTAGTAAAAAGTATAAATTAATTATTACTATAGAAGAACATAATGTAATTGGAGGATTGGGTTCTGCTGTGGCCGAAAAGCTAATACAATATGATTCTTTAATTAAACAAGTATTTATGGGAATAAAAGATAATTACTCTGTTTCAGGCAACTATGAGACAATTTTAAATAAAACTGGACTCACCAAAAATAATATAATCAATAAAATTATGGATAATATACAGAATTAAAATGAAAGAACTCTATTTAGATAAAGAAAAAATATTATTATATCAAAAAAATAGACCTCCCTATTTAATGATAGATGTCGCAGAAAAAGTTATCCCAGGAAAAATAGCCAATGGCTACAAAATATTATCTGATAAAGATTGGTTTTTTGAATGTCATTTTCCTGGAGACCCTAATATGCCTGGATTATTACAAACTGAAGCTATGGTTCAAATGGCAGCATTGACCGTTTTAACTTTACCTGGAAATAAAGGAAAAATAATTTATTTATATAGCGTTGAAAAAATTATATTTAAGAAAAAAGTTCTAATTGGAGATAAATTTAATATAGAAACCAAACTTATGTCTTGGAAAAGAGGTATAGGGAAATGTTATGCAATTGCCAAAGTAGATAATGTAAAAGCTTGTGAATCTATATTTAACATTGTTCTACCAAGTGAATTAAAAAATTTCAGAATTAAATCTAAAGCTTAAACATGGAATATAAGGAACTAATAAAGCTTTTTAATATAAACAAGAACGATATCGTATTTTTTTGTTCTGATATAATTAAATTAATTATTTATTACAAAAGTATTAAGAAGGAGTTTTCCCCCAATAATTTTATTGACTCAATTATTGATGAAATAGGAAAAGGAGGAACATTAATTTTTCCTACATATAATTGGGGATTTTGCCAAGGCAAAGCTTTTGATATAAAAAATTCAAAATCGGAGACTGGGGCTTTATCTAATGCTGCACTAGGTCGAAAAGATTTTTCTAGAACAAAACATCCAATTTATTCTTTTGCTGTCTTTGGAAAACATAAAGATTATTTATGTAACTTGGAAAACAAAAGAGGGTTCGGAAAAAATTCCCCATTTAACTTCATGTATCAAAATAATGCTAAAATCATCACTGTAGGCACTGCTATCAAAGAAGGATTAACAATAATGCATTATTTTGAAGCAAAGGCTAAAGTTGAATATAGGTTTCATAAGTACTTTAAATCTAACTATATTGATATAAGAGGTAATTCTTCAGTTAAAATTTATTCTATTTACGTAAAATACCTTAAAGCCAAAAAACCTGATTATTCAGCCGCTTTTTGGAAACACTTAGTAAAACAAAACTTACTTAAAAGAGGTCTATTCAAAAATATAGAATATTCCATAATTAATATTAAAGGCGCAGGTGATATAATTTACTCAGATCTGTTAAAAGATAAAAAATATTATAGAGCTTAAATACTACCTATATATTTTTCATTTTAAAATTATCCAGAATATCTCTTTAGAAAAGATATATATTTAAAAGGATTTCTCGTTTAGCTCAATTAGTTTTTGGTTTTTTAAAATTTTAATCATTGGATATAGTTTCCAAATTGGGACCTCACAAATTTCAGCTATTTCTAATAATGAATGCTTTCCGTCAGACCAACTTATTAAGTTCATCATTAAATGATAAGACAATAACTTATCTTTATGATTTTTAAATTTTCTTCTTCCATTTGAGGAGCTTGTATCTTTATATACTAATTCTTTAATTTCGGGAAAGTATTCTCTTTTACCCATTTGAGGTTCTCCCAGAACAGTTATTTTTGGATAAGAATTATTTTCGAGTGCCTCTATTGCTAAACGGATAACTTCGTAACCACCTTCGAGACCTTTTTCTGTTACAACATTTTCTAAATTGTCTAAAGATGTATGGTATTCTTTATAAAAATTATATTTTGATCTCATAATTGAAGCTACAGGTAAATCAATATTTGGAGCACAGTATTGTCGTTCATCACTACCTCTATCTGACCATTTAAAAATAGCATAATTTTTATCTATATGTTTCAATATATGTTTAGCAATATTGTCACTTAAAGTATTACCATTTCTGCTTGGTAAATATGAATAATTTTTTTCATCACCAACACATGCTACATTAAAACCTGCAATAATATTTTTTTTCATCAAAGCTAAATTTTTACTTAGATAAACAATTGAGCCTATTGTTTCAGGAATAAATATAATTCGGTAACTATATTTTCTGTTTTCTTTTTTTCTAAGCCAATCTGCTAAAAAGGTAGTTACACATATTCCTGATAATTGGTCATTTGCCATGGAAGGGTGACAAATATAAGTAGATAAAAAAACTTCTTCTTCCAATTCGCCTTTAATTAATAATTCTCCGTAATTTAAAACGCCATCAAATAATTCAGATTTAATGCAAACCTCGTAAGTTCCTTCTGGTAATTGATTTTTTTTATTTTCAGAAATACAAAATCCCCAACCATCTTTATAATATGAAGTAATATAAGGGATCGCATTTGGCATATCTGGAATAGAATGTAAATTTTTTAATAATTCAGATTTCTCTATATGAGCGTGTATTGGTCGGCTATAGGCCACTAAATGTAAATTATTATTTGTAAAATCGCATATTTTTTTTCCATCAGGACACTTAATCCAAGCTTCAGAAACATGCCATTCTTTTGGAACAGTCCAATCAAAAGCTTTTGTTCCTGTCGGAACTTCATGAATACAAATTTCAGGTAAAATTTCCTTAATTATCTTAAGTGAATCACGAACTCCTTCACCAGTAATACTCCTATTTATTGGCCATAAACGTCTTGCTAATAAGTGTGCCTGTTTTCCAATCATGATCAATGAAAATTTCTATTTAAAGTCTGTAATACTACATCGGCGATCAGTTTTTTCATAATTTATAACACCTTCTTTTTACAGTCTTTTACTAATATATTAAATTCGAATTTCATATTATATATTTGTATCATAGTGAAGAAAAATTTGTATATATTTAATAAGTCAAAATAACAGATTATTATTCGATTAAATAGAATTTACTTTTTAAATATTCTATCAGCAATAAATAAAGAATCTAGGTGCACCTCAGGTCCATTGAATGATGAAGGTATATTTAAAATTGCTTTATTTGACATGGATAAGAACCTTCTGAATACTTCAGCTCTTCCAAAGATTTCAATTTCATTTTCTTTAGCCAGCAATGGAAAAGTATTGCCTACCGAAGAAATCCATTCGTGAGACAAACCTGAAATTTCATTGTTAATATTTTTTTTAGAGGAAGTATCACATATATGTTTCATTAGTTTTATGATTGCAAAACCAATTGCTGATTGTAATGATCCGATTACTATAGACTCATAATCAATTATGTAAGTCTTGTTCTCTGAAAAAATAAAATTATGAGGATGTAGATCATGATGAATAACTGAATTGTATTTATCAGTAATAAAACTATGACTGTTTATATATTTCCATTGGTCAGCTAAATAATCCCAGTTACTTGATAGCCTATATGAGAAGCGCTCTCCAAATATTTTTTTCCATTTAGGTTGAGTTTTTTTTAATTTTGAAAAAATTTCATTTTCATGCGCAGTGAAATATGGATCCTTAAATTTTAGTGGTCTGAGTTGTTTTGGTAAATCTGATAAAACTCGCAAAAGTTTACCGCAAGCTAATGCAGTTTCATTTAATTGACTATACTTTCCAGAAAAAAACATACCATCTATATATTCCATCAATATCCAAAAACTATCCTGCCTAATAATAAAATATTCTCCGTTTTTAGTCGGATAAAGTTTTGGAATGGTAATACCAGAACTTCTACACCAATTCATTAATTCAGTTATTTGATTAATTGACTGAGCATGAATATTTTTATTGAGTATTTTTTTTAATAAATATACTTTTCCATCAGATAATCCTAAAACAATATTTAAGCTGTTGGAATCCTCATTTATGTTATTTGGATTTCCAATGATATTTGCATATTCTAAATTAAAATCATTTAGAAAATAAGAAATAGAATCAGTAATTTCCTTTTTTATTTTGCTATCCGCAGAATAAAATTTGGGTTTGTTGTTGATAAATTTATCTTTGCCAGTAAAAGTTTTCATATTAAATACTCTTACCTTGACCTCCATCGGCAATAATTGATGTTCCAGTAATAAAAGAAGATTTTTCTGAGGATAGAAATGCAGCTAAATTACCAATTTCTTGAGGATTAGCAAATCTACCTAAAGGAACTGTGGAGGCTCTTTCATTATAAAAATCTTTTACATTGATCTCTAATTTTTTTGCTCTTTCTTTTAATAAATTTTGAAACCTTTTAGTCAAAACCCCACCAGGGCATATATTATTGATTGTAATCCCATGAGGTGCCATTTCATAACTTACTGATTTTGTAAAAGTTACAACTCCTGCTCGAGCTGTTGCTGAAAGCACCATTGGAGCAGAAGGTTCCTTAGCTAATAAGGATAATATATTAATTATTCTTCCATAATTATTTTTTTTCATTAATGGATAAACAAGTTTTGTAAATCTTATAACGCTGAGTAAATTCGAATTAATAGCTTTATCCCAATCTTTATCACTATGATCTAAAAATGATCCTAAAGGTGGTCCGCCAGAATTATTAATTAAGATATCTAATCTAGAAAATTCGGATATCATTTTATTTAAAGCTTTTTCAGGAATATTTGGATCTGATACATCACCTTGTATCGGTATGCATTTAACTTCATATTTTGAAGATATATAATCACATCTTTCGTCTATAGTTTCTTTATTTCTAGCAAGCATTCCAATATTGCAACCTTCAGAGGCTAAACTTTCAACGCAAGCAAAGCCAATACCTTGACTTCCACCAGTTACCAATGCTGCTTTATTTTTTAGTTCTAGAATCATTGTGTATCACTGGATGGAATATGACCTGTTTTATAGGCATTATCAACTAATTTAACTAAATAATCTGATACTTGAGGAACTTTTGATTCAGCTAACGGAATGACAAAATCTTCAATTTGTTTCAGATAATTTTCTCTTTTTTTCTTATCTGGATTCAAACAAAGGGTAAATATATTATCTATTTTATCTGCTAATTTTATCACACCAACCGACAAATGAGATTGCATTATAGTTGAATAATAATCATTGAGATATGAAAATAGGTGTTGTTTTTTTCTATCTATAGTTAAGGTTTTTACAGTTGAAACAGTAGATGAATCAAACTTTTCTAATAGGTCAATTTCAGTTAAATTGGTTGTTTCTAAAATATTATGTATAAGTGCTGGTGCAATAGATCTGTTAGCAATTTCTGGACAAAACTCAAGGCTCATTCTAGTAACTCTAACGACATGAGCTAAATAAGTTGATGTATTTAAAACATTATTTGTAAATTTAAACTTAAGTATTTGATCTAATGACTGAGTGCCAATTACAACTACATCCGGGTCAGGCCAACTTTTCAACCATTCAGCAAAAGAGTCAACTTCACCATGACCATTTTTTAACCTTGAATTTATACGAATCTGTCTTTCAATTTTAATATCTTTTAACAAGGTTTTTCCGCCTAAAATAGTTTCTATAAAGATATTGTTTTTTTTCTCTAAATACTAATAATGAACCAACACATTTGGCTGCATTACCATGCATTTCTATTTGCTTTTCAAAAGATAAACTCCAAAAATACCATCTTTACTTCAAGCAATCCATATATAAATTATTCATAAAACAAAACATATAGTACACTAATCTATGATACAGCACAAAAAATCATAAAATTTATATTTATATTGACTTAATACAAATAAAATTTAATTTTTGCTATTAACAGTTTGGAAATAAAGGTAAAAAAATGGAATTATTATTTGAGCATTTAAATAAAATTCTAACTATAGTTTTTTTAATTTTTGCGGGTCTTTTGATTAGAACAAGTTTGCTATTAATTGGCCAAACATGGGTTAGGGCCTATCATCATACTGGTACTTTTTTACTCTTACCTCCAATTGCCTACGTTATATCAACTATTATTGCTGGAAATATTGCGCTATCATTGGGAATGATAGGAGCTCTTTCTATAGTCCGTTTTAGAAATCCTGTTAAAAGTCCTTTTGAATTAGTATTATTTTTTGGTCTACTAACCCTTGGAATCACAGCCAGCGTATCTACGCTATGGACAATACTGTTATTATTAGTCATCGTCGGGGTAATACTAGCTATTGAATTTATTCAAAAAGTTTGCAGCAAATTTAATATAGCATTTTATTCTTTATCTTTTAATGAGGGCATAGAATTAAATATCCTTGAAGTAGAAAGCACTGAGTCTGTTTTAATCTTAGAAAATAATTCTAACCTCAAATCAAAAATATTTACAAAGGAAGATAAGACTTTTTTTTACAAATTTGGCTTTCAAGATAAAAAACATTTAGATGAATTGGTTCAAAGTATTAAGAGTATAAAAACTATAAATAAAATAGATATCGAATATATCAATTAGGTCCAAAATGAATGACCAGAATTTTTAAAAATAAATATTTATACCTATTATTTATAATCCCTTTTATTTTATTAATATTAAATAAAAATATTAAGACAGACTTAAGCGAAATAAAAAAATGTAATCTATTAGATTTTGAACAAGCCAGTTTACTACATCCCAATAATTTTGCACCTTTTCAAATATATATAAGTTTTATAAATGATAAGAAATGGTATGCCAATCAATTTAAAAATAGAAAAACATATTTAAAAAATAATTATTATTTAAATAAAAATAGAAATAAAGCAGAAATAATTATTTCAATTCCTAAAAAAATAAAATGTAGCTTAAGTGTTTCAATAAAACCTCATGGAGACTTAGAAGACCATCATATACCATTTAATTTACTTCCTTCTCTACAAGTTAAAATTAAAGATGGGCATATTTTTGGTATAACCAACTTTTTACTTTTAAAACCTAAAACTAGATTAAGTATTGATAGTGAAATTTTTGCTACAGCTATAATAAAAGAATTAGATCTGCTAGCTCCAAGAACAACAAGAGCAATTATTTACTATAATGACACTAGGCAAAACTATATATTCCAAGAAAAAATTGTTAAAGAATTTTTAGAAATTAACAACTTTAAGGAAGGTGAAATAATATCCTTCGATGATCGATTTAATTATACCGAAGATTTCGATATTATAAATAATAGTCAGTACAAACTAGTGAACAATAAATGGGGTAAAGAAAATAATATTTTAAGTTTTAGAAATAATATAGAAGTTTTAAATGCTGTAAGACATAATCATAAGTATATTGATGGTGGACCTGACGATTTATATTCTACTGCAAAAAAATTTAATGTAGCTTTTATGTTTGAACAATTTCCAAAATTTTCAGCTATTATGACAGCACTTAATGCCGATCATGGATTAAGCATAGATGATAGAAAGTTTTACTTTGATTCCCTTAGTAATAAATACATACCTATTTATTATGATGGGTTGTCATATCTTTTTTTAGAAGATAATATTCGTAAACCAGTACTGGATTCAGCAGTCCTAGGTGCAAAAGTCGCACTAAATAAATTCGAAACAATAAATAAAATTGACTTTATAAAAAAATTACAAAGTTTAGGAATAAAAAAAAATTATGATGAATTAGACAAAAACATCAATAAGGTTAAGAAAAATTTGATAGAATTAGAAAAATTAAATCTAAATGACGAACCAAAGGTTACAACACCACTAAAAATAGATAATAAATATGATAATTCCATAATTTATGCATTTAAGGAAAATAATTTATTTACTTATGAACTATGTGATAAATCGTTCAAAGAGTGTTATATTACTAATTTTGAAAAAGAAATCCAATACAAGTTGGTATCACAAGAACTAAAAGTTAAAAATAAAGAAGTAATTTTTATCGCCACAAATAAAACAGAATACTTAAATAATTTGTGGTCAAGAAATATTAATAAAAAAATTATTAACTATGAAGACCACGAATTTATTAATAAAAATAATAAATTTTTATTAATTGGCATTGGTGATGTAGATATTTATTTTGATAAGAAATTAAATGAATTACAAATTATTAAAAATGCTACTAAAGCTAGAGTAATAATTTTAAATGGGAAAATAAATAATTTAAAAATAGACTTTTTAGATAATACTGCATTGCATTCTAATACAGATAACTATTTAAACATTACAGGATGTTTAACTTTTTATAATTTAGAAATATCAAAATTAAAAGTTAATATAAAAAAATCAAAGTGTGAAGATGCATTAAATATAATCAAATCAAAAGGTAGTATTAGTGATATAAATATAGAGCAATCAATATCAGACGGTTTAGACCTTGACTTTTCAGAGATAGAAATTTCTAACCTTAAAATACAAAATTCTTTGGATGATTGCCTTGATGTTTCATTTGGTAAATATCAAATAAATAGTATGATTGCAGATGGTTGTGTTGACAAAGGTATTTCATCAGAATTTAGTCTAAGCATAATTACTAAAGCAATAATAAAAAATACTGACATGGCTATAGTTTCTAAAGACTACTCTCTAGTTAAAATAAAAGAAGCAAATGTTTCACATAGTAATTATTGTGCCAATGCTTATAATAAAAAACAAGAATTTTCTGGAGGAGAAATTGGAATTACACACCTTTTGTGTGATAATGGTTTAATAAAAAAAGATATAATGTCAAAAATAAATATAGAAAATTAATTATGCCTTTCAGAACTGAAGAAAAGCTGTTTATTCATAAAAATAATTATATAGAATTTAAACAATTTTTAGAAAAATTAGGTGCAAAAGTTTTATACCCTAAACGATTAATCCATTCTCTTTATTTTGATAACAGGCAAAACCAAATGTTTAATGATTCTCAAGAGGGTTGTATTACAAGAAAAAAAATTAGAATAAGAGATTATCCAAATAACGAAGAAAGTATTTTTAATTTAGAGGTTAAAATATCTTCTGTCGAGGGTAGGTTTAAACATTCAAAGGTTATTTCTGATCAAGAGTATAATTCTCTCACTAAAGTTGGATATATAGATAAGTATTATGGAAAATGCATGCCAAATTTAGAAGTTTCTTATGTTAGAGAGTATTATTTGTATAAGAAAAACTGTAGAATTACTATAGACCGAAATATTTTATATAATAAATATAAGTCTTCAAAAAAAATATTCAGAGAAAAATTAATTTCATGCGAAATTAAAAGCAATTCAATAATAAATAAGTCAATAATACTAAATAATTTTCCTTTTATTTCACATAGGTTTTCAAAATATGCATCTGCATATCAAAAATTATTTAGTGTAAACTAACTTTCAATAATTTTGTTTAATTAATTTTTTAAAAATAGTTACCTAATTTATTATAATATGATATTGAGTGCTAATGTGCCGCCTTAGCTCAGGGGTAGAGCAACTCATTGGTAATGAGTAGGCCGCAGGTTCGAATCTTGCAGGCGGCACCATAAATAATTAATGTTAAAACTATTTAAATTGTTT
>CAZNVN010000058.1:0-11121 GCA_964576635.1 uncultured Rhodospirillaceae bacterium
GGGATCTAATGCAACATCTGTTATTATTCCTACAGTATTATAATTTTTTTTAATTAATTATATAGATTCATAATTTATATTATTTTTATTTAGAGCTTCCGATCCTAACTCATCTTTAACCTTGGGGTTTGTTTCTGGAAATAACGCAATAGCTGGAATGTTATAATCTTGTGCTTCTCCTATAACGTCAACTATTTCGTTAAGAGGGATTCTGAATATACCAGGCATTGAATCTATTGAAGATCTTTTATTTTTATCGGTAACAAATATTGGCCATATTAAATCATCAGTAGATAATTTATTTTCTTGAATTAATCTTCTGCTCCAATTACTTAATCGATTCCTTCTCATTCTTGTAGATGGAAAGGAAGGATTACCATTAGGTATATTATGCTTCCCCATAAAATATTTTCCTAATAAATTTAAACATTATAATATAATAGTATATATTTACAAAATTCTTGTATCTTATTAAGCATTTAAGTCAAGTTAATACAGGTGTCTTGGTAGATTGTTTAGGAGTGTAATATGGATTTTTCATTAAGTAATGATCAATTAGCGTTTAAAAGTATGGTTCAGTCATTTGTAGCTAATAAGTGGACTCCATTTGCCAGCAAATGGGATGCAGAAAAAAGTTTACCGATAGACGCGCTAAAAGAAGCAGCCGATCTTGGATTAGCAGGTATATATATTGATGATAAATTAGGTGGAACAGGTTTAGGTAGGTTAGATGCCGCATTAATTTTTGAGGAGTTATCAACTGCATGTCCATCTACTGCAGCTTTCTTGTCTATTCATAATATGGCAGCATGGATGATATCTAAATACGGTACAAAATATCAGCATGAGATTATATTATCAAAACTTATTTCCATGGACTTTATTGCATCATATTGTTTGACGGAACCCGGTTCTGGTTCTGATTCAAGCTCACTTAGCACTAGTGCAAAGAAAGAGGATGATTTTTATATTGTAAATGGAACTAAATCGTTTATTTCAGGAGCATCATTATCAGACATATATCTAACAATGGTTAGAACAGGAGACAAAGGGTCTAGTGGTATATCCTGCCTTATCATCGAGAAAGGATCAGAAGGATTGTCGTTTGGTAAATTGGAAAATAAAATGGGATGGAACTCTCAACCTACAGCTCAGGTAATTTTTGAAAACTGTAAGGTTCCAATAAAAAATTTAGTTGGTAATGAAGGAGATGGTTTTAAAATTGCTATGCAGGGCCTTGATGGAGGAAGGATAAATATTGCTTCTTGTTCCTTGGGTGCTGCGAGAGAATGTTTAGAAAAATCTTTAAATTATGTCACAGAACGCAAACAATTTGATAAAAAGTTATCTGATTTTCAATCAATACAGTTTAAGTTAGCTGATATGTCTACTCACTTAGAAGCAGCTAGATTGATGGTATTAAAAGCTGCGTCAGAGCTAGATAATTATGGACAAGATACAACAAAATCTTGTGCAATGGCAAAGCGTTTTGCCACAGATATTGGATTTGAAATTTGTAATCAAGCTCTTCAATTACATGGTGGTTATGGATACTTAAGTGAATATCAGATAGAGCGTTATGTCAGAGATTTACGAGTACACCAAATATTAGAAGGTACCAATGAAATAATGCGTATTATTATTGCTAGAAAATTATTGGAGAATAAGAAGTAAAAATGTCACTAAATTATTCTGAAAAAGGTAACGCAGCTATTATAACGTTAAATAGGCCTGAGTATTTAAATACTCTTACTTTTGATATGGTTGAACAAATTGATTCTATTCTAAGGTCGGTTATAAAGAATGACAGTATTCATTTAGTAATCTTTAATAGTGAAGGTGATAGAGCTTTTTGTGCTGGTGGAGATGTCAAAAGGTTTTATGAAGAAAAGTTTACTGATTCTAACGAACTTAGGAAAGAGTTTTTCTACAATGAATATAGGATGAATTATTTAATAAAAACTTATAAAAAACCTATAATATCGTTGGTAAATGGTATTTGCATGGGCGGTGGTGTAGGTATTGCAATGCATGGAACTGTTATCGTGGTTTCTGAAAATGTAACATTTGCAATGCCAGAAACAGCTATAGGTTTGTTTCCTGATGTAGGAGCAGGCAAAATTTTATCAAGCCTAAAGAATGATGTAGGAACATATTTGGCATTAACAGGTAAGAGGATAGGAAGTGCAGATTTGTTAAGTCTTGATTTGGCTCATTACTGCTGTAAAAAAGATAGCTTTTCTGATATTGAAGAAATATTAAGTTCTTCTAAAAATATACTTGAAATAAATGAAAATATTAAAAATTTTGCGACGAAATTAGAATCAAAACTTTTTCCTTTTTTGAATAAAGAAATATCAGATTGTTTTAAATTTGATACAGTTGAAGAAATTGTTTTAGAACTAGAACAAAGAAATTTTAGTTGGGCTATTGAAGCTCTCAAATCTTTAAAAAAGATGTCTCCAACAAGTCTAAAAGTAACTTTGCAACAATTAAGGTATGCAAAAAATATGACATTTGAAGAGGATTTAACTATGGAATATAGGTTATCTCAAGGGTGTATGCGCGGACACGACTTTTATGAAGGAGTCAGATCTGTACTTGTAGATAAGGATCACAATCCAAAATGGAAACCTGATAAACTTGAACATGTAGATAATAATTTAGTTATGTCACACTTCGAATCTTTAGGTAATAATGATTTAAAATTTAATTAATATAGGGAATTGACATGAAAATAGCATTTATAGGTTTAGGGAATATGGGTAGTGGAATGGCATCTAATCTGGTTAAAGCTGCTCATGAGGTTCATATATACGATATAAACCCAGAAATTATAAGACATCTTAATAATAAAGGCTTTGTAATTCACCAAAATTTAGATACTGCTGTAAAGGATACTGACGCTGTTGTTACTATGTTACCAGAGGGAAAGCATGTTAAGGAAGTCTATCTAAGTGAAAACGGGGTAATAAATAATGTAAAAGAAAATACTATTTTGATTGATTGTTCAACTATAGATATTGAAAGTATTAAAGAAGTAGGTAAAGAGGCAAATATAAATAGGCTTTCTATTATTGATGCTCCGGTATCGGGGGGCATAGTAGGTGCTATAAAGGGTAATCTAACTTTCATGGTTGGAGGTACTAATGACAGTTTTAATCTTTCATTACCAATACTTAAAAATATGGGACATAAAGTAATTCATGCAGGAGAGTTAGGGGCAGGGCAGGCTGCTAAGATTTGTAATAATATGATTCTTGGAATATCAATGATAGCCTTAGGTGAATCTTTTACAATGGCAAAAAGATTAGGATTAGATCAAAAAAAGTTGTTTGAAATAAGTTCTAAAGCTTCTGGAATGTCTTGGGCAATGTTAAACCATCTTCCTGTGGCAGGCATTATTGAAACAGCTGCTGCAAATGTGAATTTTAAACCGGGCTTTTCGGCAAGTATGATGGTTAAAGATTTATCTTTGGCACAGTCAGCTGCTAAATCTGTTAATTTGAACACACCAATTGGGTCATTGGCCCTTAAAATGTATAAAGAGTTTGTAGGTAACGGTAGAGGAAATCTAGATTATTCAGCAATTATAAAAATGATAGATAATTCTGTTTGATTTTTAAAAGGCTGCTATGCCAGTCTGAGATCTACCGAGGATTAGTGCGTGTATATCATGTGTGCCTTCATAAGTGTTAACTGCTTCGAGATTCATAACGTGCCGTATTACATGATATTCATCACTAACGCCATTAGCTCCGTGAATATCTCTTGAAACACGAGCAATATCTAATGCTTTTCCTGTATTATTACGTTTAATTAAAGATACCATCTCTGGGGTACACTTATTTTCATCTCTTAATCTGCCAACTCTAATATTGGCTTGTAATGCCAATGCAATTTCTGTTTGCATATCAACTAATTTTTTTTGAATTAATTGATTGGCAGCCAATGGTTTGCCAAATTGTTTTCTATCCAATGCATATTTTCTAGCAGCGTGCCAACAAAATTCTGCTGACCCAATGGACCCCCAGGCAATACCATATCTAGCAGAATCAAGACATGAGAAAGGACCTTTGAAAGATTGTACTTCTGGTAAGATGTATTCTTGAGGTACAAAAACATCAGTTAAATGTATCATTCCTGTAATAGAGGCTCTTAATGAAAACTTTCCTTTTATAACTGGAGTTTCTAGTCCTTTGAAATCCCGCTCAACAATAAAACCTCTTAAAATATCGTCTTCATCTTTTGCCCAAATAATTAATACATCAGCTATAGGAGAATTAGTAATCCAATTTTTAGATCCATTCAGTATATACCCTCCTTTAGTATTTTTAGCCTTTGTTTCCATACTACCAGGATCGGAACCATGATTGGGTTCTGTTAAACCAAATGCACCTATCATTTTTCCTAAAGCTAGTTTAGGTAAAAATTTGTTTTTTTGTGTTTCTGATCCAAATTTATATATTGGATGCATAACCAAACTTGATTGTACGCTAAAACATGATCTGTAACTGGAGTCAACACGTTCTATTTCTCTAGCAATCAAGCCATAGGCGACATTGGAAACGCCTGGGCAACCATAGCCTTGTATAGTGGGTCCTAATATCCCTAGTTCTCCCATCTCAGTAAATATTGATTTATCAAAAGTTTCATTTCTATTGCTTTCCAGAATTCTATTCATTAATTTTTCTTGTGCATATGAATAGACGGTATCCCTAACTAATTTTTCTTCATCATTTAATTGATCATCCATATTAAAAATATTATACCAACTTGATGAAGGTTCTAGTTGTTGTTCTTTCATGTTAATGACATTCTTTTTCTTATCCAGTGCCATTTTAATTCTCATATTTATTTTTTACTAGGGATATGCTATTTGCTATATCTATCAATTCTCTCAGCCTTTTTTGATTAAGAGAACTTATACATAAATAATAATCCATATCATTTATATTCTGTAATCTTAGAACAATATAATATTTAAACATTCCTAAGGGATACTTGCAATAAAGCTGCATAAATTCACCCTGTTTATTATACCCTAGTTTTGGGTGTTCACAAAAATAGTCTGGAGATATTGTAGCCTTAGCAATCGTATCATCTATATCGGGCAATGATGTCCTGGCTGTGTCAAAAATAGTTTCTAATAGTGGGCTGTCAGGACCTCTTAGCAGTCTTTCGATTGATGCTAAATGTTGAATTTCGTTGGTAAGTCTTTCATTTAACCAGTTTTCTCTGTTACTAATTTTTTTTAAACTTTTATTTACCGTAATCCAAGAGTAATTGGAGAATGCTCCTCCTCTTGGGGATATTTTTATTATTCCGGAAATTCCCTCATTATAGTCTAATATAAGCGGCTTCTCATGAAATTCATCTGAGTATTCAAATTGTTCAATATAACTTTCTGAATATCCATGTTGAATAAAAAACATGTAAGTTATTACAGCATAAATTATAGTTATGGCTTTGTTATTATTATAAAAATATTTTATTATCATAGTAATTTACCTAAGGAGAAAATTTTACAGGAACGCCAGCAGGTTTTCCTAATAATGATCCTTCTCTCATAACCAATCTTCCATTTATTATAGTCATTGTAGGCCATCCGGTAATTTTTTTGTTATGAAATGGTGTCCAACCACATTTTGAAACCATTATATCATTCGTAATTGTATATTTTTTGTTTAAATCTATTATTGATATGTCTGCGTCATAGCCAAGTTTTATATTACCTTTATTATTTATTTTATAAATCTTTGCCGGATTGGAACAAACTAATTCTACTAATCTGTGTAGACTTAATTTTCTTTTATTGACATGGTCTAACATGATTGGGAGCATGGTTTGTACGCCTGGCATTCCCGCAGGACAATCTGGATATGGATTGTTTTTTTCTTCTAATGTATGGGGAGCATGATCAGATCCT
Source organism: uncultured Rhodospirillaceae bacterium (assembly GCA_964576635.1). Taxonomy (GTDB): domain Bacteria; phylum Pseudomonadota; class Alphaproteobacteria; order TMED109; family TMED109. The sequence continues at coordinate 5,930 of CAZNVN010000058.1, forward strand.
ATCACATCAACAACTCCTTCCTTAATTCCTCTCCATAAGCCCTCCTGATGATTAATAGTTCTGATAGGAGGATTCATCTGTGCTAATGCGCCTAGTTTATTATAACAATTAGGTGCACTCAAAGTAAGGTGTTGCGGAGTAACTTCTACTGTAATTATCTTTTTTTGTTTTTTAAGTAACTCTATCTCTTCTGATGTACTTACATGAAGTATATGTATAGGGCGTTTAATTTTTTTAATAATTTTTATTATTCTTTTAGTAGCATTTATTGCACAAGCTTCATCTCTCCATATAGGATGAAATGAATGATCGGAATCTTTTTTTATTAATTTTTTTCTATTTTGTAGTCTATTTTCGTCTTCAGCATGAATAGCCATACGCCTAAAACCTTTATTAAATATTTTTGTCAGTGTTTCATCATCAGGAACTAAAAGATTTCCAGTAGATGATCCCATAAAAATCTTTATTCCTGCACAACCTTCCATAAGTTCCAGTTTATCTATTAAATTGATATTATTTGCTGTAGCTCCAGCAAAAAAAGCGTAATTAGTCCACATTCTATTTTTGGCTAGCCTAAGTTTTTCTTCTAGTAATTCAGGAGTAGAAGTTGGAGGAAAAGTATTTGGCATTTCAAATATACTAGTTACTCCTCCTAAGGCAGCAGATTTACTTCCAGTCTCTAGGTCTTCTTTATGAACGGAACCTGGCTCTCTAAAATGTACTTGGCTATCTATCACACCAGGTATGATAGTTAAATTTTTTGCATCAATCAGTGTTTTACAAGCATAATCATTTTTTGTCGTGATTAAGCTAATTATGCTATTTTTTATACCAATATTTAATTTTTGTTTTCTATTCTCAGGGAGTATTACTTCACCATTTTTTATAAAAATATCATACACTTTACTGATTTTCCCTTCTAAATAAATAAACTTAAAATATTTTTTTTAACATAAGTAATGGTTAGTGGTCATCATATAAAATAATTTATCTTTTATTCAATATAAAGGATCTCGCTAGACTCTACTTTTTCTTTTATAAATTGAAGTCTTTTTTCAGGATTTCTTCCCATTACATCATTAACTAATTCCGATGTTGTTTCTATATTATTATTCGGCAATTCTACTCTAATAAGTGTTCGGTTTGTTTTATCCATAGTAGTATCTTTTAATTGTTTTGCAGGCATTTCTCCAAGACCTTTAAACCTACTTATCTCAATTTTTTTGTTTTTGTTAAACAACTTATTTATTAATGTATCTCTATGTTTTTCATCTTTAGCATATTGTGTTTTACCTTTTTGAGAAATTCTAAATAAAGGTGGTTGCGCTAAAAATAGTTTTCCTTGGATCACTATTTCTAACATTTCTTTAAAAAAGAAAGTTAATAAAAGAGAAGTAATATGCGCTCCATCGACGTCTGCATCCGTCATTATAATGATTCTATTATATCGTAATTTACTAATATCAAGGTTTTCTTTTGTTCCACATCCTAAGGCTCTTTTTAAATCATTTAATTCCTTATTTTGTTCAGTTTTTTCACTAGTGGATGATGCTACGTTTAGAATTTTTCCCCTAAGTGCTAAAATAGCCTGAGTATCTCTATCTCTCGCTTGTTTCGCTGATCCACCCGCAGAATCTCCTTCTACTATAAATAATTCTGTGCTTTTAAGTCCTGTATGAGAACAATCGACTAGCTTTCCAGGAAGATTAATAAGTTTTTTGTTTGTATTTTTATATAAATCTTTTTCATTTTTTCTTCGGACTCTCTCTTCTAATTTATAAATTGCATGTTGCAGTAAACTAAATGCTATATCTCTGTTATTATTTAGCCATAGTTCAAAATGATCCTTAATGCTATTTTCTATAACTTTTTGGGCTCTTGGTTCATTCAATTTTTCTTTAGTCTGTCCTTGAAATTGAGGTGTTTTTAAAAATACTGATATTATTCCAAAGGAGTTAGCCATTAAGTCTTCTGTGGAAATTTTTAAGGATTTTTTTATATTGTTTAATTCGCCAAATGATCTCAAAGCCTTGGTTAGTGCTAACTTAAAACCATTTTCATGACTTCCACCATTTGGAGTAGGGATAGTATTGCAATAACTAGTAAATAATTGGTCTACTTGTGCCGGCCAGCATATTGCCCATTCTATATATTCTTCTTTATTTTCTAGCTTTGCAGAACCATTAAAAGTTTTTTTAATGAATAAAGGTTTGTTATTTAATTTGTTATTTAAAAAATCTTTTATTCCATTCGGAAAATAGTAAATTTTCTTATCTTTATAATATTCATTATTCTTTTCTAGGAAATTTATTTCCAATTCAATAGTAACCCCTTTAAATAAATATGCCTTAGATTCAGCCATATTAGAGAGTAGTTTAGGATCAAAGTCCGTTCCATTTTTAAAAATTTTACTGTCCGGTTGAAAAACTATTTGTGTTCCAAAGTTTTTATTTTTTTCAATCTTTTTAACCTTATATTGAGGGATACCTCTTGAAAATTCCTGTCTCCATGTAAATCCTTCTCTATAAACTTCAACTACTAAATTGCTAGAAAGAGCATTTACTACGGAAAGTCCTACACCATGTAGTCCACCTGAAGTTTTATAAATATTAGAATTAAATTTACCTCCCGAATGTAGAGTGGTGCATATTACCTCTAACGTAGATATTTTGGGACGTTTAGGGTGTTTTGAAACAGGAATTCCTCTTCCATTATCTTTGATCAATAATTTATTATTTTCTAATAGCTTTATTTCTATTTTAGTAGCATATCCGGCTACAGCTTCGTCCATGGCATTATCAATAATTTCAGATGCTAAATGGTGAAGAGATTCTTTGTCTGTACCACCTATATACATTCCAGGTCTTTTTCTTACAGGCTCTAATCCCTCTAATAACTCTATATCTTTCGCTTCATAGTTATTAGTTTTATGGTCTGGAAGTATTTTAAAATTTTTATTCATAGGTCAAACATAGTAATAGAGTTTAAATACTTCAAGCAATATTTAGTTTTTAATTACTGGAAACATACTATATATAGTAAGAGCTGTATTATAAATATACAGCTCTTACTTAAAATTTTAAAGTACCCAACTGCTAAATAAGGTTAAACAGAATAATACATATCAAATTCAGCTGGATGAGGAGTGTAATCTACTTTTTGCTGTTCTTCCTCTTTTAATTCAATATATCCGTCAATTTGACTATCAGTGAATACGCCTCCTGTAGTAAGAAACTTTCTATCTGAATTTAATGCTTCCAAAGCTTCACTAAGACTAGCTGATACTTGAGGAATTTTAGATATTTCTGAATCTGATAGACTGTAAAGATCTTTATCAAGCGGATCTCCCGGATTGATTTTATTTTTAATTCCATCGATGCCAGCCATAATCATCGCTGAAAATGCTAGATATGGATTTGCAGAAGGATCAGGAAATCTTACTTCTACTCGTTTGGCGTTCTTACTATTTCCATAAGGTATTCTGCACGATGCTGATCTGTTGCGTGCTGAATATACTAGCAATGTAGGGGCTTCAAAACCAGGGACTAATCTTTTGTATGAGTTGGTACTAGCATTAGTAAAGGCATTAATTGCTTTGGCATGCTTAATTATGCCTCCAATGTAATATAAACATTCCTTACTAACACCTGCATATTCATTTCCCGCGAATATTGGAGTATTCCCTTTCCATATAGATTGATGGCAATGCATGCCAGATCCATTATCATCCACGATAGGCTTAGGCATAAATGTTGCGGTCTTTCCATATGAATGTGCCACCATATGCACACAATACTTGTAAATTTGCATCCAGTCAGCTGTTTGAACCAAAGGACTGAATTTGAATCCTAGTTCGTTTTGTGAAGGAGCCACTTCATGGTGATGTTTTTCCATTGGAAGCCCCATTTCTGACATGGAAGTCACCATTTCTGCTCTTAGATCAGTCATAGAATCTACAGGAGGTACTGGAAAATATCCGCCTTTAATTTGTGGTCTATGTCCTATATTTCCTCCATCAAAATCAGCGTCACTATTATACGGACCTTCTTCAGAATCTATTTGGTAGCCAGTACTGTTTTGACTAATATTCCATTTAACATCGTCAAAAACAAAAAATTCTGCTTCGGGACCAAAGTATGCAGTATCTCCTATACCAGATGACTTTACATATTGTTCAGCACGAAGTGCTGTTGATCTTGGGTCTCTGTCATAATTCTTTCCTGTTGTTGGTTCTATTATATCGCAAAAAAGTATAAGATTAGGTTGGGCGGTAAATGGATCTAAAACAGCAGAGTTTAAGTCTGGTTTTAAATTCATATCTGATTCATTTATTGCTTTCCAACCTGCTATTGAGGAGCCATCAAACATGATGCCTTCTTCAAGTACTTTCTCATCTACAGAACTAGATGTTTGTGCAGTGTGTTGCCATTTTCCTCTTGGATCAGTAAATCTAAAATCCACAAAAGCAACATCATTATCAGAAATCATCTTCACAATTGATTTTGCATCTTTAGTCATCTTTAATAGCTCCCTCTATTGTTTTAACTTAATATATATTTATATAGCGGCGTCTCCAGTTTCGCCAGTTCTAATTCTAGTTGTCTGATCTATATTTATTATAAAAATTTTTCCATCTCCAATTTTTCCCGTATGAGCCGCTTTTTGAATAGCTTCCACCGTTTGTTCTAGTATATTATCTGCCACGATAACCTCTAGCTTAATTTTAGGCAAAAAGTCTACAACGTATTCAGCACCTCTGTACAACTCTGTATGTCCTTTTTGTCTTCCGAAACCTTTTGCTTCAGTTATAGTAATACCATGTACACCAACTTCTTGAAGTGCATCTTTTACTTCGTCCAATTTAAAAGGTTTTATTATTGCTTCAATTTTTTTCATAGTAATTCTCCATAATATTTTAAAAGTAGTATACCCTTAATTGTATTTAATAGCATTATTCATGCCAATCTCAGAAACTGAGTAAATTATTTATTTTTATTAAGTATATTAGCATATTAGCTTTAAAATGTCGTAAAAATAATCATCGATTGCACAATATTTAATCAAGTTTACGCATTAATAAATTTTTTTGTATAATAAAATAATAAATTGGTTAGGATACAAAAAACTATTATGGCGGGTGTAGCTCAGTTGGTTAGAGCACCGGTTTGTGGTACCGGGGGTCGCGGGTTCAA
>CAZNVN010000059.1:0-10729 GCA_964576635.1 uncultured Rhodospirillaceae bacterium
AATAAAATGATATTAGATATAGGCTTGAAAACAGTTGACTTATTTTCCGGTGCTATAGTTGAAAGTAAAACTCTACTTTGGAACGGTCCTTTAGGGGTATTTGAAATTTCTCCCTTTGATCAAGGAACTACAAATTGTGCTTTAACTGCTGCAATGTTGTCTAGGGCAGGAGGATTAATTAGTGTTGCGGGGGGAGGAGATACAATTGCAGCTCTTAATAATGCAGGTGCAGCTGGAGGTTTTTCATATGTATCTGTGGCAGGAGGTGCTTTTTTAGAATGGATAGAAGGCAAAACTCTACCTGGCGTAAAAGTTTTAGTGGATAAATAAGGAGAAAAAGAATGAGAATGACAAGAATTGTTAAGTCGATACTTGCGAATTATGAAAGTGATAATCCAGGAACTAAAAGTAATATAGCTAGAATATTAATGAATGGAAAATTAGGAGGAACTGGCAGACTTCTTGTTTTACCTGTTGATCAAGGTTATGAGCACGGACCAGCTAGGTCTTTTGCTCCTAATCCAGAAGCATATGATCCTCATTATCATTATAAATTAGCAATCGATGCAGGTTTAAGTGCCTATGCAGCTCCTCTGGGAATGATAGAAGCAGGAGCAAACTCATATGTAGGACAAATTCCGATAATTTTAAAACTTAATAGTTCAAATAGTTGGGCAACATCTAAAGATCAGGCTGTACATGGTTCTGTGGATGATGCTTTGCGTTTAGGTTGCTCGGCAGTTGGATTTACCATATATCCCGGCTCTGATCACCAATTTGAAATGATGGAAGAGCTTAGGGAAATAGCTTTGGAAGCTAAGCAATTAGGTTTGGCTGTAGTGGTTTGGTCTTATCCTAGAGGAGGAAATTTATCTAAAGAAGGTGAAACGGCCATAGACGTGTGTGCTTATGCGGCACATATGGCTGCTTTATTGGGAGCTCATATTATCAAAGTAAAACCTCCTTCCGTGCATGTGGAACAAGATGAGGCAAAGAAAGCTTATAAAGATGTAAATCTTAAATCCTTATCTAATCGTGTGTCTCATGTAATGAAATCTTCATTTAATCATAGAAGAATTGTAGTTTTTTCTGGAGGCGCAGCAAAAGATATGGAAGGATTATTGAATGAGATTAGAGAAATTCGTGATGGAGGAGGGCATGGATCTATTATAGGAAGAAATACCTTTCAACGACCTAGAGATGAGGCTATAATTTTGCTTAATAAAATTATAGATATATATAAAGGCAAAGATTAGATTATAGTGAATCTATATGATAAAAAAAATGAACCTTGTGCCTTATATTTGATCACTCCTCCTATAATAGAATTAAGTGAATTTAAAGAACAATTAGTTCAAGCATTAACGCCTGGCTTAGTTGAGGTTGTTCAATTGAGACTTAAGGGTGTTGACGATCAACATGTTATAGATGTTGGAAAAACTTTGAGGCCAATTTGTCATCATTTTGATACAACTTTTATTGTTAATGATAGGCCAGATTTGGCTATTAAAATAGGCGCAGATGGTGTGCATTTAGGAGAAGAAGATAGCAATGTGAAAAATGCGAGAACAATTCTAGGTAGTTCTGCGATAATAGGAGTGTCATGTTATAATTCTAAGCATAAAGCAATGTTAGCGTCAGAGGAAGGAGCAAATTATGTGGCATTTGGTGCGTTCTATCATACTAAGACAAAAATTCCAAAATATAGAGCTAGTATAGATATAATAGAAGATTGGTCATATATTAGTAATGTAGCTTGTGTTGCAATAGGAGGTATAACATCAAATAATTGTTCCAATATAGTCAATGCAGGTGCGGATTATATTGCAGTTATAAGTGCTATCTGGAATGATAAAGAAGGTCCAATGAAAGCAGTAATGAAATTTACTAAAGTTCTAAATCAATAACCTATTATTCTGAATTATTGTTAATCATTTTATTGTTTTATTAATTCTGTAGGTATATGTTCTTTTTAAATTATAGAACATTTATAGAGTAGAGATATACATGAAAATTAATGGTAATGCTATAAGGCCAGGTAATATTATTTTACATCAAGGAGTTAGTTGGCGTGCAGTAAAATGTCAGACTGTTAAGCCAGGAAAAGGTGGGGCTTTTAATCAGGTAGAACTTCGTAATTTAGAGAATGGGTCTAAATTAAATGAAAGATTTAGATCTAGCGAAGTAGTAGAGAAATTAAATATTTCAACAAAAGTCTACCAATTTCTCTATAGTTCAGGAGAAATTTTAACTTTTATGGATATAGAAAACTATGATCAAATAGATATTACCGAGAATTTAATAGGTGATCAAAAGTTTTTTTTACAAAATGGGATGCAAGTAAATTTAGAAATAGTGGAAGAGAAACCTGTGGGTATATCATTACCTGAACAAGTGGTGCAAGAAGTTATAGAAACTGAAGCAGTAGTAAAAGGTCAAACAGCTTCTTCATCATATAAGCCAGCTATTTTAAAGAATGGTTTGCGTGTTATGGTTCCTCCACATATTGAGGTAGGAGTAAAAATTTTAATATCTACATTGGATTGCACATATGTAGGCAAACATAAATAATAGAATGTGATAAGATTAGATGAGAAGATATTCCCCAGATATAACCATTATGCTAAATGCAGTAAGGAAGGCCTCTAAACATATTATTAGAGATTTTGGTGAATTAGAGCATTTACAGGTATCTGTTAAAGGCCAAAATGACTTTGTAACTAATGTAGATTTAAAAGTTCAAGAAATAATTTATAGAGAATTGTCTAAAGCTAGACCAGATTACGGTTTTATAATGGAAGAAGGACAGTCTGAAAAATTAAGTTCAAAAAATATATGGATTATAGATCCAATTGATGGAACTTTAAATTTTATGCATGGACTTCCTTATTTTTCAATTTCAATAGCCATAAAATCAAATAATAAGATTATAGCGGGTATAATATATAATCCTGTCCAAAATGAATTTTATTGGGCCGAAGAGGGGATAAGTGCTTTTTTAAATGACCAAAGGCTAAGGGTATCTGCAAGACAGAGCCTAGATCAATCATTAATAGCTCTTGGTATTCCTTTTTTAGGAAAAAAAAATCATAAATCACATTTGAAAATGCAAGCCTCAGTCATGAAGAAAGTTGCAGGATTAAGGAGATTTGGTGCTGCCTCGCTTGATCTAGCTCTTGTGGCTGCAGGTAGAGTAGATGGGTTTTGGGAAGAAGGTTTAAGTATTTGGGATATTGCAGCTGGAGTAATTCTAGTCAGAGAAGCAGGAGGTTTAGTATCAGGAATTAAAAAAAATGAGGACCCTCTGATTAGTGGCAATATTGTGGCTGGCAATCCCAAGATAGTTCATGCACTGCAAAAAGTATTAGCCACTTAATATATATTTTGTAATAATTTGTTAGTTAATAAATTTAGTTATTTGGAAAAGATGTGAATAGTCCAATTCGATTCATTAAAAGAATGGTAGTTTTTTTGATAATTACTTTCTTGATAGGAGCCTTTTTAGGGAATTCCTTGTTAGATGCATTTAATACTAATCCTATGCTTAATGGACTAATTATTTTTGTTCTATTTTTTGGTACAGTCATAGTTTTTCGTCAAGTTTTCACTTTAAAACCGGAAATATCATGGGTTGAATCCTATAGAAGAAGTCAAACAAAAGGTCTTACATCGTCACTTAAAAATACTCATTTAGTGTTATTGGCACCTATGTCGAGTATGTTGGAAGAACATAAAGGTAGGCCCGCTATGTCCTCTATTGCAATGAGATCTTTATTAGATAGCCTTAACCTTAGGTTAGATGAAAGTAGAGAGATATCTAGGTATATGATAGGATTGTTAGTGTTCTTAGGGTTATTGGGAACATTTTGGGGATTATTAATTACTATAGATTCTATTGGTTCCGTTATAAGTTCCTTAGGTGTTAATGATGATGATGCCTCAAGTATGTTTCTTTCACTTAAAGAGGGAATGAAAGAGCCTTTAAATGGGATGGGTACAGCATTTTCATCTTCTCTTTTTGGTTTATCAGGATCACTAATTTTAGGTTTTCTAGATTTACAAGCTTCTCAAGCCCAAAATCAATTTTATAACGATGTTGAAGAATGGTTGTCTTCAATGAGCCTAATTTCATCTTCTCGTACTACTTCTTCGAAATCAGAAAAATATCAAGATGAAGGGGTTCCTGTTTATGTTCAAGCATTACTTGAACAAACAGCAGAGAGTGTAGATGCTTTACAACGAACCTTGGGAAGAGGTGAAGATGATAAGAAAAAAATTGCAGATAATTTTACTAATCTTGCAGAAAAGATGGGTGCTGTCGCTGATCAGATAAAAAATAATCAGAAGATGTTACAAAATTCTTCGGGTGGAATGGATGAAGCGACTAGAGATCACATAAGAAACCTCGATGTTTCAATGAACAGATTGATAGAAGAAACTAACCAAGGGAATAAACAATTGATATATGAACTCAGATCTGAAATAAAAATTCTAGCTAAAACAGTAGCTGTTGCTGTTGATAGTGTTTCCTCGAGCTCAAAAAAAGAAGCTCTCTCGTTAGAAAATAATAATAAGGAAAGAGCTAAAAGCAAGAGCATTTCTGCTAAGAGGAGGTGATTATTATTGATTCGATACAGAAATAAACATAGGAATAGTAGTGATATTTGGCCAGGTTTTGTGGATGCGATTTCTACTCTTTTGCTGGTCTTAATATTTCTATTAGGATTGTTTCTATTTTCTGAGTCAGTTTTATCCAGATTGTTGTCTAGTAAAGAAGACGTTTTGGCAGGTTTAAACTTACAAATCACAGAGCTATCTCAGTTGCTTTCATTGGAACGAAGAGAAAATAGAGACTTATCCGATAATATATTGCAATTAAACAGCAAACTGAATCAAACTAATGCAAGATTAGATTTATTGAGTATGGAAAGTACTGAATTAAGAGATAAAAATGTAGACTTATCTATTTTGCTGAAAAATATAGAAAAAAAATCTCTAGACTTAGATAATGTTAATAAAGATTTAAACAATAGATTTGAAGAACTATTAGCAACTTTCAGTGCGACTAAAGTAAAATTATCCGATGCCGAAGATGAACTGAAACTATCAGAAGCAGCTAAAAAGCAAGTAGTGATTTTAAATGCTCAGATTGCATCTTTAAGAAATCAACTCGCTAGTATTCAAAAAATTCTTGATGACACAGAGCAATTAATCAAAGAAAAAGATATTCAAATTACAGACTTAGGTAAAAAGTTAAACACAGCTTTAGCTGTTAAAGTGGGGGAGTTAAATCAATATAAATCCGAATTCTTTGGACGTTTAAGAAGTATTTTAGGGAATAGAAGTGATATAGAAATTGTAGGAGATAGGTTTATTTTTCAGTCAGAAGTATTATTTGATTCTGGTTCTGCAGATATAGGTGAAGAAGGATTAAAACAACTTTCACAATTATCTCAGATATTACTTGATATAACAAAAAAAATTCCCAATGATATTCCTTGGGTAATTCAGATACAAGGACATACAGATCCTAGACCAATAAAAACACTAAGGTATCCTTCTAATTGGGAACTAAGTACGGCGAGAGCAATATCTGTTGCTCAGGTTTTTATGGAATCAGGTTTGTCTTCAAAAAAAATATCAGTAGCAGGATTTGCAGAATTTCAACCGTTAACAAAAGGAGTTGACGAAGCCTCATATAGAAGAAATAGAAGAATAGAGATTAAATTGACTCAGCCATAAAAATATAATTAAGGTTTTAAAGTATCAGGGTATATTGATTCTTCTTCTAAATAGGTTGGCCATTTTTTTCCTGTAATTAAACACTCTATCATTTCCGATATAGCAGGAGAAGTCATTATTCCGTAACCTCCTTGCCCTGCTAGCCAGAAAAATCCTGATTGCTTAAGGTCTTCAAATACTGCTGGAGACCTACTAGGTAGAAAAGATCTTAAACCAGCCCATTTATGATCTATTTTTTTGATATTAAATTTCGTTGCATTTTCAATTCTGTCTACCGTTATTGCAATATCTATTTCTTCGGGTTGAGAATCGCAGGGTAAACTGTCTGTTTCATCACCCGGAGATGCAAGAATTTTTCCTGCCTCTGGTTTGAAATAAAAATTCTCTCCTATGTCTATAACCACAGGCCAGTTTGAAATATCAATATTATTATTTTTACTAAATATTATAACTGTTCTTCTTTTTGGCTGTAGGTCTAAAGTTTGACAATTAGCCATAGCTCCAATTCTATCTGCCCAAGCCCCCGCTGCATTTACTATATAACGCGAGGTCAATATTTCTTCCTTAGTAGTTATTCTCCATTGATCATTAATTTTTTTAATATCGATAACTTCTGCATTAAGAATTATTTTTCCCTCATTGTTTTTTAGTCCTCTCAAAAATCCTTGATGAATTAGATCAACATCCATAGATTTTGCATCCGGCTCTATTAAAGCACGATGTAAATATTCTTTTTTTATTATAGGCACTTTAATTAAAGCTTCAGATGGTGAGATTTCAAAAATATTAGCTTCATTTGATTTAGCATATTTTAGTTCATTTTCAATTAATTGGTTTTGACTTTTATTAGCTATAAACAGACTTCCGCCATAATTATGCATAAGTTTATTGTTTCCAAAGAATCTAGGAGGTTTTTCTAAAAAACTTCTACTTGCTCTAGTAATAGCCCGTATTTTTGAATTGCCATAATTTTCAGTAAAAAAAGCTGCAGAACGCCCAGTAGTGTGGTAACCAGGACTAGATTCTTTTTCAAGTATTATAACTTTGCCGTGTTGAGAAAGTCTGCAAGCAGCTGATGATCCAGCTATACCGGCACCTATAACAATAAAATCCGCCTTTGTTGTATATTTTGATCTTTTTAAATTCATTTTTTACTCAGCAGTTAGAGGTGATCCTTTTTTGTTATATTCATTCTCCAGACCTCTTAATCTGTTTGCTACATGGCTAGAAGGTTTAGTAAACCTTGCTAATAAATTATATAAAGCAGGAACTATAAAAAGACTTAAAATAGTTGAGAATGTAACCCCTCCTACTATAACCCATCCTATTGAAGCTCTACTTTCTGCTCCTGCTCCTGTTGCTAAAGCAAGAGGCATTGCTCCCAAAACTGTAGCAATGGTTGTCATGAGTATAGGTCTTAATCTTGCTACAGAAGATTCTTTGACTGCGTCCTTGATTGATCTTCCTTGTTCACGTAGTTGGTTAGCAAACTCTACTATAAGTATAGCGTTTTTTGCAACCAGACCTATAAGCATTACAAGACCTATCTGACTGTAAACATTTAGCGTGATTCCAGTAAGATATAGCGTAGCTTATGCTCCTGTAATAGCAAGTGGTACAGATAGTAAAATAATGAAAGGATGAATAAAACTTTCAAATTGCGCAGCCAAAACAAGAAATACAACTATCAATGCAAGAGCAAAAGTTAGAGCTAATGAGCTCGAAGAATCTCTAAACTCCCTAGATTGACCGGCGTAAGCTATTCTTGCTTCAGGTGGCAATGAAGTTCGTGCTAAGTTATCTAAATAGTCTAAAGCTTGACCTAAACTATAACCGGGTCCTAATGAAGCAGAAATAGTAACTGCTCTCATTCTATCAAATCTATTCAATTCTTTAGGGGCAGCTGTTTCTCTTGTCGTTATAAGATTGTTTAGTGGTATCAATTCGTCCTTAGTATTTCTTACATATATGTTTTCCAAATCATTAGGAGTAACTCGGTCCTGGTTTCTAGCCTGCAAAACTACATTATATTGTACTCCGCGATCATTAAATGTGGTAACAAACCTTGATCCAAGCATAGTTTCCAATGTTCTCCCTATATTAGAAATGGATACTTCCATGCTAGCAGATCTGTCTCTATTTATATCTACTTTCAGCTCAGGTTTAGTTTCTTTATAATCTGCATCTATGCTAAGGAGATCAGGATTCTCTTCTCTTGTTTTTTCAATGATAATTTTGCTCCAGTCCTTCAATGTTTCATAACTAGGGCCTCCTATAACAAACTGAACTGGTGATTTTCTTCCGGGTTGATTTAAACTAGGGGGATTTATAGCAAAAACATTTGCACCTGGTATTCCAAGTAATTTAGGAAAAAATTCTTTAACAATAGCTTGCTGACTTCTAAAACGTTCTTTCCAAGGTTTTAGAACTACAAATGCTATAGCAAAATTTACAGGACTAGGCCTACTTAATCCAGGAGCTAAAACTCCAAAAAGAGTATCTATTTCGTTTGATCCATCAGGTCCTATCGTTGATAATGTGTCTTCGACTTCAAGTAAATAATCTCTGGTGTAATTTAAAGTAGCACCTTCTGGTGCCATCAGAACCACTAAAAAAACCCCTCTATCTTCTGTAGGAGCAAATTCTTTAGGAACTTTTTCATAAAAAGTATATGCAATAGCTGAAAAAGCTACAGCCACGGAAAAAATAATAATTGGAAAAGATAGTGATTTATTCAACATCCATCCATATCCATTATTAATGGAAGAGAAGACCTTTTCTGAGAATCTAAAAATTAAATTATTTGATTTTTTTTCCTTAAGAATTTTTGAACACATCATGGGAGTTAAAGTTAAAGCTACTATGCTTGAAAAGAATACAGCGCCTGCTATGGATATACCAAATTCACTAAATAATCTTCCTGTATTACCACCCATCATAGAAATTGGGACAAATACAGCTATAAGAGATAAGGTAGTAGCAATTACAGCAAATCCTATTTGACGAGAACCTCTATAGGCAGCTAATAAAACAGGTTCACCATTTTCAACTCTTCTATGAATATTTTCTAATACTACTATTGCGTCATCTACTACTAATCCGACGGCAAGGACATAGGCTAAAAGAGTCAAAACATTTATAGAAAAACCAAAAATATTGAGTATTATGAATGATGCTATAAGAGATACTGGAATCGCAACAGCTGGGATAAGTGTAGCCCATAAAGATCTTAAAAAAATAAAAATTACTGCTATTACCAAACACATAGCAATACTTAAAGCTTTAAAAACTTCTTTTATAGATGCATCAACAAATCTAGATCTATCATAAGCTATAAAAAGCTCTACCTGTTCGGGAAGATTATTCTTTACATCTTCTAATTTAGATCTAAGTCCATTAGATATTTCTAATTCATTGGCCTTGGATTGTTTGATTACTCCTAATCCTATTGCTGGTTCCCCATTAGCCCTAACTTCATATCTTTCTTCCTCAGTACCTAATTTAACTTCTGCTATGTCATTTAGCCTTATTAGATAGTTAGATCTTTGATCAATAACTATTTCTCTAAATTGTCTTTCTGTAACTAAGCCTGAATCAGTTCTTACGGCAAATTCTCTTCTGTCAGACTCTACTCGACCTGATGGTAATTCAAGATTTTGTTTTTTTAGGGCATCTTCTACATCGTTTACAGTAATTCCTAAAGCTGCCATAGACCTTCTATTTAACCATATTCTCATGGCTGGTTTTCTTTCTCCACCTATCATGACTTTTGCTACACCTGGCACTACCGAAAAGATGTCTACTAAATATCTGTCGGCATAATCACTAAGTTGAATGGCATTCCACTCTTTACTTCTCATTCCAATCCATATAAAAGGGCTCGCATCAGCCTCTGTTTTCATTACTATAGGCGTTTCTGTATCTAAAGGAAGATTTCCAATGTTTGCAGCTACTTTATCTCTAACATCACTTGCGGCATCATCTATATTTCTAGAAACTACAAATTCTATAGTTACTTCAGACCTTTCTTCTCTACTCTTAGATGTAATTTGCTTAACGCCTTCGATTCCACTAACAGATTCTTCTATTATTTGTGTAACCTGACTCTCAATAATTGTTGCAGGAGCGCCTTTGTATAGAGTTACAACAGAAACAATTGGAGCGTCAATATCTGGATATTCTCTAATAGCTAAGTCTTGCATGGAAGCCAAGCCAAATATTATCAATATTAGACTTATTACGGCTGCAAATACTGGTCTTTTAATAGAAATGTCCGATAGTATGAGAGATTTTTGGTTAAGTTGGTTTTTTTCTGACATATGGAATACCTAATATATTAAATTTTTTTTTGATTATTTTTCTTTGTTTCTAATAATTACTTTAGTTCCATCTCTAACTTTTTGGATTCCACCAACAATTACAATAGATGTTTTTTCTAATCCATTTGTGATTTCTACTTCTCCAAGGAGCCTTTCACCAAGCTTAACAGGTTTGGCTTTAGCTGTGTTATCTTCTATTGCATAAACTGTTCTCTGGGTGCCATCAGTGATTATGGCTTCTTCAGGAATAATTATAGCCTTTTCTCGATTAAAAATAGGAAGTTTTACAATCATAAACATTCCTGGTTTAAGTCTGTTGTCTGGGTTGTTTATTTGTGCTCTTACTGTTATAGATCTAGATTCTTTATTTACTCTACTGTTGATTGATTTTATTTTTCCAGTAAATAATTCTTCTCCCCAGACTCTAGTATAAGTAGTAATAGTAGTTCCAGCACTAAGAGTAGAAATAGCTGATTCTGGAACCTCAAAATCCAGTTCAATAGGATTTGTTGCATCTAGTGTGGTAGCTATCTCCCCAGGTTCTAAATACTCACCTACACTAATATTTTTTAGACCAACTATTCCATCGAAAGGGGCTTTAATTATTTTTTTGTTTAAATTAGCCCTTGCGATTTCCTCATTAGCCAATAAGGCAGATATTTTGTTTT
>CAZNVN010000060.1:0-10520 GCA_964576635.1 uncultured Rhodospirillaceae bacterium
GCAAGCTTGATAAATGTAAAAATGGCAAACGCTACTTTAAGTAATGTAAAACTTAATAGTGCTAATCTAACCAATGCAGACATGCCATCAACTTTATTTGATAACACTCAAATAGATAACGCAGTTCTTATAAATGCTAATTTGACTTCTTCAGTAATACATCATACTAGCTTTATTAATACGAATTTATCTGAGGCACACTTACATGGCGCAGAAATAGAATTTTCTATATTTGATAATGCTAATCTTTCAAAAACAAATATGCAAAGGACAACCTTATTTAATGTTTCTATGAAAAATGTAGATTTAAGTGAATCAAAATTATCACTTTCTCTGATTGAAAATTGTAATTTACAAGGAGCAATTATGAGAAAAACTAAAGCACGTAATGTAAATTTTTCTAATTCAGTTTTAGAAAACGTAGATTTTTCTAAATCTAGTTTAAGAAGGTCAATTTTTTTTAAAGCTAAATTAAAAGGAAGTATTATGAATAGGGTAAATTTATTTAAAGCCAACTTTAGGTCGGCAGATATATCTCATTTATCAGAGGATAATCCTATTTTTGCTAATTCAATTTTATGTAAAACATCTATGAAAAGCAAAGAAAGTAACAGAGATTGTAATAATTAATTAAATAGTAGAAATTACTTTTTCTTTTATAAGTTTTTTTATTTCTTTGTCATTCATCCCTATTTCTTCTAAAATTTCATAGCTATTTTCTCCTAAAAGAGGTGCTAGCATTCTCCCGTTAGTAGGAGAAACAGAATAAATTGCAGCGGGTCTTGGAGATCTAATTTTCCCAAAATGCTTACTTTTATGTATTTCAATCATTTTGTTAGTAATAACTTGTTTGTTTTCGATAAGTTCAGTTCTAGTCAAAATTGGAGCTGATGGCACATCATTCTTATTAAATTTTTCCAAAATAGATTCTGCATTATGCTTAAGGATTTCTTCTGCAATAACTGCTCTTCTCTCAGCTTTATGTAATATTCTTTGTCTAGCATTATTAAATCTTTCATCAACCAATAAATCTTTTCTGTCCATAGCATTGCATATCCCTAACCATTCTTTATCTGTAACGGCTCCTGCTGTAATATATTTCTTATCTTTTGTTTTATAGACTAAATCTAAGCCTAATTGACCAGCAGTTGGATCTCCTTCTTTACCTACGAAGGATAATGCTGAGCTTCCTTCAGGCCAAAGGTACGCAATCATTACATCTATCATGGCAAGTTTAATATGTTGACCCTTTCCATGTCTTTCTTTGTAAAATAGTGCAGAGCTTATGGCTTGAGCTGCAGTTAGGGCAGTAGTTTTATCCGGAATAATAGTTCTTACCATTTTAGGTATTTTTGTTTCTTTGTCTCTTTGTATATCTGCCAATCCTGAAAGTGCCTGAATTATTGGATCATATACTCTTTGGCTAGAATAAGGACCATTTTCACCAAAACCACTGATTGATACATAGATTAATTGAGGTTTTATTTTTCTTAATTCTTTTTCTCCTAAACCCATTCTATCTGCAACGCCAGGTCTGAAATTTTGTACAAAAACATCAGCTTTTTTTACTAAATTTTTAAGTATATCAACTCCTTTGTCATCTTTTAAATTTAATGTCAGTGATCTCTTGCTTCTATTGCAGCAAAGAAAAGAATTAGTCATACCTTTATTATTTGTGCCAACTTTACGCATTAATTCTCCTTCAAGAGGCTCTATTTTAATTACATCAGCTCCCTGATCTCCTAAGTACATAGTTGCAGCTGGTCCTGATACCATAGCTGTTAGATCTACAACTTTTATTCCTGACAAAGGACCTTTATTGATCATATATATTCTCTCTTTTATTTTTTCGAAGTGTCTTCTTGTCCAAAAGTCTCAACCATTGCATTGATATACTGTTGTCTTTGAATTGCTCTTTCACGATAAGATACAATTTTATCACTTTTAATTTCTATATTAAATAATGTTGCAACTTGTAGACAACTCATGAACATGATATCGGCACAACTAGGACTATTACTCATCAACCAATTTTCATTAGGAACATCTCTTTCACAGGCTTTTATCATTCTAGAAAAATGTTCTTTCGCTGTCTTAATAGCATTTGGAGCTTCCCCGTATAAATTTGAGAGTCCTCTATTTTCAACTTGTTCGTGTCTTCTTAAAATATAAATGCCTAAGGCGTCAAGTTCCATAGCACAAAAATAACACCATTCATCAACTTTAGCTTTTTCCTTAGGAGATGAAGGGATATAAAAATCTGAGGGTTTTTCAAAGTTATCAGCCACATAGTTCATTGAAGCCACACTTTCGCTTATAAATATATCATTGTGTCTAAAAAGAGGAATTTTTCCTTTAGGATTCATATTTAGATATTCTGGCGTTTGGGTTTCACCTGTACGTGAGCCAATTTTATAACTTTTATATTTTAATTTATATTCTTCCAGTATCCAATATATTCTAAATGGTCTAAAAGTCTTATGTCCCCAAACTTCTATAATATTTTTCATATTTACCTCTGTACTTATTGCAATTAAGCAATTAAATATTAGCACTTGTGTTTAAGAGATAATAATAACAACATAATTTTGGTTTTCTATAGTTATATTTATAAATTTAATTATATCGTTAAAGTACAGAGATTATGAATTATAAAAATTTAAGTATGTTTATGATAATACTATTTGGGTTTGTTTTAAATGTCATAAGCATGCAAATAGTGGGTTCCTCATTTAGACATTTACAAGGAGCTCTAAATGTAGAAATTGATCAAATATCGTATATGATGTCTGCTTATTTAATGGCAGAAGTTGTAATTATTCCATTCTCTGGATGGTTAGCACGTTTAATTTCAATAAGACTCCTTTTTTTATGTGGATTAAGCGGTTTTATAATTGCAAGTTTGGGGTGTGCAGCTACAAATAATTTTTATCTAGTGGTGGCTTTTAGAGCAATGCAGGGTATTACAGGTGGGGCCTTAATGCCAATAATGTTCTCTTGTATATATCTATTATTTGATAAAAAACAAATTCCACTTATTTTGGCAATAACTGCAACTATCGGTGTATCCTCTATTGCTTTTGGCCCTCCTTTAGGAGGCTGGATGACGGATATGTTGGGTTGGCGTTGGATGTTTCTTTATAATATTCCTGTTGGTTTATTTATATTAATTTTAGGTTATTTTTTTATTGATTTAAGGGATAAAGAACCCAAATTATTTAAACAAATTGATTACGCGGGAATTATTCTTCTTGCGGCAAGCTTATTATTATTGTTAATCACTTTAGAAGAAGGGGCCGAACTTGATTGGTTTGCATCGACAATAATTAGGTTTTCTTCAATTTTATGTGTTATCACTTTCTCCTTATTTTTTTACAGAGAAATTACGGCTAAAAATCCCGTAATTGATTTGAATGTATTCAAAAATAGAAATTTTTCTATAGGGTGTGTGAATGTTGTAGTTTTTGGAGTTTCTATATATGCACCAATTTTTATGTTGCCAGTTTTCTTAGGAGAAGTGAGGGGCATTGGTCCTTGGGAAATAGGATCAATGGTATCAATTATGGGATTGGCTTGGATGGCAACAGGTCCTTTTGTTGGCATTTTACTCAACACAATAGGTAGTAGAGCTATCATTTTATTGGGATGTATTCTAATTTTTATAGGGACTTGGTGGATGGTCAATATAACTTCAGAATTTGGTTTTGATGAGTTATTTTGGCCTCAAGTGCTTAGAGGTGTTGGGTCTCAATTATTGTGGATAGGTAATCAATATATTGCCATGCTATATATTCCTAGGTCAGGTATACAGAATGCAGCATCTATGTTCAATTTAATACTGAGATTGGGAGGTGCCGTTGCAATTGCAGTTACAAATATATTTTTAGATAAGATGCAAATTATATATTATGGAAGTATATCTAATGCTATGAGTATAGGAGTAGAATCGTTGTCTGGAGCTAATCAGAAATTTCAAGGATTGTTTCAAAATTTTCCTGTATTACCAAATTTTACTCCAGATTTTAAAACTCTACTAGCAGCTGAAATTCTTGGACAAAGAGAAGGCTTTATCATGGCCTTAAATAACATTACTTTCGTTATTATGTGGTTTGCAATAATACCTGTCGTTTTGTTGCCCTTCTGCAAAACTTCATATAAAAATATTGAGAAAACTTAGCTTCTTCTAAGCATATATCCTTGTTCAGAGAAAGGGGCTCTTTCTCTTGCTGCATTTCTAAAAGATGACCATGAGTCATAAATTCTTTT
Source organism: uncultured Rhodospirillaceae bacterium (assembly GCA_964576635.1). Taxonomy (GTDB): domain Bacteria; phylum Pseudomonadota; class Alphaproteobacteria; order TMED109; family TMED109. The sequence continues at coordinate 4,267 of CAZNVN010000060.1, forward strand.
ATTTATATCTCCCTCTTTTGCTGTTTCAGATATAACTTCATTACTGTATGAAAACATAGCTTTATAAACTTCATCAGGAAAATGTTTTATTTTAACTCCATGATCCTCAATAAGCTTTTTTTGAGCAATATTATTTCCTGTTGTAAATTCAGCTAACATCCTATTATTTTCTGAAACACATGCATGTTCTACAATATTCTGAAGATTTTTAGGTAATGATTCAAATTCAGTTTTATTTACTATACATTCAGTATGAGTCCCAGGTTCATGAAATCCTGGACCATAATAATTTTTAGCTACTTTATAAAAACCAAAAGCAAGATCATTCCAGGGACCCACCCATTCAGTTGCATCTATTGCACCAGATTGAAGTGAAGGCATTATTTCCCCGCCAGGAAGAGCAACAGCCGTAGCTCCCATTCTATTTATAACTTCTGCGCCTAATCCTGGAATTCTCATTTTTAGACCTTTAAAATCTTCTAAAGAGTTAATTTCTTTATTAAACCAGCCTCCCATTTGTACACCTGAATTGCCACCTAAAAAGCCTTTAAGATTAAATTCTCCATATAACTCATCCCATAATTCTTGGCCTCCTCCATAGTGAATCCACGCATCATGTTCTTGCGCTGTTAATCCTCCGGGAACTGCTGCAAAAAATGGGGTGGATCTATTTTTATTTATCCAATAGTAACTAGCTCCATGGCTCATCTGGGCTGTTCCTTGTCTTACTGCATCAAAACATTCAAAGGGAGGCACGAGTTCACCTGCAGCATACAATTTAACTGTTAAATTGCCTTCTGACATTGAAGTAATTGAATCAGCGATACGTTGAGCTCCAGTACCTAGGCCAGGAAAATTCTTGGGCCATGTTGTAACCATTTTCCATTTTATAATATTTGTAGCTATAGCAGGTGCAGATATTAGTGTTGCACCAGCACCAATAGCAGCAGACTTAATAACTTTCCGTCTAGAAATGTTTTTCATATTCATTTTTCCCATCTGATTTTTAAATATTTTCATATGCCATGGCTCTATCACGCATAAACCCATAATCACTATATTTTTGATATTGCATAGATTGTAGAAAAAAATTATTCCAGCTATTAAATATTCTTGAATGAAGCTCACCTTCTAAAGCTGTTTCTTCTATAACTTCTTTTGAAATCATGAACATCTGTTTAACTACATCATTCGGGAATGATCTTACATCAACATTGTGATCTTTTTTAAGTACATTAAGAGATAATCCACTATAGGCAAAATATTCAGCTGGCACCTCTAATGCTGCAGAATGACAGGCATTTTTGACAATAATTTTTAAATCTTCACTTAGAGACTCATAACTTTCTTTATTCATTATTAGTTCATTAGTAGTTCCGCCCTCGTGAAAACCAGGACCATAATAGTATTTAGCTACTTTATAAAATCCAAGTGCTAGATCATTCCAGGGCCCGACCCATTCAGCCGCGTCAATTACGCCAGACTGTAATGCTGGCATTATCTCTCCTGCAGGCATATTAACAGCAGTACCTCCCATTCTATTGACTACTTCCGCACCTAAACCGGGCATTCTCATTTTTAAACCTTTAAAATCCTCTAAAGAATTAATTTCTTTTTGGAACCATCCTCCCATTTGAACACCCGTATTTCCGGCTAGAAAACTTTTTACACCAAACTCGGCATAAACTTCATCCCATAGCTCTTGTCCTCCCCCATAGATTATCCAGGCAGCTTTTTCTGAAGCTGTCATTCCTCCTGGAACAGTACAAAAGAAGGGGATTGATCTGTGTTTTGCGATCCAATAATACGGAGCGGCATGTCCGCATTGTGCTGTACCCTCTCTAACAGCATCAAAAACCTCAAAAGCAGGAACTAGTTCTCCAGCTGCAAAATTTTTAATTTCTAATCTACCATCTGATGCGGCTGTAATTTTTTTTGCTAAGTTTTGAGAGCCTGTTCCTCCTCCTGGAAAATCTCTAGGCCAACATGTAACCATTCTCCACTGTATAATATTTTTGGAAATTGACGCTGATTCTTTTGGATTTGAAGGTGTTCCTCCATCAACATTATCATCGCAAGCAGATAAAATGCCTACGCCGGTTAATGCAGATGCTCCAATTAATAATTCTCTTCTTTTTAATGTTTTTATTTTATTTTTCAATTTATTCTCCTAACAATAATATTAAAAATCTAGCCATGTATTGTTAATTAATTTTTCCAAACCAGAAAAATTACTTTTATAGGACATTTTATTACATCCAGATATCCAATAGCCTAAATAAACATAATTTAAATTGCTATCAATGGCTTTTAGTACATGCCAATCAATAATCCATGTTCCAAGACTAAGTTTCCTTCTTTCAGGCGAAAAAAATTTATAAACCCCACTTAAACCGTCATCTATTATATCAGTTAAGCTTGCAGCTATAAGAATATTCTTACTATCTCTAAACTCAAACATTATTGTATTGACAGTAGTGTCTTCAATCATAGACCTGTATTCGTTAAAATCCATAGTTGCCATTTCACTCTCTTCATGTCGTAATTTTTGATATTTTTTAAATAGATTAAATTGTTCTCTGGTAGCTATTGGAGGTCTTTCTGAATAGGTAATATCATAGGCAGCTTTTCTTGCTTTTTTCATGGATCTATTAGGAACATATTTTGAAACATTGATTCTTACTGGTATGCACGCATGGCATGAAGTACAAGCGGGTCTATAAGCAGTATTATGAGATCTTCTAAAACCTGCACTAGTAAGCAAATGATTTAACTGATCAGAATCAGGTCCAGTTATTTCAGTAATAATTTTTTTTTCCATTTGTGCAGGAAGATAATGACACGTCTGAGGAGAAGTACCATAAAAAATCTGTAGTGGTTTTTTTACGTTAATTGACATAGTTAGAGCTTATACCAAATTCAAGTATTAATAAATACCATAATACCAAGGGACAAAAATAGTAAAGCATATCCAAGATATAAGAGTTAAAGGGATACCACCTATAAGAAAATGCTTTAGGCTATAATTTCCGGGTGCCATAACTAGTAAATTTGTTTGATATCCATAGGGGGTAGCAAAAGAACAATTTGAAGCAAGTATTACTGTAATTACACAAACTAAAGGGTCTATATTTAATGAATGAGCAATAGATATGCCAAGAGGCATGAATAATGCTGCACTAGCATTATTTGTTAAAAAATTAGTCAGTATTGATATAAATAAAAATACAAAGGATAAAGTGATAACTGGTCCCATCTCCCCTGTATATTCTAGTATTTTAATAGCTCCATATTCTGAAAGACCTGTCATTAATATTGCATGACTTAATGCTAACATAGAAACTATAGTTAAGAAAACATGCCTATCTAAAGAATTAATTGCTCTTTCTGCAGATAATGCTCCTGATGCAATCATAGATGCTGCACCTATCATAGCTGCCGCAACTGTTGGTAATATTCCTGTGGCTATCGTAAAAATGGTTATTAAAAATATGATGATGGAACTTCTAGCAAACTTTTTTCTGTGTAATTCAGTGTAGGTATAATCTAGTAAAGTTACGTCTTGGTTAGACTTCAAGTTTTCAATAGATGTCTTTGTTCCTTGAACTAATAAAACATCACCTGCTTCAAGAACTATATCAGTTATTTGTTCTCTAAAAACTCTGGAAGTTCTTTTGATTCCTAAAGCTATACATCCGGTTAATTTTCTGAATCTTGCTTGTTCTAAGTTTCTTCCGGCCATTCTGGAATCAGGAGATATTAGGGTCTCGACCAATATTTGTTCATCCGAGTCAGAATCCACGACATCTTTTGTATCTGCAAATTGAGGATGCAGTTGCTCTCCTAGAGTATTCAATGCATTTTCTAGTGTTTTTCTATCCGCTTGGACTATTATGATATCATTTCTTTCTATGGGTGTAGATTGATAAGCAGAAAAAGCATGTTCGCCTCTTTGAATAAGCAATATACTCATGTTTGGAAGTGTGTTAAATTTTCCATTTTCAGTTGATTCACCAATAAGTTCACTATCTTCAGATATTTCTATTTGGGCAATAAATTTTTGCTGCTGATCGGAAAAAGTACTAGATAATTTATCCGTTTTGGGCATGAGTTTAGGCAGCAAAAATATTACAAATAATAATCCAGGTACAGCTATTGATAACCCTGGAATAGTAACAGTGAAAAAACTTATTCCTTCTATGCCTAAATCTTTTGCTACTCCAGCCCCAATAATATTAGTACTAGAACCCACCAAAGTAATCATTCCTCCAAGTATTCCTGCATAACTTAAAGGAATAAGTGCTTTACTGGCTGAGAACCCTAATTTATCAGCAATTATAGCTATAAGAGGGATAAATATAATAATTATTGGGGTATTATTCATAATACTTGAAAAAAGCGCTACTATAAAAAGTGTCATAATAAGAAATGTACTTTTAAGTTCATCAGGCTTACTTTTTAAATTTATAATATTATCTACAAATGTATTTAGAACACCAGTAGTGTGTACGCCTTGTGCCACTACAAGCAGTGCCATTACAGTTAACAGTCCGTGATTTGCAAAACCATCTATGAAATCACTAAAATTTATCCCCTGGACGGGAAAAACTTCAAAGATGAAGAACAATAGTCCAAGAACGCTGATAGATACGGCATCTATGGGAAATTTTCCTGAAGCATACCCTGCTATAGCAAAGCAGACTAGTGCCAAGGTTATAAACATTTCAAAAGTAAATTCCATATTTCAACTAGCTATTTGTTTTAGTTTTTATTGCAAATTAAACTCTTTTAAGATTTTGTTTCTATGCTCATCTAATGTAGGAGATTTATTTCTATAAGAAGGATCTTTATAAGAACTCATTTTTATAGGATTACCCGCAACAAAAAAGTTTTTTAAATTTTTATCCTTAATATTGACTATCATGTTTCTGTGCTTAATTTGTTCAGAATTTACTGCATCTTCCACATTATTTAATGGGCCAACAGGGATGTTGGCTTCCTCTAGTATTTCTATCCAATGGTTAATTCTATTTTTTATAAATAATTTTTCTAATTCATTTTTAAGATCAACTACATTTTTTATTCTTTCAGGGTTAGAAATAAACCTTTTATCTTTAGATAAATTAATAGCGCTAATTGCCTTACACATTCTTTTAAACATAGCATCATTTCCACAGGCCATGACAAAATACCCGTCCATACATCTATAGCACTCAAATGGAGCTATAGCAGGGTGTCTGGATCCGCTGGGAGCAGGGCTTTTTCCCGTAGCAAAATATCTAGCAATTGCATTTTCTAATATTGCTATCTGACAATCTAACATCGATATATCTATCATTTGTCCGTTATTATTTTTATTCTTTTCCACCAAAGCGGCGAGAATACCTATCGTCGTAAAAAGACCTGCGGTAATATCACCAATAGAGGTTCCAATTCTTACTGGCTCATGGTTTTCGTGGCCTGTAAGACTCATCAGTCCTCCCATACCTTGCACTATCATATCATAAGCAGGCTTATCTGCCCATGGACCTGTTTGACCAAATCCACTACATGAAGCATAAATTAGACCAGGATACTTCTTCGCTAATATTTTATATTCAAAGCCTAATTTCTTCATAATCCCAGGCCTAAAATTTTCTATAAGTATGTCTGCCTTGCTTAAAAGTTTCTGAAAAATAGTTTTGTCATTTTTTTCCTTGAGATTCAGTTTGATACTTTCTTTACCTCTATTAAGAGAGGCAAAATAAGCGGAGGTATTATTAATCAAAGGTCCAAATTCCCTAGAATCGTCACCATTTGGAGGTTCAATTTTTATTATTCTAGCACCTAGGTCTGATAGTATCATAGTACAGTAGGGTCCTGCTAAGACACGAGTCATATCGAGGACTAATAATCCTTTTAAGGGACCTGACATACATTATTCTCCATATAAATTAACGTTATGAATTATAGGTATATTACACATCTATTTTAATATTCTCAATTTTAATGATGTGTTTATTTCTTATGTGATTTTAAACTATCTAAAATTTTTAATTTTTAGTTCATTTATATATTTAATTATGCATTTACTTTAGTCTATATGAATATGCTGATTATTAATAAAGTTATGCTAATATTAATTGATTTAATTATTAAAGTGAAAAACCTTTGTTCATGAGGATTAAAAAAATAATAATCTAAGAAAGAATATTATGCTTTCAAGGTTAACTAATTTAATTTTATTTTTAGTATTGTTGTTGTTTTGTGATGTA
>CAZNVN010000061.1:0-10196 GCA_964576635.1 uncultured Rhodospirillaceae bacterium
CTAATTGCTTCAAGATTAGTATTTATGAGATTTCCATCAGTATTTGCAGAAACATAAATATCAGACTTTAGATGGTATTTTAAAACATCTTGATGTGGTATGCTTTTCAAAAATTTAAATTTATCAAAAAAACCAGAGTCTTTACAAAGATTAATCGTCTGATCATATAAAGTTCCATCTCCAATGACAACAATATTTAATTTATGTTTTTTTTCTTTTAATATTTTAATAATAGCATTTAAAAAAATTAATATACCTTTATATTCTTCAAGTCTCCCAACAAAAAGAATTGTTTTAAACTTTTTATTTAGTTTATTTGTATTTTGACCATTATCAACCCCATTGAGCAGAACATATCTTGGAACTTCTTTAATTAAAGTTTCTTCAAACCAGTATTCTATTCCACTACCATCTTGAGTACCAATAACAGCTGAAAATTTGCCTTTAAATGAAAATTTATATACCCCATGAACTATTCTTCTGCTATTTATTATTGATCTCCAAAAAGAACATACACCCAACACTCTAACGACAATTGGTTTGTTAGGAAATAGTTTGGTGAGCAAAAATGCAATAACTACATTGGCTGAATCACAATAAATTAAATCTGGTTTTTTTGTTCTTACATAAAAAGTAATTTTAATAAATTGTCTAGCATCTCTCATAATCATTGCTAATTTTCTTGGTATAAAACTAAAAAAATATTTAGTCCCACATAGTACTGTAATGTCTGCTTTTAAATTCTTTAATTTAACATCTACGTCCCTTGTTTCTTCCCAATTAGACGTGTATGTTGCTCCTGAATCTTTTGCAGTGAAAATAATTGATAACTTATGATTTAAACTTAGTTTGTTAAAAAGTTTATATATCGTAGGAACTCCTTCAGGTTTCCATACTTTTTGATATAAGCTTTTTTCAAAACCAGAATAAAGCCTAGTAACAAATAAAATATTCATAGTAGAAGCAGATATTGCAGGACTATTATTTAACTTTATTTTTTTAGTATTCAAAAGCATTTGTTTTCACTTAATTATCATGTTTTATATTTAGATTTTGCCAATTAGAATTTAATATTAGGTCTTCAGAAAAAATAGTAAGCCATGAAACATAATGTCTAGCCCCATTTTTGTTTTTTATAATTTTTTTATAAGGAAAAGCACTTTGTCCACATATGTTATCTGTCCAATAATTTAGATATCTTCTTTCAAAGATATGCCATTTTTTTTTTCCTAAAAATATAAAATATGCTTTAAACATATATCTTAGCATTCTGACCCAACTGGGAGATACAAACGGTTTAAAATCATATTGTCCTCCCCATACTTTTCCCATATTAAGTTCATTCAAAGTATCTTTATATAGTTTTTGATCTATCTTATATTTTAAAGGAACATAGGACCAAAAATTTATGAAAGATTTATCCCAGAGTGGTAACTGCCATTTTAGATTATAGAACTCATAAATTCTCTGACAGTTGGCGACAAATTTAGTTTGTCTATTTTCATACTCTAAAAATTCTACAACTCCCTGGGGCATAAAGTTAGAATTTATATTATACAAATTCTTTTCTATTTGTATGAGTAATTGTTTCTTAATTATTTTTTTATTTTCTGTAGATAGTAAACTATCCCATAACGCATAGTGTTTATAAAAATGTGCTTCAAATATTTCATCAAATAATAAATTAATATCCTTACTATTCTTCCAAGTCAGTAATATTTTCGGAATATGCCCTCCTGAGATAAAATCGCCAGAATTCCCATTTACAATTATATCTTCTTTATCCAAATATTTATTTTTCAATAGTATATCTATTGCATATAAACCCTGTATACTAGCCGTAGCACAACCATCTAATGTATTAGAAATAAATTTATTATATGTTGGTGATAGAGAAAAATTTTTAGCATTGTTTTGGTTTATTTCAACAAAGTTCCACTTATAACCAAGTTTTTTTGCAATAATCTTTGAACCGTTACTTTCAAAATTATTTTTTAATCCATATGAAAAGCATTTCACATTATTATAATTTAAATGTTTTAATCCTGATGCAATTAACCTTGAATCGAGACCTGCAGATAAGGGTATGGCTATTGTTCTTCCATTTGCCTTAACTATTATATTTTTTAATACTCTACTTATTTCATATTTTAATTGTTTTTTTAAATCATTATAAGATCTCGTACTAATATGCCATGGATCATATACAAAGTGTTTTTCAATATAAAAATTATTCTGGCTTTTAATAAAAATAAAATTCCCAGGGTTTAAATTATTTATATTATTCCATAAAGTACCTTCATTAATAGTATACCCAGACATTCGAAATGCAACGAGTTGGTGTTTATCTATAGTGTCCTCTTTCTCTTTTACAATGCATTTTGCTTGAGGAGACAATATAAAATTTGCTTTAGTTTTTTTCCAAAAAATAGGGTAGCTTCGGGCACAATCTACAGCAGCAAATGACCAATTTTTAGATATAACTACAATCCCAAAATGATCATCTATGTTTTTAATAGTTTCTTTTATATAATCTTTATTTATCTTGATATTAGTACTTAATTTTTCTATTAGATAATTATATTTTTTAGATATATTATCACCTGCAATCCATATTGTATGATCATTTTTTTTAAACGAATTCCATTGATTAAGCTTGCCAGGAATAAATTTTATTGTAGATATATTAGTTTTACTATTCATTTTTTTGAATCAAATCATATTCCTTAAAAAAGATAAACAAGTTCTTCACCGTGCAGTAATTTACATTTTTCGCAAAAGCTACCGCAGTTTGGGTGAATATATTTATCATCCATATCGTTTTTTTAAGTTTACATACTAAATACTATCTTTATGTTCATAAAATGAACAACAAGTGTATACCACGTAAAAAAAAGAGCCGTCAATATATATTTATGTATCACAAAAAAATATAGATAAATTTTTTCTAACCAAAATTATAACCCTTTAATAATATAATTTTAAACCATCAGCTTTTTAATTAATTCTATATCTTTTTTCGTATCAATTTGAATATTATCATATAATGGGACTTCAACTATTCCAATCTTACCGCCGTAGCGGAGTTTGCTTTTATACAATTGCTGTCGAGAAGTCATATAAAACATTCCATTCTCTTCATAATATTCTTCTCTATCTTGCCTTCTTGGCCTATTATCAATCTCCCATTCTATCGGTTTAACATCTTTGCTCCATTTTGGAGCCCAATGCTTTAATGTAGCCGTAAACACTGAATCAAATTTTCTAGATTTCATCATTTTTATTCCTATATTTATATATTTTGATTTAATAAAAGGACTAGTTGGCTGTATAAACACAATGCAATCAAATTTTACTTGATCTGCAAACTGTATAAGAGAAGGTTCATTTAAAATAGTATCTGTTGCTAATTCTTTAGGGCGATCAATTACTTTTGCCCCCCATTGAGTTGAAACTTTTTTAATTGCACTATCATCTGTTGAAACCCAAGTTTCATCCACATTAGACCCCTGGCTCGCTAATATAGAATATGCTATCAAAGGCTTTTCATTAATTTCAATAATATTCTTTCCAGGTACTTCTTTAGATCCCCCTCTTGCAGTTATAAGAGTTTTAAATATCATTATTTAGCCCCTTCCAGTATGAAATATTAATTTTTAATTTGACTAGCCAAAGGTAAAGAAAATTTATATGTATTTTTTATTTTATTAATATTTTCCTTAACCTGTATATCCCATTCTTAAAAATTATTATCTAACAATTTTTAAATATTCATTTTTTTGAATTAAATCATATTCCTTAAAAAGCAGATGAACGAGTTCTTCACCATGGATCAATTTATACTTACCAAAAGTTTTATTTACTTGCCTTTGATCAGCCATGACTATTCTACTAGCATCATTAACATCTCTTTCTTTCTCTATTATTTCCCGGCCATCATCTAATTTCCAATACCGTAAACGGTTTTTAGTCTGACCTGCCTTATATTTAATTTTTAAGTATCTTAATACAGAGTTAACAAATTCAGCAATAGTCTGAGTTTTAGACGTACCTAGTTGACCTCCTCCTGTTTTATTTTTCATAGATGCTAACAAAATTAAATTCATGTATTGGCTAGCACTACCCCAATCTCTGCAAGAATTAGTATTCCAAATTTCTAAAACACGTTGATTATTTTCTTTTAAAAAATATATTAATTTAGCTGAAAAAAACTTTTTTGGGCGAAAACAAGACTCATGATTAAACAATATAGGATAAAAAATACTGACTCCATTGGAATTAGCTATGTTTGAAATATAATATTCAGTAGTTTTTGATACTCCATATGCATTTCTTGGATAAATTAGAGTTTTTTGTGGATTACCAGATAGTATTTCGCTACTTAAAGGATGGTAAATCCATAAATTTCCTACATTTTCTTGAACTGATAGTATATTAGTTAATATCTGTGTATTTGAATTTAAGTATTGATAAAAATTCATTTTTGATGTCTGACTTAAAGTGTTACCTGCAACGTTATATATATGAGTAAATTGATGTTTTTTACAAACCTTTAATAAGCAACTAAGATCTGTCGCATCTCCATATAATAAATGCCCTTTATCAATGAAGTCTGAAATAAATGGGGTCACAATCGTTGCCGGCTTAACTAGAATCTTGAAATCAATGCCCTTTTTCTTTAGGCCAATAGACAATAATTTTGCGTCTTGACCAAAACCTATAATTAACCCTTGCATTTTTGTCTTTCTAAGTATAGAAGGGCTTTTTCAAAACCATTAAAATTATTCAAGTGACCTTCCCATTGCTCAATAATAAGCCTTAAATTATTAGGCAATTTATTAAAAAAATTAAAGTCCAGTTCTCCATCACCAAAGTGTACACCTTCTCCATCAATACCAATTGCATCTGCAATATGTAAATGACCTGTAAATGGTAGTAATTCCCTAAACCACTCTTTTTGATTACCTTTAGCACTATTGCATGCCATTACAAGATGAGCAGTGTCTAAACATATGCCATCAGGAAAATAGCTAAAGAACTCTTTATCATTTAGATGACAAAACAAGTCAACTTCAACCGCACCACCAAAATACCAAGCTCTTTTAGGTAAAAACTGGGGTAGTATGCCACCTTTATTATTACCATATTTTTTTATGTAGTCTGCTAATAACAAATAAGTTTCTTGTGTAGATCCATGAACTTTAGAAAAACTACCTATTATTGGGCAATTTTGCTTTGTTAAACTCTCTAGCTTAATTGCAAAATCAACACACGACTTTACTAAATAATGACTTTTCTTAAAAATATCTGAATTTTGATCACTTAAAGGATCAATAAGATATTTTTGTGAAATATAGTCGGGAAGATGTATAGAAAATCCAGAGCCACTATCTTTAACTTTTTTGCAGAAACAATCGTCTAATTCATCAATGGATACAACATCACTATAACTCATATGAAATTCAAAATATGGAAGTTTATAATTCTCTATAATTTTATACATGTCATTAAATCTTATAGGCAATCCAATATTACATGAACGTGCCCATTCAACCGCTGACTTGATCTTATTTCCATTATCAGTTAGTTCAATATTAAAATCATCCATAAGTACAGGTTTGCCAGCGCTTACTGATCTCGATAAGCGTTTCCCGAAGAAATTATCTAGTCCAGCCTTAAGGCCACGACAGGGAGACTTGATCTCTACTTTATCACTTGTAACTATTTCACCTTTTTGGAAATTACTTAGAAAATAATACCCCGAACCTAGATCTTTAATATTTTGAATCTCACCTTGATTAGGAGATTTTTTATTTAGATTTACTTTAGCTTCCCATCTTTGGTTCTTCAAAATCACACTTAGCCGTTTAAATTCTTGAGGGTTTGAGGATGAAGATATATCCAAGCCCTCGGCTTCTTTATTTATACAAATATGTCGCTCTATAAAATCAGCACCAGCAAAAATAGCCGGCAAACAAACTTCCCAATATTCGTCGTGGGAACTGTATCCTATATGGCATTTGAACTTATCTTTCAATTGCTGCAAAAAATTAAAGTGAATTGAGTCTAAAGCTGCAGGATAATTACTGACACAATAGAATACTACATCAGCCTTGCGAAATTTTAACTTTTTACTCATTAAATCTATATCTTCCCCGCTAGCTCCTCCAGTACTAACCATTACAGCTTGACATTGGTCTTGTGCACACTCTATTAAATCTGTATTAAGACATTCTGCTGAAGGAATTTTTATAAAATCAAATGAGAATTTTTTACAAAGATATTTAACATCTTTAATACGAAAAAAACTTACCCCTACATGCAATCCCAGCTTTTTAGCATAATTAAATGCAGAAAAATATTCCTCATCACTTAAAAAAACATCTATAAGTTCATCTTTAATTAGAGTGCTTCCCATTTCTAGTGAATTAGTAAAGAAGTCTTTTAGATCTCTACGATATTGGAACTTTACAGCGTCAGCTCCGCTGTCTTTGGATTTTTTTATCAATTCTTTAACTAGGTTTAAGTCACCTGCATGATTTATACCGATTTCAGCTATCAACTTTGTCATTTAAAATCCGAATATAACCTTATAATAAATAAAATATCTATATTAAGAAACTTTTAAGAGATATATTATATAAATTGTTATCCTAAATACAGGATAAATTATGAAAAAATATCTTTAATATTTATGACGGAGAGAATACTATTGTAATCTATACAGTAAGATATATGAAAAGAAATCATGACAATCCAGAGAAAGCTAAAGAACTGGGATATAATTTTATTTTTAATCAATTCAAAACAGGGATTTTTAAATGCCTTCTACTCCATCCATAATGGAAAAACATACAGATAAGTATTTAATTAACCCAATAAATATTAAATCTCCATATATGACCATTGGATACAATAGTGCTGCCCGAGTTAATGATAAAAATGAGAAAATATAATTCATTATTAATAAATATTTCTATTTTTATTTTTCTCTTATTTGTCTCATTTATATACGGAGAATTTATTTCTATAGGAACTATATGGTCAAAAATTCATTCAAACTCACTTATAGGATTACAAGGATTAACAGAAAAAATATTAAGTTTTAATTTTTTAAATACGGATATTTACTTATGGGAAAATTTGATAGTACCATTTCTAAAAATACCTATTTCCATCTGGTTTATATTTATACCCATATTTTTAATAATTAAATATTTTAAAAATATTTATTAACTGCAGGCCACATTAATTCAGGATAATAGGTATGTGGCCCATCGGCTTTAATTAATATTAAGTCTTCTTCTGCACTCATAGATAAATATACTTTTTTTGCGGACTCTACTACTTTTTCTGCTGCATCAAACGGCCAAATATGATCATTAACACCAGCTATATATATACTGGGTCGAGGGGCAATTAAAGAAACTTGGGCATCCTGTTGAAACCAATCAAGTAAATTTGGAATATTATTTAGGCCCCCTGCTCTACGTTTTAAAATAGTATCTCTTTCAAAACCTAAACAACCTCCTACTGCTATTCCGTCCACACCTGAATCAACAGCAGCACTTGCCAAAGCGACAGTACCTGCAGCAGAATACCCTACAATCCATATTGGTAACGTACTAGAAATTATTTTTTTTATCACCTTCATAACTGCGCTTACTTCAGATACATTATCCCCGAGTAGTGTAGACCCCAAAATTAAAGAATGATATCCTAAGTCAACGGAAACATTATTATTTTCTAATAAATATTTACTTTCTCTCCGTTCTCCATATCCAATACGATCAAAAGAAACAGCTGTAAAACCATTATCGGCAGCTTGTAAAGCCAATGCTGCCCCATTATATATTTTTCTATAATCATCTGGCATTCTAACCTTTCCTATATTAAGATTTGCGCCTGAATTAGTTCCTTGAAGACAAATAACAATTCCCTTTTTATTCTCAATATCTTTTCTTTTTATAATATCTACAGGAATATGATACCTTTCATCAAATTTTATTATATAACGCGTTCTATTATATTCTCCTTTTATAGGCATTTGCATTTTGTCTACAACCGTCCCCTGGAGATTTTCATTATAATGAATTAGTTCTGTAAATTTTTTTCTAGCTATATTTTGCCAATTTGAATCATTACCAATATTTTCTACTCCTAAATCTAATTTTAATGCTGATGAAGAAGCTTTCTTTAAGTAGTAATCACTTGGACTATAAGAAATATATTTGTGTTTTGGATAAGGATCAAAATCACCAAAAATAAATATATAAATTCTTCTTTTAAAAGCCAAAATTTTTGAAAGTATAAAATTAAATATTCTAAATCTTATCATTTTTCTATAAACCTAATTCAAAATATGTATAACATAATATCAAAAAGTTAGTACTTTGGTACCTATAATCAAAATTGAGCGGATTTACTATACTGTTGGCAGGGAAGATATGATAAAATACACTATACAGTTTCCTGTATAGAAGTTTGGAAAACAAGTAGTTTAAGAAATACTTATTGAGGCAATTAAATCATCCAAAAATTTTCCCCCTTTTTCTAATTGATTTATAGAAATGTATTCATCTGCCTTATGTGCCTGATCAATACTTCCTGGTCCACAAACAACAGTAGGTAAATTTAATTTTTCTTGAAACAATCCACTCTCTGTCCCAAAAATTACTTTTTTATGTTTTTTATTTTTTTTTAATATTTTTATATATTTAACTAGTTCTGAATTTTCATCAATTGACAACCCTGGATAAGCAACCTTTTCTTCAAAATGAATATCTGTTTTTGAAGAAACTTTATGCATGTCTGGTAAAAGATGCTCTTTTGCATATAATTTTATTTTATTAATTAATTCTCTAGGATTCTCTTCAATTAAATGTCTTATTTCGAAGTCAAATTGGCATGATTCTGGCACAATATTTAGGTTGGTTCCTCCAGATATGACGCCAGTATGTAATGTTGTATACGGAACTTCATAATCATAATCAAATGGTCCCTTAATTGATTTTTCTTTAGAAATCTCAGTAATGTGTGAGATTAATTTTGCTGCATATTGAACTGCATTTACACCAAATGGTGCTTGACCAGAATGGCAGGCTAAACCTCTTACAATAACTTGATAACCACACTTACCTTTGTGACCAGTTACAACTTCCATGTTAGTTGGCTCTCCAACTACACAAAAGTTAGGTTGAGTTGATTCATCATTAATTAGATCTAATAATCTATGAACACCAACACAACCTACTTCTTCATCATAAGAAAAGGCAAGATTTATGGGTTTAGATAAATTGGCACTAATCATTTTAGTAACACGACTTAATATTAAAGCTAAAAAGCCTTTCATATCGGCAGTTCCACGACCATATAATTTATTTTTTTTTTGTGTTAGATGAAAGGGATCTTCTGTCCAAGCCTGTCCAGTAACAGGTACAACATCAGTATGACCTGAAAGCATTATACCTCCTTCATTAACTGAACCAATTGTTGCGTAAAGATTAGCTTTCTTTCTAGAAGGACCGTAAACTAAAGTAGATTTAATGTTATGGGTGTCTAAATAGCTTTCAACAAATGCAATTAAATCAAGATTAGACTTATAACTTGTTGTATCAAAGCCAACTAAAGATTTTAATATATTGATTGCATTTTTTTCGGTCATGAAATTGTTTCCTATGAATTAGATATCTACGAAAAGAGTATTACAAATCACCTAACACACCATAGCTTGGTGATTGAGAAGGATCAATTGCCCGTGAATTATAATCCATCATTTGTGGTTCATACGCACGCCACAATTTCATAAGTTCTGTTATAGGGCTATCTTCAGCCCAGTCTATTCTTATGTCAACTAATGGCCATGAATGCTGGTGTGCTACTTTTAGACCAGCAGAATGCACAGGACCTTCTTCGCCCCCTGCATCAACTCCTGCTTGCAGAGCCAATAGAAGTCGTTCAGCAAGATGAAGATTACTATTATTAGAAAAATTATTCGTCATTGCCTGAACCACTTCAGTTGAGCTTAATAAATTACCAGCCGCAACACAACAATCACCTTCAGATACTGCATTAGTTCCAAGCGTTTTTGAGCCAGTATAACTCGCACAATTACCTTTTGAATCTACTAAAGCTAGTTGTCTGTAACTAATAAATTTATGTTCTTCAACTACCTTTTGGATAGCTTGTTTGACGCT
>CAZNVN010000062.1:0-8573 GCA_964576635.1 uncultured Rhodospirillaceae bacterium
TTCAATTAAGGAGACCAATTCCTTTTTTTCAGCTATAAAAGGAAAGAATAAAACTTCAATAATAAGTTAATAAGTTAAGGTTATTTAAATGCCTGGTTATGACATAAACGATTTAAAACGTAGAATGGATAGCGCAATAGATGTGCTTAAGAAAGAATTCTCTGGAATTCGTTCAGGTAGAGCTAATGTTAATCTTTTAGAACCAGTTTCCGTAAATGCATATGGTCAAACTATGAAGTTAAGAGACTTGTCTACTGTATCTGCACCAGAGGCAAGGATGATTAATATTCAAGTATGGGATTCTGCAAATATAAGTGTGGTAGAAAAGGCTATTCATGAAGCAGATCTTGGTTTAAATCCTCAAATAGAAGGACAGATTATTAGAATAATTTTGCCTGAATTAACTGAAGAAAGAAGATTAGAGCTAGCTAAGACAGTATCTAAATATGCTGAACAGGCCAAGGTTTCTGTGAGAAATGTAAGACAAGATGGCATGAATTCACTTAAGAGAGAGTCTCAAGAAGGAACGTTTTCTGATGATGAGCAAAAGAGAGAATCCTCTGCAATACAACAGTTAACGGATGAAAAAACTAATTTAATAGACGACTTGTCAAAATCTAAAACAACAGATATTAAACAGGTCTAATATTTTTTTTGCAAAAAATGAATAAAACAAATAATAATTTTTACCCCGTCCATATTGCTATAATTATGGATGGTAATGGTAGGTGGGCTAAGAAAAAAAGTTTACCTAGGATAGCAGGTCATCAAAAGGGAGCTAAAAGAGCAAGAGAAATAATAGAAGCTTCCATAAAATTAAATCTTGAATATTTAACCTTATTTGCATTTTCATCTGAAAATTGGAGTAGGCCAAAGAATGAAGTAAACGATTTAATGGTATTATTAAATGATTATCTAAATAAGGAAACAGAACAATATTTAAAAAGAAATGTAAAATTAAGAGTGATTGGCAATAGAAATCGACTACAAAGTTCTATAGTAAAAAGAATTCAGCAAATTGAAAATATTACCATTAATAACAATGGATTACAGTTAACTATTGCATTAGATTATAGTGGTCGAGAGGATATTCTCTTTGCCATAAAAGAAATATACAAGAGCTATGTTAATAAAAATATTAATTTTGATGAGATCACTATTCCTAATTTATCTAACTATCTAATGACATCTGAATTACCTGATCCTGACTTAATAATTAGGACTAGTGGGGAAGTTAGATTAAGTAACTTTTTCTTATGGCAATCTGCATATTCAGAATTTGAATTTGTAAAATGTTGTTGGCCTGATTTTACAAAAAGAAAATTTATGCTTTGTCTTGAAAAATTTAAGAATAGAGAACGTAGGTACGGAAATATACATGAATAAATATATTAATAATAACATTATTTTATTCAGAATTTTAACATCTATTGTTTTAGGTATAATAGGTATAATTGCTATAATTTATGAAGGTCCTTTACTGTTAATTGTTGTATCATTGATAGTGAAGTTGATGACTACAGAATGGATACAGATTACTGAAGTTAAATTAAACAAAGTTCTTTTTATTCTTAAAATTTGCTATAATTTAATATGTGTATTTCTAACCTTTTATAAACTTTATTTTCTTGCTTTATTTTTTCTGCCTTTTCTCGCTTCTATCATTTTTAGTTTGTATAAAACTTCAAAGATAAATTTTACATATGTTTTTATTGGTCCTTTATATATATGTATTCCTATACTATTATTATATAAAATAAGATTAGAACACGAAAACGGACTTGAAATATTATTGTGGTGTGTGCTGATAACTTGGACTACAGATATTTTCTCTTTCTTTGGGGGAAAGATGTTTGGTGGACGTAAATTATTGGTATCCATTTCACCGAATAAAACTTGGTCTGGATTTATTACTGGAATTTTTGCAGCTATGATATTTTCTTTTATGAGTTTTAAACTTATTGGGCTAGATACAACTTATGTTTTACTTTGGAGTTTTTTATTAGCTTTGTCAGTGCAAGTAGGAGATTTATTTGAAAGTTTTATAAAAAGAAAACACGAAGTTACAGAATCTGGAAAAATATTACCTGGTCATGGAGGGATGTTGGATAGGATGGATGGCTTTCAATTTTGTGCCTTTTTTCTATCCATAACTGTTTTACTGGTATGATTAGTTCTTCTCCAAAAACAATTTCGATCTTTGGTGCTACTGGATCAGTAGGTCTGTCTTCGGTTGATGTGATAATGCAATATCCAGAAAAATTTTTTGTTGATACAATTGTAGCCAAAAGTAATATAAAAAAATTAGCAGAAGTAGCTAAATTACTTAAACCTAAATTAGTTATAGTTTGTGACGGAATAAAAGTAAAAAAATTAAGAATTTTATTAAGTAAAGAAAAATGTGAAATACAATCAGGTGAAATTGCGGTTATTCAAGCATCTACAAGAAAAGTGGACATATTTATTGCAGCAATAACAGGAATAGCTGGACTTAGGTCAACTATAAATTGCATAGAGCATGTTAAACTAATAGCTCTGGCTAACAAAGAATCTTTGGTTTGTTTCGGAGAGAACATAATAAAAAGTGCAAAGAGTAATAATTGTAAAATTATCCCATTAGATTCGGAGCATAATGCTCTATATCAGATAATAAATTCAAAAGAAAAAAAATTTATAAAGAGTTTAATTATTACTTGTTCTGGGGGCCCTTTTCTTGGTTATAAAAGAAAAGATTTGTACAACGTTACACCTGATCAGGCATTAATACATCCTATATGGAATATTGGAAAGAAAATTACTATAGATTCTGCTACATTAATGAATAAAGGTTTAGAACTTATAGAGGCAGTATACTTATTTGGCATAAAAGAATCTCAAATAGATGTTTTAATACATCCCCAATCTATAATTCATGGATTAGTAGAATATATAGATGGATCTACAAAAGCCAATATGGGAACTCCTGATATGCGAACGCCAATTTCTTTTGCATTAAATTGGCCAAACAGAGAAATTACTAAAACAAAATATTTAGAATTGTCTAAAATTAAATCTTTAACATTTGATAATTTAGACGAGGATGTTTTTCCTGCAATAAAACTTTGTAGAGAAGCAGTTAGACAAGGAGGAACTGCACCGGCCATTCTAAATGCAGCTAATGAAATTGTAGTAAATTCTTTTTTAAAAAAAAGAATAAAATTCTCTAATATGATAGAAATCATTGAAGAAGTTCTTTCAACGTTAGATATTATACAAAATATTAATTTGGATTCTATTATAATTGCTGATAGAAATGCCAGAAAATTAACAAAAAACATAATAAAAGATTTGAGTTTATGATGGTATTGTTTTGGTTTTTATTATTATTAACAGCAATAGTATTTGTGCACGAGTTAGGACATTATTTGGTTGCAAGATTAAATGGGGTTAGAGTTGAAGTGTTTTCTATTGGTTTTGGTAAAGAATTATTTGGTTATAGCGATAAATCTGGAACTAGATGGAAATTCAGTTTAATTCCTTTAGGTGGTTATGTTAAGTTTTTTGGTGACATTAATGTTGCTAGTACTCCAGATCAGAATCTCAATAAAAATATATCCAGTGAAGAGTTTTCGTTGGCATTCCAAAATAAAACATTATTGCAAAAAGCTGCAATAGTATTTGCTGGGCCTATGGCAAATTTTTTATTTTCTATACTTATCTTTTTTATTTTATTTTTCTCTGTTGGGATTCCAAGCTCTACCGAGGTATTGCCAGTGATAGATAAGGTAATGTCTAATTCAGCTGCCAGTAAGTATGGAATGTTGTCTGGAGATAAAATATTAAAAATAAATGACATAAAAATTACAAAATTTGAAGAAATAAGGGATATTGTAACTACTAACCCAAATAAGAAGCTTGATTTTCTTGTAAATAGAGAAAATAATTTTATAAATATTTACATAATTCCTGATCCTAAAACTGTTATAGACGATGAAGGCAATGAGTATATTCAAGGAGTGATAGGGGTGTCTGCTAAGACTATTGTTTCTTATAGTAGGGTTGGTTTCTTTGGCTCAATCAATTATGCGTTAGAAACAACTTATAGATTTACAACCTTAACATTGATAGGTTTAAAAGAAATTATTTTTGGTGAAAGGAGCGCTTCAGAAATAGGTGGCCCTATTATGATCGCTAATGAGGCATCCAAAGCTGCAGATAGAGGGATTCAAGAATTTGTATGGATTATGGCCTTGATTTCTATTAATTTAGGGTTGATAAATCTTTTTCCAATACCATTATTAGATGGGGGGCATTTATTGTTTTTTGTTATACAAGCAATTGTTAGAAGACCATTAAAAGAAAGTGTTGTGAGATATGCTTCGTCAATAGGAATAGTATTGATTATTTGTATAACGCTGTTAGTCTTTTACAATGATATTGTTCGTTATTTTTTCAAAAGTTAATATGATTCGAGTACTAGGAATAATTATGAGAAATATGTTTAATAGAATAATTGCAATTTGTTTGGCTTGTATATTAGTTTCTCTTAACCATTACGCGTTATCTCAAGATTCTGTTATATCTGAAATAGTTATTAAAGGAAATCAAAGAGTTGAGAATGACACTATTATATCCTATATGGATGTGAATATAGGAGACTCTTTTGATGTTGATAATCTTAATAGAAATGTAAAAAATATATTTTCTTCAGGTTTTTTTTCTGATGTAAAAATATCTAAGCAAGCTAATAAATTAATAATTAAAGTCATAGAAAATCCAATAGTTAATCGAGTCTTTTTTGAAGGAAACAAGAAAATTAAGGATGAAGATCTAAACGCAGAGGTACGATTATCTCCTAGGTCAGTCTTTACCAGAGCAAAAATTCAAGATGAAGTAGAGAGAATTATAGCTATCTATAGAAGAAATGGCAGGTTTGATGCTAAAGTTATTCCCAAAGTAGTTACCCTGCCACAAAATAGAGTCGATGTAGTTTTTGAAATTAATGAAGGAGAAAACACTGAAATATTAACCATAAATTTTATCGGCAATAAAAATTTTTCTGATACTAGATTAAGAAATATAATTATAACAAGGCAAACCAGATGGTATTCCATATTAACTTCTACTGATAGATACGATCCCGATCAGTTATCAGCTGATAGAGATGAGTTAAGAAGATTTTATATAAACCATGGATTTGCTGATTTCCAGGTTGAGTCTTCAGTTGCGCAATTAAGTAAAGAAAAGGATGGTTTTAATATTATTTTTTCCATTACTGAAGGAAAAAAATATAATATTAATAATGTTGTCATAGAAAATTTAGTTGACGGAGTTGCTACAAAAGATCTTCTTAAAGAATTATCAGTTCGACCAGGAAAAACATACAGTGCAATACATATTGAAGAGTCTATAAACGAATTGACTGATCTTATTGTTGAACAAGGCTATCCATTTATGAATATCGTTCCAGAAGTACAAAGGGTTGAAAATGAAAATCTTATAAATGTAAATTTTAAAATTTATAGCTCGGATAAAGTATACGTTTCAAGAATAAATATAATTGGTAATGATAGAACCGAGGATGAGGTAATTAGAAGAAATATTAGATTAGCAGAAGGGGACGCAATTGTACCGAAGTTAATATCAAGGTCACAGTCGCTAATTATCAATTTAGGATTTTTTGAACAAGTAGATATAAAAGAAGTTCCAACAGGCAAGCAAGGTTATTCGGATATAAATGTTTCTATAGTGGAGAAAGCAACCGGGGAATTGTCATTCGGAGGAGGTTATTCTAGCACTTCTGGAGGAGTAGCAAGATTTGGAATTAAGGAAAATAACTTCTTGGGAAAAGGGCAAAAAATAAATTTTGATACTAGAATTTCAGGAAGACAACAAACAATTAGTGCTGGTTTTACAGAACCATATTTCTATCAACGCGAAGTATCCTTGGGTGGCAATATTTATGATGATGAGTATGATTACAGAGAAAGTAACTATATTTTAGATAAAAGAGGTTTTAATATAAATAGCTATTTTTCTCTTTCAGAGTACCTGAAACAAGGTTTAAGTTACACATTAGAAACTAGAGATGTGAAGCCTGATTCTGGCGCATCAGCGAGTATAGTTGCTGAAAAAGGAGAAACTGTATTGTCTAAAATTTCTACTTCCCTTAGTTATAATACAATAGATAATTTTATGAACCCTTCAGAGGGATTAAAGTTTAGTACCTCGGCGTCTTTTGCGGGTATAGGAGGAGATAAAGAATATATTTCTTTTTCTAATAATACTCAGTATTTCTATCCTTATAATGATAAACAAATTATTTTTGGATTATCAATAGATTCTGGAATAACCTTAGGATTAGATGAAGATATATTAATTTCAGATAGATTCTTTTTGGGTGGCAATAAATTTAGAGGTTTTGCGCCTGCAGGAGTAGGGCCTAGAGATAAATCTAATAGTGAATCTTTAGGTGGAAATTATTATTATGTGGGTACAGCTAAAGCCACATTTGGATTAGGACTTCCTCCAGAATTAGGAGTAAAGGGTACACTATTTAGTATAATTGGCTCTCTTTCTGGAGTAGATAAAGCAAGTGTTGAGTATAATGATGATTTTTCTCCTAGACTGTCCACAGGGGTAGGGATATCATGGCAGTCTCCTTTTGGCCCAATAAGTATAAGTTTTACAAAGGCTATAGTTAAGGAAAACTACGATGAGACGGAGGTGTTTAATTTTGGTATAGGAACATCTTTTTAATAAATAACTTACAAAGTAATAGGAGAATCATGAAAACATATTTAATAAATTTACTTAAATGTTGTAAATATATTATTGTTATAACTATATTTTTTTCGTACTTTTCTTATGCACAAGATGCAGAAGAACAGCTAAATAATAACGAACCCTTAAATGCTAGTGATGAATCACATTTCCCTATAGTAGTAGTAAATATGCAATTTATAGTGTCCCGTTCTACGGCAGCAATTCAGGTTAGACAAGAACTAGATTCTTTGAAAAAAAAGTATGGGGAAGAGGTTAAGTTGGAAGAAGAAGAACTGCGTAATTTACAAGATGAATTGGGAGTGCAGAGACCGATATTACCTCCAGATGAATTCGCTCAATTAGAATCTGACTTTAGAGTTAGGGTGGAAAAATTGCAATCTAGTGTAGCTGAAAAAAATAAAGAATTAGAAACAATTATGCAAGGAAGTATTCAAATAATACAAAATAAAACAGTTGAAATAATAACAAATATCGCTAGAGAGAGAAATTTAGCAGCAGTCTTAGATACCTCGACAGTTGTTATTGCAGCGGGTAAAATAAATATCTCTGAGGAAGTGCTAAAAAATTTAAATGAAAACATGCCTTCTATAGATCTAGATGCTGTCAAAGGTATTAACGAGTAAAGTTCTGATAATTAATAGGATTTTAAGCTATGTATAATTCTAGATTTCATTATCTAAAAGGACCTTTCTCTTTGGGAGTATTAGCTGAAATATGTGGTGGGTCAATATATCATAAAGATGATAATGGTTTGTTGATACATGGTGTAGCTTCATTAAATAATGCTAAAGCAGGAGATATCACTTTTTTAGCTATTAAAAAAACTGCACATAAACTATTAAATACCAAGGCTTCAGCTTGTATTATAGATGACTATAACCCTGAAATGGTTCCCAAAAATATTGCGTGTATAATTTCATCTGATCCACATGCTAGTTATGCAAGAATTGCACAAAAATTTCATCCATCTACTCCTTCAAATCCTACAATTAGTAACAATGCAGAGATATCTAATTCCTCCAAATTAGGAAAAGATATTAAAATAGGACCTTATACTATTATATCTGATGGAGTAGTTATTAAGGACTTAGTTGACATAAGTAGTAATGTCTATATAGGACCTAATGTGACTGTTGGATCCAGAACAAAAATATCTTCAGGAGTTTCAATAGAATGCGCAGATATTGGTGAAGACGTTGTAATTTATTCAGGTGTAAGAATAGGTCAAAGTGGCTTTGGATTTGCTCCCACAAAAACTGGACATATAAAAATTCCACAAGTTGGTCAAGTCGTTATAGGAAATGATGTTGAAATAGGTGCTAATTCATGTATTGATAGAGGAAGCACGGAAAATACAATTATAGGAGACGGTACTTATCTTGATAACCTTGTTCATGTTGCACACAATGTTAAAATAGGAAAACATTGTGCTATTGCTGGTCAAGTGGGAATAGCTGGAAGTGCAGTTATAGAAGATTTTTGTATGTTTGGAGGACAAGTTGGCATAGGTGGACATGTTCATGTAGGGAAGGGAGTTCAAGCTGCAGGTCAGTCAGGGATAACTAGGAATGTTGACAAGGGAAGTAAAATAGGAGGCACTCCAGCAGTAAGTTTGACACAATATCATAGACAAGCAATAAAACTGAAGAAAATGGCAAACAAAATTAGTAAAGAAGAAAAAAATGAATAAAATTATAGATACAATAGAAATTGAAAAAATTGTGAAAATGATACCTCACAGATATCCTATGCTCTTGATAGATAAGGTAATTGAGGTAAAAAAAGGTGAATCTGCAATCGGTATAAAA
>CAZNVN010000062.1:8583-10007 GCA_964576635.1 uncultured Rhodospirillaceae bacterium
TTCCAGGAAAAATGATTATGCCTGGAGTTTTAATAATAGAATCTATGGCCCAGACTGCAGCTGTATTAGTAGTTGAAACTCTAGGTCCAAAAGCTGATGGCAGTCTTGTGTATTTTATGTCTGTAGATGGAGGAAGGTTTAGAAAGCCTGTAATTCCTGGAGATCAGATAAAAATACATATATCTCAAAATAGGCAAAGAAATAATGTTTGGCGTTTTAATTGCAAAGCTTTAGTAGACGAGCAAGTGGTGGCAGAGGCTAAAATTTCTGCTATGATAATGGCTGAAACATGACTAAAATTCATCCGACCGCAATTATAGATTCTAAAGCTAATTTAGATGCTAATGTAGAAATAGGGCCCTATTCAGTTATAGGACCTAATGTACGTATTGCTTCCTCTACAACTATACAATCCAATGTTGTTATTATGGGCAATACTTCTATAGGGAAAGGAAACTCTATTTTCCCCTTTTCTGCAATTGGTAACCCTCCACAAGATCTTAAATTCAAAGGTGAGAAGTCAGAAATAATTATAGGAGATAATAATATCATTAGAGAACATGTTACTATTAATCCAGGTACTAAAGGAGGAGGACTATTGACTCAAATAGGTAATAATTGCCTTCTTATGGTTGGATCGCATGTAGCACATGACTGTAAATTAGGTAATGATGTAATCTTAGCAAATAATGCAACTTTGGGAGGACATGTAGAAATTTCTGATTTCGCCATTATTGGAGGTTTAAGTGGAGTTCACCAGTTTGTAAGAATAGGTTGTCATTGTATGGTAGGAGCAATGTCAGGGGTAGATAGTGACGTGATTCCTTATGGATTAGTTATAGGGAATAGGGCAAATTTATCAGGTTTAAATATTATAGGGCTAAAAAGACGAAATTTTTCTCGAACAATTATTCATGATCTTAGAAAAGCATATAGGTTAATGTTTGCTCCTGAAGGGACCATTCAGGAGAGGCTCGTAGATGTTTCGGATGAATTTAGTAACAATGAGCCTGTTATGGATATTGTAAATTTTATACGTGGAGATACTAGTCGTGCAATCTGTCAGCCGAGAAATGGTTCAAAAAACATCTAAAATTGCTATAGTTGCTGGAAATGGTTTTCTTCCAGTCCAAATTATTGAAAAGTGTATAGATATAGGCAAACCATATTTTCTATTAGTAGTTAATGATCATGGAGAAGAAGTTCTAAAAAAATATAATTCTGATTTTGTTTTACATCTAAACAAAATAGGTAAAGCTATAAATTATTTAAAAAAAAATAATATTATTGAGATTATAATGATAGGTGCGGTTAATCGTCCTGCATTGAAAAATATGTTTCCTGATTTATGGACTGCTAAATTTTTAGCTTCAATAAGTAATAAGATGTTAGGTGATGATAAAATATTATCTAATTTAGCTATT
>CAZNVN010000063.1:0-9496 GCA_964576635.1 uncultured Rhodospirillaceae bacterium
AGGCTAATAAAGAAAATAGTGATGAAGTAAAGACAGAGGCTAATAAAGAAAATAGTGATGAAGTAAAGACAGAGGCTAATAAAGAAAATAGTGATGAAGTAAAGACAGAGGCTAATAAAGAAAATAGTGATGAAGTAAAGACAGAGGCTAATAAAGAAAATAGTGATGAAGTAAAGACAGAGGCTAATAAAGAAAATAGGGATGGAGCTAAGACAGAAATTATTAAGGAAACTACTAAATCTATCGCTACTAAGAAAAACGAACCCAATTTAGATCAGTATGGAAGAATTTATGCTACAGGAAAAAGAAAATCTTCCATTGCAAGAGTATGGATGAAATTGGGATCTGGTAAGATAACTATAAATGGTCTTTTATGTGAAGAATATTTTAAGAGAGAGACTCATAGACTAATAATTTCTCAACCGTTACAAACTACTTCACGTTTACAAACCTATGATATAAATTGCTCCGTCAAAGGAGGAGGGCATAGTGGACAAGCTGGAGCTCTAAGACATGGAGTCAGCAAAGCATTAACAGAGTTTGAGCCTGAGTTGAGAAGTGTTTTAAAATCTGCAGGTTTTATTAAACGCGATGCAAGACGAGTAGAGAGAAAAAAATATGGGCAACCAAAAGCTAGAAGAAGTTTTCAATTTTCAAAAAGATAGAAAATTTAATTTTTTTTTACTAAGCGGTTGTTATTTTTACAGCCGCTTTTTTTTTGTTATAATTGATATGGAAGTAATAATGGAGAAAACCTATGTCTGAAAGTAATTCAAATATGCAAACTGTTAATGTGGCAGTAATTGGAGCAAGTGGCTATACTGGGCTAGAGTTAATAAGGTTTTTATTAATCCATCCTAAATATAGAATTGTAGCTCTAACAGCAGATTCTCAC
The DNA here is from genome assembly GCA_964576635.1 of uncultured Rhodospirillaceae bacterium. Classification (GTDB taxonomy): domain Bacteria; phylum Pseudomonadota; class Alphaproteobacteria; order TMED109; family TMED109. The sequence goes on from CAZNVN010000063.1 coordinate 896, forward strand.
GCAGGACAGAAGATAGGGGATGTATTTCAACATCTAAATAGTTATAATCTTCCTTTATTAATCAAGGTAGAAGATGTAGATTTTTCTAAAATAGATGCAGTATTTTGTTGTGTCCCAAACGGTACCAGTCAAAATATTATATCTAATATTCCTGACAATATTAAAGTATGTGATTTATCTGCTGATTTTAGGTTTGATGATATTAAATTGTATGAAAAAACCTATAATCAAAAACATTTAGCTCATAATCTTCAGGAAAAAGCTGTTTATGGATTAACAGAAATTAATAGGGATAAAATTAAAAAAACACGATTAGTAGCTTGCCCTGGTTGTTATCCAACTTCTGCACTACTTCCTCTTTTACCTTTAGTAAAAAAGGATATTATAAAATTAGAAAATATTATTATAGACTCTAAGTCAGGTATTTCTGGAGCAGGGAGAACTCAGAGAGACTCCTTACTATTTACTGAAGTTTCTGATGGTTTTTCAGCGTATGGTTTAATAAATCACAGACACAAACCAGAGATTGAGTCTCAGTTGAAGAATTATTCTAAAAATGATGTTTTAATATCTTTTACGCCCCACCTATTACCTATAAAGAGGGGTATTTTGTCTACAATTTATATAAATACTGATGCAAAGCATGACATAACTGATGTTAAAGACTGTCTGAAAGAGTCATATGAAGAAGAGATATTTGTTTCCATTAAAAAAGATAATTTAATTCCGTCTACTCATGATGTAAGGGGAAGTAATTTTTGTCATATAGGAATATTTCATGATGATCGTAGTAAACAGACAATTATAATTTCAGTACTAGATAACTTGGTAAAAGGAGCTTCAGGGCAAGCAATTCAAAATATGAATATTATGCTGGGAATCGATGAAAAAGAGGGATTGACTCAAGGAGTCATTTTTCCTTAATAATTATTGTTTAATTTTAAAAGCTTAAATAATTAAAAGTATTTTGATTAAGGTAAGTGTAAATAGATGTATAAACTGATTTTTTATTTATATATTACTAGTTTTCTGTTCTTATTTAATGCTTGTGAATATGAGGGCAAAGATTTATTAAATGATCTAAATACTTTTAAAGAATGGTCTATTGATACTAAGCCTAATTACAATATACCAGGTGATTTTAAACCCTTATCTTCTAGTACTCTTGCCTCTATTGTGAGATTAGAAAATGAGCCTTTGCGTATTGAGAATGATGTATTTATTGCTGATGATATTAGAGAGTTAAGGATTATGGCTATTATTAATTTCGAAAATGATGATTATTTTTTAAAAGAAATTGACATAGAAAGACTGTATTATATTGCTGAAGCTCAAATCTTTGAAAAATTTGAGGTGATTATTGTTTCAGAAGGAAATGAAAGTAATTCTTATAAAATCATGGAATCTATAAAGAACAAACTATTATTGTTTAAGGTTAATCAAAATAATGTAAAGGTGCTGTTTGAAAATATTAGTAAAGAAAACTTTTTAAGAGTAAAGATTTTAAGATAAATACACTTAGAATTTAGTAGGAATAAAATATGGCTATTAAGCACAGGTTCGAAAGAATTTCCCGTTTACCCACATATGTTTTCTCTGAGGTTAATTCTATGAAGGCTATAGAACGTTCAAGAGGGGAAGATGTAATAGATTTTGGTATGGGTAATCCTGACTTACCTACACCTAATCATATTATTGAAAAACTTTGTGAAACTGCAAAAAACCCTAAAACTCATCGTTATTCGGTGTCAAAAGGGATTATAGGATTAAGAAGGGCCCAATCTGATTATTATAAAAGACGGTTTAATGTAAGTTTAAGTCCTGAAAAAGAAATTATTGTTACTTTAGGTTCTAAAGAAGGACTAGCTAATTTGGCTTCTGCAATTTCATCTGAAGGAGATCAGGTAATTGTCCCTAATCCTAGCTATCCTATTCATCCGTATGGGTTTGTAATTGCTGGGGCATTAGTTTCATCAATAAAAAGCACCCCCGATGAAAAGTTTTTATCTAAATTAAATGAGTTAGTTTCACCTTCAAAAAGTAGAGTCAAAGCTCTAGTTTTAAATTATCCGAATAACCCTACTACAGCTTTTGCAAGTATAGATTTTTTTGAAGAAGTAGTTAAGATATGTAAAAAATATGAAGTTTATATACTCTCAGATATTGCTTATGCTGAAATTTATTTTGACACTCCACCTCCTTCTATTTTACAAGTAAAAGATGCAAGTAAAATAGCTGTAGAATTTTCCTCTTTGAGTAAATCTTATTCTATGCCAGGCTGGAGAATAGGTTTTGCATGTGGAAATAAAAAATTAATAGAAGCTTTAGCTAAAATAAAGTCTTATTTAGATTATGGTGCTTTTACACCTATACAAGTAGCAGCTACAGCTGCTTTAAATGGTCCTCAAGAATGTCTAAATGACATTCGTAATTCTTATTTAAGCCGAAGAAATACTATTTTAAGAGGCTTGAAAAGAATAGGATGGGATAATATTAATGCCCCATTAGGAACAATGTTTGTATGGGCTCCTCTTCCTAAAAATTATATTGAAATGGGCTCATTAGAGTTTTCTAAAAAATTATTAAAGAATGGTAAGGTGGCTGTTGCTCCTGGTATAGGGTTCGGTTCAAATGGAGAAGGATATTTAAGAATTAGTCTAGTTGAAAATGAGCATCGGATTAGGCAGGCGATAAGAAATATCAAAATATTTTTTGATAAAGGTGTATAATTAAATGAAAAATTTTTTTTCTATAGGTATAGCTGGGTTAGGAAATGTTGGTTCTGCTACTGTAAAACTCATTCAAGAAAACTCTAATTTAATCAATGCAAGAGCAGGTATTCCTGTAAAAATTGTTGCCGTATCAGCAAGAAAATCAAGTATGAAAAGAAAAATAAAAATTTCAGAATATGATTGGGAAAATGATGTCTTAAATTTGTCAGATAGAGAAGATATAGATGCAGTAGTAGAATTGATAGGAGGTGCAGATGGTATTGCCAAGAGACTTGTCATGTCTTCATTGAAAAAGGGAAAAACTGTTATTACTGCTAATAAGGCATTATTGGCTTTACATAGTACAAAAATTAATAAAATTATTATGGCTCAAAAAACGGGTTTTTACTTTGAAGCAGCTGTAGCTTCTGCAATTCCCATAATTAATGCAATCAATACAGGTATATCCTCGAATCAAATAAAGCATATTAAGGCAATATTAAATGGTACCTGTAATTTTATTTTATCTGATATGAAAGAAAATAATTCTTCCTTTAGTGTGGCATTAAAAAAGGCGCAGAAATTAGGTTTTGCTGAATCTAATCCAAATTTTGATATTGAAGGCGTTGACGCTGCACAAAAACTTTCGATTTTGGGAATGTTAGCATTTGGAGTCCAGCCAAAATTAAATAATATATATACTGAAGGAATAGAGAAAATTTCTAATTTAGATATGACTTATTCTGAAAGATTAGGATATTCAATTAAACTTTTTTGTATTGCCAATCTCAATAATTCTATACTCGATTTCAGAGTTCATCCAGCATTAATAACAAGTAATTCAATAGCTTCACACGTCAAAGGTGCACTTAATGCAGTTTTTATAGAAGGTGATTATAGTAATAAATTGACTTTTATTTGTGAGGGAGCCGGTCCAAATCCTACAGCTTCTTCTGTAGTTTCAGACATAATTAGTGCCGCAATAAATAGAAATAATAATAATAACAATTTATTAAATAATGTGACAGAATACCCATATAAATCTATTAATGAGAGGGTAGGACCTTACTATATAAGGTTTTTAGTCGCTGATGTGCGAGGGGTTATAGCAAGTATTACATCTTGTCTTAATAAAAATGATATCTCATTGGATTCTATCATTCAGGATGGCAATACTACTGGTAAATCCCAAGCACATATAGTTGTTATAACGCATAAAACAAAAGAAAATAATATAATCAAAGCTATTGCACTAATAAGAAAAATGGAAACAGTATTAATAGAACCGCAGGTAATTAGAGTTGAAGAGATATAAAATAAATTATTTTGGGAGTGCATGAAATGTTTAAAAGAGAAGAAACTGGAGAGCTTGATCGGAACTTGGCACTAGAAGTAGTAAGGGTAACCGAAGCTGCTGCTTTAGCAGCATCCCAGTGGATGGGGAAAGGAGATGAAAAGTCTGCGGATCAAGCTGCAGTAGATGCAATGCGTATAGCTTTAAATGGACTAGATATTGATGGAACTGTCGTAATTGGTGAAGGGGAAAGAGATGAAGCTCCTATGCTTTATATAGGAGAGAAAGTAGGAACAGGTAAGGGACCAAAGATAGATATTGCTTTAGATCCTCTTGAAGGTACAACAATATGTGCTGTGGGTGGTCCAAATGCTCTTGCTGTAGTAGCTATGGCAGTTGATGGAGGTTTTTTAAATGCCCCAGATGTTTATATGGATAAAATTGCTATAGGTCCTAATTTACCAAGTGAATTAGTTGACTTAGAATCTAAACCAGATGGTAATTTAAAAAACTTGGCTGCAGCCAAAAAAGTTGATATTTCAGATTTAGTAGTATGTATTTTAAATAGACCTCGTCATGAGGAGCTTATAGCTAAAACCAGAGAAACGGGCGCTAAGATTATGCTTATAACTGATGGTGATGTTGCGGGAGTAATTGCTACTGCAAGTATAGATACTGGAGTGGATATTTATTATGGGAGCGGTGGTGCGCCTGAAGGAGTACTAGCAGCTGCAGCTTTAAGATGTATTGGAGGTCAGATGTCAGGAAAATTAATATTTAGAAATGAAGATGAAAAAACTCGTGCTAGACGTTTTGGAATTTCTGACTTTAACAAAGTTTATTCCTTAAATGAATTAGCTCATGGCGAAGTTATGTTTGCTGCTACTGGAGTTACAGATGGGTCTATGCTCCAAGGTGTAAGAAGGAAAAAATTTGGAGCAACCACTAATTCTATAATAATGAGATCGAAAACTGGAACCGTGAGAACTATATTGGCTTCACATGATTTTTCTAAGAAAATAAATAGTAATTTTGGGGAATAGTGATCCTGATTTATGCCAGATAATTTTTACTCAGTTACAGGAAAAGAATGGGCTCTGAAAGCTATTCAAGAACGTAAAATTGATAAGCTAGTTCAAGAGTTAGATATTAGTGATTTTCTTGCTAGGATTGTATGTAGCCGTAATTTAGATCTAGTTGATTCTGATATAGCAGAAAAATGGTTAGAACCTAGACTAAAATCTGAATTACCTTCCCCATTTATATTGAAAGATATGTCTAGAGCAGTAAAAAGAATTATTGATGCTTTTAAATATAATCAAAAAATTGCAATTTTTGGTGATTATGATGTAGATGGGGCTACTTCCTCTGCATTATTGTATAGAACCTTTCAGATGTTTGGAGTAGAAGCAATTATATATATACCTGATAGAATTAAGGAAGGTTATGGTCCTAATATATCTGCATTAGATAAGTTAAAAAATGAAGGCATTGATTTATTAATTACCGTGGATTGTGGAACTACATCTTTTGATGAGATTAACTATGCTAATAAAATAAATTTAGATATTATTATCATAGATCATCATAATCCAGAAGCAAAGTTACCTAATGCATTTGCTATAGTTAATCCTAATAGAATTGATGATAGTAGTGGTTTAGGTATGTTGGCAGCTGTAGGAGTATCTTTTATGCTAGCTGGTGCTGTTAAAAATACACTTATAAAAAATAATATATTAAAGGATGATAACGCTGTAAATCTTACAAAAGTATTGGATTTAGTTGCTTTAGGTACCATTTGTGATGTTGTTCCTTTAATTGGTCCTAATAGAGCGCTTGTAAAACAAGGTTTAAAATCTATGTCGCGCATGAATAATTTAGGAATAAAAACATTATTTGAAATCTCAGGTATAGAGGATTTTCCAAGTGTTTACCACGCTGGTTATGTTCTTGGTCCCAAAATTAATGCTGGTGGTAGAGTAGGACAATCTGAACTAGGAGCAAAATTATTAACTACCGATTCTTCAAATGATGCTAAAAGAATTTCTTTGCAGTTAGATAATTATAATGAAGAAAGAAAAAGGCTAGAATTAGAAGTATTTACGGAAGCAAAAGACATAGCTATTCAAGATGATAACTCAAAAGTTTTAGTGTTAAGTGGGAATAATTGGCATTCGGGGGTAATAGGTATAGTTGCAAGCAGAATAGTGGAGTATTGCAATAAACCAACAATTATTATAGCAAAAAATGGAAACAAATCAAAGGGTTCTGCTAGATCTGTTCCTGGTATTAATATAGGGCAATTAATAACATCTGCAAAACAATCAGGTCTTTTAATAAATGGTGGTGGACATTTCATGGCTGGAGGAATCACTATAGACGAACAAAAAATTTCTGATTTTAAGTCATTCTTGAATAATAAAGTTACAAATAAGAATATAGAAGATTCTAACTATATTAGATGGATAGATTTGGCAGTATCTGTAAGTGGTCTAAATCCTGAGCTTTATGGCCAATTACAAAGAGCTGAGCCTTATGGTTCTGGTAACCCAGAACCACGTTTTATCATACAAAATGCATCAATCTTTGGCTCTAAAATAGTAGGAGAAAACCATATTAATTGTTCCATATCTGATTCAACTAAAGTAAGGATAAATGGCATAGCTTTTAGAAGTGTAGGAACTAAATTAGGCAATGCCTTATTAAATAAAAATTATTTTCATGTTATAGGAAGGTTTAAACTTTCGAATTGGAATGGTGCTGATAGAGTACAAATATTTATAGAAGATTTAATAGAACTTTAATAGTTGTTTAAGATTAATATTGATTGTTATATTTTGAGGTAGTCATGAGAAATGTAAAAAGTGTAAACACGGTTGTATTACCCATTGCAGGACTAGGTAGTAGATTTCTTCCTGTTACTAAATCAGTGCCTAAAGAACTTTTACCAATATTAAACAGACCTCTAATAGAATATGCTGTTGCTGAAGCAAAACAGTCAGGTATAGAAAAATTTATATTTGTTGTTTCCAAAGATAAATTTCAAGTAGTAAAACATTTTCAAAGTAAAGATAAACTCGAAAAAGATTTAAAAATGAAAAGTGATCAACTTTTGAAATTAATCAGAGAACATAATATACCAAAAGAAAATACTTTTCAGGTAATACAAGAACATCCTCTAGGATTAGGACATGCAATTTGGTGCGCTAGAAAACATATAGATGGTCCATTTGCTGTCATGTTGCCAGATGATATTGTATTTTCTAAAACACCGTGTATAAAGCAACTTATAAGTGTATATAATAAATACAAAACTTCAGTAATAGCTGTTGAGGAAGTACCTAAAGAACAAGTAAATAAGTATGGTATTATTGAAATTTCTGATAGCTATAGTGAAGATACTTTACTAGTTAAAGCTATTGTAGAAAAACCAAAGATAGAAGATAGTCCTTCTAGTTTAGCCGCTATCGGGAGGTATATATTAATGCCTAATATTATGGACGAACTAGCAACACAAGATATTGGAGAAGGAGGAGAGATACAGTTAACAGATGCCATAGGAAAAACAATTAATACTTCAAAATGCTGTGCATATAGATTTGAGGGAGAAAGGTTTGATTGTGGAAGTGTGTTGGGGTCTTTGGAAGCACAAATATTTGCTGCACTTAAAGAAGATTTATATAAAAAGGATACTATCAAAATTTTAAATAGATTTCTTAAAAAGGATCAATAATAAAATGAATATAGTGATTGTAGGTGCAGGTTATGTTGGGTTGGTTTCTGGAGCTTGTTTTTCTGAATTCGGCTTTAATGTATTATGTATTGATAAAGATAAGAATAAAATTAAAAACTTAAATATGGGGAAAATACCCATATATGAGCCAGGATTAGATGAGATAATTAGAAAGAATGCTATATCAAAAAGATTACAGTTCTCTAGCAAGTTTCCAGAAAATTTTATTAATATTGATGCAGTATTTATCACAGTTGGAACTCCCGCTATTGCGGACGAAGATAAGGTAGATCTTTCACAAGTATTTGAGGTAGTTAAAGATATAGTTGAAAGAATAAATTTGAGAGAAAAACCAATACTTATAGTTACCAAGTCCACAGTACCTATAGGGACTGGAAGAAAGATAATAGGATTTATAAATGATTATAGACCAGAACTAGATATTGAAAAACATTTTGATGTAGCTTCAAATCCTGAGTTTTTAAGAGAAGGCTCTGCTATAGAAGATTTTATGAGGCCTGATAGAGTTATCTGTGGAGTCGAAACGAATTTTGCTATATCAATGTTAAAGGAGCTATATAGACCTTTAAATCTACGTGAAACTCCTTTGTTATTTAGTAATTTGGAAACTGCTGAATTAATAAAATATGCTTCGAATAGTTTCTTAGCTACTAAAATTACTTTTATTAATGAAATGGCTGATATTTGTGAAAAAGTAGGAGCTGATGTGCAGTTATTAGCGAAAGGTATAGGACTAGACAAAAGAATTGGGTCCATATTTATAAACGCCGATCTTAGTGTTAATAGGACATAGGGGAAGCTCAAGAATGATAGTGTCAAAGTACTTCCAAAAAATCCGTAAA
>CAZNVN010000064.1:0-1138 GCA_964576635.1 uncultured Rhodospirillaceae bacterium
TTTTTCCATTGCTTGTTGATCGATGATCTTACCGCTGTTGTCTTTGTTTACTAACATAATAGTTTCAATGTTACAGTATTGATCATTCCATGGTCCTCCAGCCATTACTTTATTGCTAGATAGAATTATCAGAATAATAACACTGCATTGATATAATATTTTTTTCATATTTTAATACTGTAATTTTTTTGGACCTATTAATAAGATAAGTATTCCGTGCATTTACCATCGGTGTCCGCTGAACAGCCCCAATAAAATCCTTGTCGCTGAGCTTCCCTAACTGCGCCGTTGGGTTCATTTGGTATGAATATCCATGACTCTCCTTGACTGATACATGGATCTCCGGCACGATAATCAGGACCACAATCTCTTGAACCTTGAGCCCATTCCGAAGCACAATTGGTCAACATTAAACTTAAAATAATAATAGTGATAAATTTGTACATAATGTTCAGATTATCCACGATGAGGATCCAAAATATCTTTCATCTTGATAAGGATCTCTTCTTTAATTCCTGGTGTTGTTATTTTATAGATGTTTTTAACTGTGTTTACTGTCTTAATCACATTTTTAGTGGCAACAGATATTTTGTTAGCCTGTTGCGGTTCTATGGAAAAACTATCATCGATGTAAGCTATCCAAACCATGAATCCAAGAACAAGTATAATAATATTTTTTATCACTGTTAATTGAAAATTTTACTTAATCGTTCGTTTAATTTTTTTGTTTTAGAATTTTCTTTTGATATTGCTTTTAATTGTTTATTTTCTCTAATTTCATCAACAACAGCTTTTATATTTGTTTTAGATATTTTTACTTTTACGTATGATCTGTATGATTTATTATTAGTATAAAAAATATCTACTTTATCAACTATATAATCTTTAACCAAAGTATCTTTTACAGAGTTAATTAATTCATCCTTAGATTTATTACTGGTTACTAAAGCTTCGCTAGATCCAATTTCAGATTTTAAAATCTTTAATTCATTATTTATTTTTCCATTATATCTGTCAGCTAGCTTAGCCTTAGCAAGAATAATTGATTTTTTTACTGACAATTCCAAATCTGGAGATACGCTAGTTGCTGTTTCATATATCCATTTTTTATCTTGTCTTTTATATTTAACGTACCATT
>CAZNVN010000064.1:1148-5381 GCA_964576635.1 uncultured Rhodospirillaceae bacterium
ATCCCCGGATTGGATTATTTCTTGGTTTTGGGGCTCAAGCGAGTTCTTGTTGGTTCCTTGCGCAATTTGATATAAATACACTTAAAAATATAACAAATAATATATTTAATAGATTTCTATTCATAATTTATTTTAGCTATCCGGAAACTTAGAAAAAAATCCTGAAAGTTTAGTTTTTTCTTTTTTCCAAATTTTCTTTTGATATTTTTTTGTCTTTTCAATTTCTTTATTTATTAGTTTTTTTACATAAAGAATTGGAGAAACTAGTTTGTCACTGTTACATGCAAGCTCAGACTTTTTAGTTCCAGCTTTAGAATGGCTAATTATAATAAAAGACCAAACAAAAATTATCAGTAAATAAGATAGTTTTTTCATAATAATAATATAATTTTTCTTAGAGAAATTTTTAATGAAATGGTAAATTAATTTTTTCATTAAATATTATAAGTAATTGACAAATTAATGGTTAATATCTATTGTTTGTTATGGCTAAATATGAGATTACAGTAAAAGTTCCTGCTTCTAAAAATGGACCAAGAATACCAAGAAGAGTAACTATAGAGGCAAAACATCCAGTTGAAGCAATTCAACTTGCAAATGGACAATACGGTAGGGAACATGTTATTCAAACGGCAACAAAATTATCTGATTAACAATTTCTTGTAAGTTAACATCTCTGTTTTTATTAATCTAATGTTCTTGTGTAAGTTTAAGATAACGTATAGAATTTTTTTTTAATATGAGCAAGTTTGATTATTATTTACCACAGTGGATTTCAACAAGAGTTTATAAAACAAAGAATGAAATAAGAGCGGTTATATCAAACGAATTAGACAGAGAATTTATTGAATTAGATGGAAATTCTTCAGTTTTATGGGATTGTATTTTAAAAAATGAAGAAGGATTTAATTCTGAATTAATTTCCAATTCAATTGGTAAACCATTTGAAGAAGTAAGTCAGTTTTTAGAAGAACTTTTAAAAATAAATTTGATAGGAATAAAAAATGCTAAAAATAAAGCAATAATTACAAATAATAATACTAAGCGACCAAATATAAACACATCAGATAGATACACTGCTGGTAATTATAATGAACCTTCTCCTGGTGGCACAAACCTTGAGGCCGAATATAATTTAATGGATTGGTGTGTTGAAAATGGATTTTTATACGCTAATTCGTGGGAATTAACATATAGATGTAATGAAAGATGTGTACATTGTTTTAATCCAGGAGCCTCACATGTGGAAGGCGATAAAACTTTTAGAAAAGTCAAAGAACTATCTTTAGAAAAAATAAAAGAAACTTTGGATGACCTAAAAAAAATTGGAGTTTTCAGATTACTTATAACAGGAGGCGAAATCTTTTTAAGAAAAGATTTTTTTGAAATAGTTGAATATATAAGAAAACTTAGATTTTCATTTACAATATTTACTAATGGAACTTTAATGAAAGAAAAAGATATCGAGAAAATTAAAGATTTATATCCACAAAGAATAGAATTATCTTTGTATAGTCATGATCCTGAAATTCATGATGCAATTACAAGATTAAAAGGATCATGGGAAAAAACTATTAACATTGCAAAATATATTAAGTTACAAAATATACATGTGGTGTTAAAAACAATTGTTATGGGGAATACAATTAATGATGTACAAAAGTTTGAGAATTTTTGTAATGAACTAGATATTGAGAGCTCAGTTGACTTTAATATGTCTCCTGGTGTGGATGGTTCTTTATTTCCTGTAAAAAATCTTTTACCAAAAGCTAATGATCTAATACTTCAATGTTATAGTGAAACGTCTCCTTTACATGTTGGAAGATTAAACAAACCTAAAAAATTTGATCCTAAAAAATTACATGGCGAGAGTGTTTGTGGTGCTGGAAAATCTTTAATGAATATAACAGCTGAAGGAAATATATCACCCTGTAATAGTCTTCCTCTTGAGGTTGGAAACTTAAATAATATTAAAATGTCCGAGGTTTGGAAAAATTCCTCTATTGGAAAAAAAATTAATAAACCAGAGTACAATAAAGAAAAAAGTGAAACAGGCAATGAGTCAGAAAGATTATCATCTTGGCAGGGAGTGGATAGAGGCGTTTTTGATGTTTGTGGTAATTTTGAAAGATGTGGATGGTGTCAGAAATGTCCTGGTATGGCATATTTAGAAACGGGTTCTGAATTAAAACCATCAACAACTAATTGTCGTAATGCTGCTGCAAGAATGATTGCATACGATTTATTGGAAGAAAAAAAAAATATTAAAAAAATATTAAAAGAATTTAATGAAGATGAACTAAAAAATAAATATCAACTAGAAATTGCACTATGGGATCCAGTTACTGCAATTGAACAAAACAAAGAAAGAAATCAAAAAGAAATAATACGTAAAAGAACTAAGTCAACAGCTCTTGAAAAATTAATGGAAACTGAAGGACTAATTTAATTTTAAATTTGAACTTAAAATGATAGATTAAATGCAATCTAATAATAGGAGGATTTGAATGTTCAAGATTAAAACTAGAGTTAGATATACAAGAACCCCTAGACAAGGCTGCAGCAAACAATCACAGGCCAACTGCGGGATTGGAACAAGAGGAATTTAACTTGTATTATGTGAGTAGAAATTAAATTTCTACTCACATCAAATTCATAAGAATAAAATTGCATAATTTTTTTTACAATTTAATTTCAAAATCTAAATCGTACAATAAAGTAAAAAACTCAGCAAAATATATATCTTTTATTTATCGTAGAGAAAAATGCGTTAAAATTTCTGATAATAAATGGCTTTCCATAAAAGGATGTGGATGGATATTTGGACCTCCTACCATATATTATTCAAAGAAGGATCCATTGTTTTTTGGCATTCTTGAACAAAGTAGTGCTTTAAGAGAATATAAAGTTTCTAAAATTTTAAATTCAAAATTTAAAAATTCATTTGCGAAATGTGTAGAGATAATAAATTATAAAAAAATAGACTTAGAACAAAAATTTAATATTAGTTTGCCAAAAAATTTTAAGCCTAGTCTATTAATAAGAAGGGTAAGCAGCCCATATAGACTAGAGGATATATCTATAATTCAGGGAAGAAATTATGCAAAGATATCATTTTTAAAAAAATTTGGCAAAAATGAATTATCTATTAAAAATTTTCAAAAAAAATTACTAATAACTATTTTAAAATATCATAGTTTAGGATGTATTAATGACTCACTAGAGTGGAATAATGTCACAACCCATGGAGAAATAATTGATCTTGAAATTTTTAAACATCCCAAAGTAAAATTAGGAAAAAATCAAAATAAATTTAATTTTTCTGACAAATCGAGAATTGAAAAAGAGGTAATTTATTTTTTAGAAATTATTTACAAATTAAGAGAAATTTTAGGATATAGAAAATCAATTAAAGATATATCTTTGTCTTGTATTAATTTAGTTCCAAAACAATTTAAAATTATGTACTTTAGTAAAATATTATATAAAATTTCAAAAATGAGATAATAATGTTTAAATATATAAAATATAGATTTGATCAAGCTTTAGAAAAAAGTTTTTTTAATTTAGTTTTATTTTTATTTATTTTAAGTTTCCTTGGAATAATTGTTTTTGCTGCAATATTTTATTTATTGCATTTAATTGGCTTTCTTTCAGTTGATGGCATCCTGAGCCAGTATATTTGGCAAACATTTGCTTATTTTATCGATGTTGGAACTATTGCTGGTGAAGATTATGGACAAAATACTACTGCTGACAAAATTTTTAAAATAATTATAACAATTTTTGGAATAATAATTTTTTCAAGTTTTATTGGTATAATAAGTCAGGCACTTGCAAATAGAATTGAAGAAGTGAGGGCAGGCGAAGGAATTGTTGCAGAAAAAAATCATATTATAATTTTTAATTTTACACGAAAAACAATTCCTTTGTTATCAGAACTTTTCAAGGCCTATGACAAAGAGAAAAAAACAATCATAATATTATCAGATAAAAAACCAAAAGATGTTTTAGCAAAGATTGAAAGCGCTATTAATATTCCAAAAAATATCAATTTAATTAATAGAAAAGGTTATGGTTGGCAAAAAAAAATTCCAAAATTATTAGATTTTAAAGGGGCATCAGATTTCATTTTTTTAAAACCAGATGTTAATGATGAATTTGAAACAGAATATGATTGTGATAATGAAGTTGGAAAATCATTAACCTCTGCAAAAAAATCAAAAGAAATTC
>CAZNVN010000064.1:5391-9337 GCA_964576635.1 uncultured Rhodospirillaceae bacterium
TTTTCCTTAAATTATACAGGCAAATAAAAATTCTAAAAATACAAAATCTTATCCAATATTTGTAGAATCTGAGGATATAAGAGCTAAAGTGATTTCTCAGGCAATTAACACACCAGACATTGTGGAGATTTATGATGAGATATTTAGTTATAAAGGGTCTGAAATTTATTTTATTGATACAAAAAATTTGAATTCAGAAATTAAAAACAAACTTAATAAATTGAACAATAAAGATATATATGAACTAAACTCAATTTTTGATCATGTGATTTGTCTTGGTTTTTATAACACTAGAAATGAGAATTTTGGCAAACAAGAAGATGGATCAGCATATTTAAATCCTGAGGTATTATGGGTAGATATAAATTCTGATAAAAAAATAAATTTTAGCGAAATAGATGGATTAATTTTTATCGCATCTAATAAAAAAGAAATATTTGATGAAATCTCTCATTCTGAAAAAAATAAAAATAATATCAAAGACATTAATCCTGATTTAATTGAATTTAATCATGATATAAATGTAGCTTTATTAGCAGATGATGTACAAGATGAAAGAATAATAAGAGTTTTAGACAACATTAAACAAAATAATTTATATAAAAACATAAAATTTATAAGAATTTATGTAGATGAAAACAGTATGATTAACAATACTGAAAATTTCAAATCAAAAATTGAGGAATTTAAAAATGCAGAAATAAAATTAGAGTTATATAACGTTTCGTTTAAAAACTGGAGACATGAACAACATTATCCTTTTGTTTCTATTAGCGAGATTTTCAATGAATTTAATTGCATTATTTGTATTTATGACAATATAACTGATACAGATGGGAATATTAACAATGTTAAAGATAATAAAGTTATAGATAATTACATACTATTCTCAAATTTTGATATTGATAATAAAGAGTTTCAAAGTAAACCAAGAACTTTTATTACTGAAGTAGGAGCTTTTAAAACAAAAGATATATTAGAAAGGCACAAAAAAGATATATATTCTCCTTTTTTTGGAACAGATATAATTGATACAAATACTCTCATAAGTAAAATTATTTCAACTGGGACTATAGATAACAATAATAAAAAATTGATAGATTTATTTCTAGGAGCTACCTACAAATTTAAAACATATACAATTAATAATGATATTTTAGAAACTTCATTTTGCGAACTTGAGAAATTTTTTGCAAAAAAAAAACAAATATTACTTGGATTGATAAATTACGATTTTAAAGATGTTAAAGAGGATTTTAAGAGTAAAAGTTCAATGCCAAGAAGAAAAATAAGAGAAATTTTAATAAATCCGGATCAAAGAACAAAGATATCTTTAGACAAAGGTGATAGAATAATAACAATATCTCACTAATTGAATAAAAACTGTCTTCTACATTTTAAAATATTTACAAATCATAACAACATAAGTAGTCAAATATAAAATTATACTTACCTCAATAAGTACAACTAATTCTAAAAAAAGATCATATGGTGTATCACTTTTTATTTACTATAGATTGCGAAAATCCTCCGGCTATTATACCGGTTGGTATTGCAACAATACCAATACCACTTATTGATATTACAATAGTAGCAATTTTCCCAAGAATTGTAACAGGATAAACATCACCATAACCAATTGTAGTAAGAGTAATTGTTGCCCACCAAAAAGCTCTTAAAATACTGCCAAAAGCCTCCGGTTGTTGTTTTCCTTCAACCAAATATAAAACGATTGCAGAAATAAAGATTATAAAAATTGTAATAGCAATACTAAAAATAATCTCCTTTTTTTTAAGATTTAGAACATTCAAAACGTTTCTTACAAATGTTATTTTATTTATGAAATTTGCAAGCTTTAGCAATCTGATTAATCTAAAAATTCTAAGTAAAAACAACTCATTATATTCTGGAAAAATAAAAAAAGGTAAAAATGCTATTAAATCAACAAAAGAATAAAAAGAAAAAATATATTTAATTTTTCCTTCAATACCTTTAAATTCTTTTCGGTATTGACAAGTTAAAAGTCTCAACAAATATTCTGCTGCAAAAAAGAATGCAAAAAAATAGTTTAAATAATAAAAAATCTCTGAAAACTTATAAAAAATATTTTTTTCTGTTTCTAAAACAACTGAAATAATAGACAAAACTATTATAGTAAAAATGAATTTTTGAGGAGTGTTAAATTTATTATTTGTTTGATGAAGTTTTTTGATAAAATCACTCATAAATCCTGTTAATTTTTATCTATAATAACTTTTAACTGAATAATTTTTTCTTCAACTTCATCAATAGATTTATGAATTAATTCTTTTTCTTTTTGTGATAATTTCTTTCCCATTTCACTGTCATCTTCAATTGCTTTTTGTGTTGTTTCCATTAATCTCCCAATTTTAGCACCAATATTAATTAAAGTGTTTGAAGTATTTTCAAAATTTCTTAATGTTACTTTTTCTGCTTCTAAAATGCTTTCATGAGCAGTAAGCATTGGACTTCCAAAACCATGCTTTAAACAAGATTTATCAATTTCTATTGAATCTTTGTGATGAATATTATTATCGCTGTTCTTTTCATCACTACACTTTCTAAAATGAGATTCACTTTTGCCAGTTGCCTCTCTTAATCTTTTATCTTTAAGATCATTGATTGCATTTTTTAATGCTATCTCAAGCGAAATTAATTTTCTTAAATACCCTGCCATTTTAATATTTTGTTCATACTTAAATTTAATTACTGTAACAATTTACACTAACAAAAATATTAATACATTTAAATACGCAACTAAATTTATTTTTATCTCTATGTGCCAGTTGTAGACTGGTCTGTATAAATTAATTTGTCCTTATTTTTATAACAAAAGTAACAAATAGAAAAATTAATCCAAAAAAATGTAGCATTAAAAGTGGCAAATATACTTCCACTGGGTATTAACGGAGTGAATGCAAAAAATACATATAAAATACTAGCAAGATGTAAAGTATTTTTTTTAATCAAAAAATATTTAAAATTTCTAATACAAAATATAAAAATAAGAGAAATTATAAAAATATAACCAATTAACCCATGCTCTGACAATAATTCAAAATGAACTTGGTGTGGGTGAGTTGAACATCTTTCAAATCTATACTTCATCTCTAAATTATGATATTTTTGTGCTGAACATCTGTGTCTAAAATTTTTACCTCCAACACCGATTACTGGATTATCTTTAAATATTTGCCAAGCAACTTCATAATGAGCAAAATATTTAATATTTTCAAAACTTTTAAAAAAATTTTGATTTTTGCTATAAACAATTCTCTTAAAAAATTGCATTTGTGTAGTATATATTTCTTTGCTAACAAATGTTGTAAGAACAATTGTTACTAAAAAAAATAAAAAAAAATATTTTTTTTTTATTACAAGTAAATTTTCTTTTATAAAAAAAATCATCAGAAAGAAAATAATAGATGCCTTAATAAAATTAGATCTCTCTCCAGAAAAGTATACGCAAACTGGCACAAGAAAAAGTATTAAATTGTAAATAATTTTTTTTACTTTTGATGAACTATCAGTTGAAATTAGATATCCTGATATCAAATATCCCAATCCCAATATATAGGCACCAACTACAAGCTCATCACCAAAAAAACTAACAATTCTTATTCCAGAAGGGCTTATATTGCCTATAATATTACTTTCAAATATAGTTTCAAATACGGTATCAAATAATATAACCACCAATATTATAGCCCAAAATAAAAATATTTTTTTCAGGATTTTTGGAAATTTAGTAAAGAAAAAATCTATTGCAAAGAAAAATATCACAAATCTTATAAATCCTAAAGATCTAATTAGGGTCTCTTCTTCTATATCAAAAGCAACGGGTGGTAGGATTACAGAATTATAAATAGCAAATATAGAATTTATAATTTGATATGCCCATAAAATTATCAGTATTAAAAATAGT
>CAZNVN010000065.1:0-8159 GCA_964576635.1 uncultured Rhodospirillaceae bacterium
AAACATAGATGGAGCTAATCTATTAGATTGGCCCGTTGATTAACATGAAATGGAACGTATTTATTCTATGGCTGAAGATAAAATGGGTACAACTGGTACGCATGGAATTCCAAGATTACCAGGAAATAATAATTTCCAAGTTATGGAATATGGAGCCAAAGCTTTGGGGTACCAAGATGTTCATACCGGTAATATGTCTATTAATTCAGAGCCGAGAGATGGTCGTCCTGGGTGTCACCAAATAGGATTCTGTATGGCTGGTTGCGCTATAGGTGCAAAGTGGTCGGTATTATATACGGAGATTCCTAAGGCTGAAGCTACAGGTCATTTTGAATTAAGACCTGAATCTATGGTTCTTAATATTACTCATAATAAGGAGGGCAAAGCTACTGGAGTGGTTTATGTGGATGCTGATGGTAACACCCATGAGCAGAAAGCTAGAGTGGTAGCTATTGCAGGTAATGCTGTAGAAACTCCTAGACTTCTTCTTAACTCTGAATCTAATATGTTCCCTGACGGAATGGCTAATTCGTCTGGTCAAGTCGGTCAAAACTTTATGAGACATATGACCGGAACAGTCTATGCAACTATGCCAGGAGCCGTTCATTGGGATCGTGGAACCCAAATGGCTGGTATCGTTATGGATGAAGTTAAGAATGATCCTAACCGTGGCTTTGTTGGTGGCTATTATATGCAAACGTTACCAGGATTTGGACTTGGTTGGTACTCAAATAATGTTGGTGCTATGTCCGTAGATTCTCCTGGATAATGGTGAAAACAATATGCTGAAGAAGTCGTGGAAAACTATAGATATATGGCAGGAATGTTGCTAGTAGGTGAGGATATGCCTCAAGAGAAAAATGGTGTAACTCTTCATGATTCTGAAAAGGATCAATATGGTCTTCCTATACCTGTAGTTAACTTCGAAGATCATGCTAATGATGTAGCTATGAGAAATCATGCTTTCAAAGCAGGTAGTAATGTATACCAAGCAGGTGGTTCTAAGAAACAATATCAATTACCACCTTTCCCAAGTACTCATAATATGGGAACTTGTAGAATGAGTGCTAATGCTCGTGATGGTGTATGTAATTCTACTGGAGCTACTCATGATGTTCCAAATTTATTTATTTCTGATGGTAGTCAATTTACTACTGGAGCAGCATGTAATCCGACTCTTACGATAGTGTCTTTGGCAATACGCCAAGCTGAAAATATGGCTAATATGCTGAGTCAAAACACGATTTAGTATTAGTTAATTTTTCTTATCATATTAGGGTGTTGTATTTTTTATACAGCACCCTTTTTATTTATGTTTTTTTATTATATATTTAATAACCATTTTAAGCTGTATTTTGTAATATACTTTTAAAATTTTAATCCGTAATTTAAGGCAGGAATTTTAACATGCTAAAGGCTCGACCAACTGACAGGCCTCCAGTCAATAAAAATGCTAGTGATACAGTCAAAGCAAAAAAGAAAAATTATATTTTTAATTTTGCAGGAAATTTAATAAAAAAAAACATACTTAAAATGTTTATTGCCTTATTTGTTATGGTATTCGTGATTGTCATTTTAACTCCTTTTTTTGTAAATCTTCGTGTATGGAAACCCGAAATAGTAGCTATGTTAGAAGATTTAACAAATAAACAGGCATCCATAGATGGAGATATTAGTCTAAATATTTTCCCTGTACCTGAAGTGACTATAGAAGATATTAAATTGATAGATATAGATGTAGATCAAAACAGTAGCCAAGACTTTCTTTCACTAGAAAAGATTAGAGCTAAAGTAACAATATGGCCTTTATTTAAGGGAAAAATAGTAATTGAAAAAGTAGAATTAGATGGGTTTGAACTTATTTTACAGGATAGAAAAGATGGTACTCCAAATTGGATTTCTAATAGAGAAACTAATACACCAACTGAAGGTGAAAGTAATAATGAAAATTTAATGGATTCTAATTTGAAAAGCAAAAATGTCAAAAATTCAAGTAATATTTCATTTGCTGATATTGAAATAAAGGAATATGAGTTTTCTAAAGGATTAGTAGTTTTAAAGAATAATGCAATTTCATTTAAGCTAGGTATAGAGGAACTCTCTATTATTCCCAAAGATTCAGTCAATAATATAGTTGTGGGAATTTTAAATCTTTATGATCAAGATGTTAGTTTAAAATCCAATTTTATAAATTCTAATGAAGATAAATCCTTTTGGAATGGACTCATTTCCTTAAAACACGATGATTTAGTATTAAATCTAAATTTAAAAAAAATAAATTTTAAATCCTATCCATCTTTAGAAGGAGATTTTAATCTAAATTCTGATAACTTAAAAAAATTCTTTGACGGGATAAAAGTGGATACTATCAAAGGGTTAAAATTAGAACTGCCAGCTAAATCTACAGGGAAGTTAAATTTATTTTTTAATAAAGATAATTTGATATATAAAATTGAAGATTTATCTGTCAGTCTGGGTTCCACTATTTTTAACGGTTCTATAAATGGTGTAAGTGGATTAAAACCAATTGTTGACATTGATTTTTCATCTAATTCCATAGATTTAGATGAGGGTAGGTCTGATTTATCGGAGTATTTAATCTCTTTAAGTCAAGTTAAGAAAGAAAAATCCAAAGGTAATAAAGCAAGTGATAAAAATAGTTATTGGGAAAAGTTGTCTGGTTCATTGTTTGTATCAATTGGTACTACAAAATTATTTGACTATCCAATCCGCGATATTGCCTTTAATTTAAAAAAGGATTCCGAAGATTTTAAGGTTAATAATTTTTCAGCAGTTTTTCCAGGAAATACTAAAATAAATTTAAATGGACATTTTGGATCAGAATTTGATGTTTTTGAAGGCAATATGAAGTTTGATACTCAAGATTTTAGATCTTATGCTCAATGGTCATCTCTCAAAAATATAAACTTTTTTCCTGAAGATAGATTTAGAGCAGTAGATTTTTATAGTGACTTAGTTATACGACCAGGTGCAGCAACTTTTGCGGGGATAAAAGGTAAGTTTGACACTAGTAGTTTTTTAGGAGAAATTAGATTTAGGTGGGGAGATAATAGAACTTTATCAACTTCTCTTCATCTTGATAAAATAAATCTAGATTTTTATAAGCCTGGTGAAGAAGTAAATAATTTAGATTCTTCTATATCAAATACTGATACTTCAAATAAGAAGAAAGAATTAAATTTTCGGAAATTTTTGAATAATGACACCAAGATGAATTTAAATATAAGTATAGATGAAGCAATTTTATATGGAAAAAAGATTTTAGGATTCAAATACTCGGGGAGTATAAATAAAGATATTATAAATATTGAAGATTTATCTATAAATTATTTTGATGGACTAAAGATTTTAGGTAGTGGAGGAGTAAATATTTCTAGGTCTGTTCCTGAATTTGATATGAAATTACAAATTAATTCTGAATCATCTAATGTAGCTAATTTTTATAATTTGTCAGATAAGGTTAATACAATTTTTTCTAATAATTTTTATTGTGATATTACATTTAAAGGAAATCAGGCTTCTCTTGACACAGTTATAGATGCAGGAATTTCAGATTTAAAGTTGGATTATACAGGAAATATAAATTTAAATAATTTTTTCAAACCTGTTTTTAAGGGAGACATAAGTTTTGGTCATAATAGTATTGGAAAATTTTTAACCGAAGATTTTGGTATTAAAGATAGTTCATTCAAAGGAATAGGAACATTTAAGTCTAGAATATATAGTAATCAAGATTCATTGGAGCTAAAGGATATTGTCTTTACCAGTGAAAATATTGAATATAGAGGAAACACAAAAATAACTCATGATGATAATCAAATAAATTTTCAGTCTAATCTAAAAGGTAATTTCATCACTATGAGTAATATTTTATCTTTTATAGATTATTTTAGCCTTTCTAAATTTTTGACGGAAAAAAATTATGACGATTCCGATTTTAATATAAATGGAACTTTAAAGTTAGATTTAGATGAATTTGAATTTTATGGACTAAATTTAAATTCTGTAAAAATATATTCAAGATTTGAGCGGAATAATATTTTAGTTAATAGATTTAATGGGGAAATATATGATGGTTCCGTTTCCTTCAATAGTTCTATAATTAAAGAGCCTGTATCTAAGTTACTTGCTCAAGGTGTTCATATACCAACACTTGAATCTACATTTTGGTCTGTTGAAGAAGCTAAAAATTCAAAGGAATATAATGAATTGCAACAAGTGGGTATGGATATGACACTAATAGATAGTGAAATTGCTGAACAGTTTAAAACACATGAAGAATTACAAAGAGATAACAGTGATTTTATTAATTTTCAGTCTAATCTTTCTTTATCTGGAGTTAATTTATCAAGTTTGAATAAAGATATATTTGGTTGGGAATTTCTTAATGGAAGAGTTTTTTCTGATTTAGAAATAAAATCTAAAACAAAAGACATCAACAAACTTATTAAAAGCTTTTATGGAAAAGGAAAAATTGAAGCACGTGACATACGTATTATCAATTTTAATCCAAATGTAATCTCAAACATTTCTCAAAATGATAATTCTAAAACTATAGATCAGATTATCAGAAATTCTTATTCTAATGGAACGAGTTCTATAAAAAACTTTTCTAATAATATTATCATAATAGATAGTAAGATCGTATTTGATAAATTATCTCTAAACTTTGAAGATATAACTGGAGATTTATCAGGAAATATTGATTTTATTAACAAGAATTCAGAAATGGTTCTTAATTTTAACATGAAAGACAAAGTTGGAGTTGATGTTGGTCTAGTTTATGATGGAAATTGGGATAAAATGAAAAGAAGCATTATAATTAATAGGGTTTTTGAAGAAGATATTACTAAGGATCAAGTAATTGTAAAGGGAGATGAAGTTCTGTTAGAAAAAGATTTGGGTAACCTGATAGATAATATTACACAAGAAACTAAGGATACAGAAACTAACAAATTTAAAGTTGGATTATACAGGTTAAATAAAGAAGCAATAAATGAAAACAATCAAATAGTAGAGCCTGAAATAGAACAAGATGACTTTGATACTACTATAAAATTACCAAAATTGTTGGCTATAAAGACAATTTTAAAACCAAGTTATAGTGAGTATAATAATATTACTCCGATAGAGAATGAAACTATCAAGCCAAAAAAACCTTCGCAAGAAGAATTGCTAGATGATGTGCTAGAAAGTATACTAGAATAAAAAAAGTAACCTTGGAAAATTATAATGATTGAATTATTTACAGCAGCAACACCTAATGGAGTTAAAATTTCTATAGCGTTAGAAGAGTTAGGTGTAGAATACACAGTTAGAAAAATCAATTTTAATATAGCAGAACAGAAGGAAGATTGGTTTTTAAAAATTAGTCCTAATGGAAGAATACCAGCTATTATAGATCATGATAACAACGGCCTTTCAGTATTTGAGAGTGGAGCGATATTGTTATATCTTGCTGATAAATATAAGAAATTAATACCCCAAGATGCTGTTGGAAGAGTAAAATGCATAGAATGGTTAATGTTTCAAATGGCAGGAATAGGACCTATGCAAGGACAAGCAAATGTGTTTGGCAGATATTTTGATGAAAAAATTCCAAGTGCAATATCTCGGTATAGAAACGAATGTAGAAGATTATACTCAGTATTAGATAATCACTTAAACGGAAGAGAGTGGATATGTGGTGAATATTCTATAGCTGATATTGCTAATTGGTCATGGGTAAGAATTTATAAATGGTCTGAGGTAGATATTAGCGGCCTTGATAATTTAAGATTATGGATGGATAGAATGAAGGCAAGACCAGCTTGCATAAAAGGGGTTGCTATTCCTCCTCGAGCTGAGGAAAGCGCACAAGTAAAATCTGCAAAAAGTATGATACAAAAATAAACTATATATTAAATTCTTCAAAGAAATCATTCCCTTTGTTATCTATCACTATGAAGGCGGGGAAGTCCTTAACTTCTATTTTCCATATCGCTTCCATACCAAGTTCTGGAAACTCAACACAGTTAACTTTTTTAATATTATTTTGGGCAAGAATAGCCCCAGGACCTCCTATTGATCCCAAATAAAATCCATTATATTTATTACAGGCATCTTTCACCATTTTTTATCTGTTACCCTTGGCAAGCATTATTCTAGAACCTCCATGTTTCTGAAATAAATCAACATAGCTATCCATTCTTCCTGCGGTAGTTGGCCCAAATGATCCTGTTGTCATTCCATTAGGTGTTTTGGCTGGACCAGCATAATAAATTGGGTATTTTATAAAATATTCTGGTAATTTTCCATTTTTATCTAGGTATTCTTTAATTTTACCATGAGCTATATCTCTTGCAACTATCAACGGTCCGCTTAATATAACTTTAGTTTTTATAGGATACTTGGTAAGAATTTTACATATTTCATCGATTGGTAAATTGAGATCTATCTTAATTTCTGGTGAAGGAAGATTTTTACTCGTAATATTGGGCAAATATCTTGACGGATCTCTTTCAAGCTTCTCTAAAAAAACACCTTTAGAACTAATTTTTGCTCTTGCTTGTCTATCTGCACCACAACTTACTCCAATGCTTATAGGTAAACTTGCCCCATGACGAGGGAGCCTTATCACTCTTACATCATGGCAAAAATATTTGCCTCCAAATTGAGCACCTATCCCAAAGTTTTTAGTCAATTCTAAAATACTATTTTCACATTCTGTATCCCTGAAAGCACGTCCTTGATCATTTCCAATAATGGGTAAAGTATCCAAATATTTACATGTAGCAAGTTTTAGTGTTTTCATATTTAATTCTGCTGAAGTTCCTCCAATTACTACAGCTAAATGGTAGGGAGGACATGCTGCAGTACCTATTTGTTTTATGTGTGGACTGATATAATCTAATAATGCTTTGGTTCTTATTATTGAAGGGGTTGCTTGATAAAAAAAAGATTTATTAGCAGATCCTCCCCCCTTTGCAATAAATAGAAAATTATATTCATTGCCTGAAGTAGCCAATATATCAATTTGAGCAGGTAAATTAGTTTTGGTATTGATTTCTTCGTACATTGAAATAGGAGCCATTTGGCTATATCTTAAATTACTTTCTTTATAAGCCTGCCATATTCCCTTAGAAATATATTCTTTATCATTATAACCTGTCCAAATTAACGATCCTTTATTGGCCAAAACTATAGCGGTTCCTGTATCTTGGCACATAGGGAGAATACCACCCGCAGCAACATTCGCATTCTTTAGTAATGTAAGAGCGACGTATTTGTCGTTACTGGAGGCTTCAGGATCTTTTAAAATCTTTTCAAGTTGTTTAAGATGATCTTTTCTCAGAAAATGTGAAATATCATTAAACGCTTCTTTAGTAAGATACTCTATAATTTCATGGGGTATATTGACTATTTTTCTATTTTTAAATTTTGAAATTCCAATTTTTTCAGTATCTAGTTTTCTATATTCTGTATTATCTTCACCAAATTGGAATAATTCTTCATACCTAAAATCACTCAATTCATTTCCTTTTAATTGTCACTCATTACTTATAACAACAAATTATAAATAGTTCAAAAAATTATAAAAAGCTTTAATTATTACAGTGCGGGATAATATATATTATCCCGCACCAAGATAATTCTGTTGCCAGGATATCACTTCCCCGCCTTCCCTATGTGACTAGAAAAGGACTTTGCAATTTGATTTCTATTGCCGACTAGGCAGCAATAGCCATCTCACGACTGTTGTCGTTTGCATTTATAATTTTGTCCCATTACGTTGGGACCGTTTCGGGCAAAAGATAATACTTTTCAACATCTGTCGATCCTATTTCACCCCCTTAAAAGTGTTGGTGGAGGTGCCGGGTACCGCCCCCGGGTCCATAATACCTAGTCAGTATTTCGTTTATTGCCATATCTGAGATAAACTCAGCACTACTAGTATAATAAAATCAATAAAATATTAAAAGGTTTTACTAAAATATGTAGATATGTTTAAAAATAATAATTAATATTAGTATGTCTTTAGAGATCTTAGACTTAATAGATGTATGACTAGAGAGACTTATTACTACAAAGATGTATGACTAGTCAGACTTATGACTACAGATATGTATGAATAGACAGACTTATGACTACAAAGATGT
>CAZNVN010000065.1:8169-9106 GCA_964576635.1 uncultured Rhodospirillaceae bacterium
GATATGTTTAAAAATAGTAATTAATATTAGTAGTCTTTAGAGTTATAAAATCGTATTCATTGTGATATAATCAGTATGAAAATAAATAAGCGTTCAATTTCCAAATATTACAAAACTGTTCGTCCAGTTTCTAGTGGAATAGAAAAAATACTTTACGATGTTTTTCCTCTGTTAGATCATGGTTTTATTAGAATAGTAGACTATATGGGGAATGATCAGGCCGTAGTTCAAGCTGCAAGGGTCTCTTATGGGAAAGGTACTAAAAAAGTAAGTGAAGATAGGGGGCTTATAAGATATTTGATGAGACATAGACATTCTACACCATTCGAAATGTGTGAAGTCAAATTTCATATTAAGTTGCCCATATTCGTTGCCAGACAATGGATAAGACATCGTACTGCCAGTATAAATGAATACTCTGCAAGATACTCTGTATTAGATAAAGAATTTTATATTCCTAACAGAAAAGATTTAGCTATCCAATCACAATCTAACAAACAAGGAAGAGGCGCAATCTTATCAAAAAGTCATTCAGAAGAAGCTCTTAGAATGCTTAAAGAGGATGCTGAAAAAAATTATGGAACCTATGAGTATCTTTTAAATGAAACCAATGAGGGAAAGGTAATAGATAATGAAAGAAAAGGTCTTGCTAGAGAACTAGCCAGAATAAATTTAACTCTTAACACCTATACTCAATGGTATTGGAAAACAAATTTACATAATTTAATGAATTTTGTTCATTTAAGGGCAGATTCTCATTCTCAATATGAGATAAGAGTATACGCAAAAGTTATTTTAAAAATAATGAGAGCTTGGGTTCCTATTACAACTGAGGCTTTTGAAAGTTATAGATCGGGGTCAGTAGAGCTCTCATCTGAAGCTATCAAGGTGGTAAGAATGATGATTAATGGAAAAAAAATTGGACAAGCAGACTGTG
>CAZNVN010000066.1:0-8669 GCA_964576635.1 uncultured Rhodospirillaceae bacterium
CAAAACAGTAATGACAAAAATATGAAAAACATATCAGCCTTAATTGTAGCGCATAATGAGGAAAAAAATCTTCCTCGCTGCCTTGCTTCTCTCAGCGATATCGATGAACTAGTATTGATCCTTGATAAAACAACTGATAATTCCAAAAACATAGCAAAAAAGTATAACTGTAAAATACATGAAGGTTCTTGGAATAATGAAGGAAAAAGAAGAAATTTTGGTATATCAAAATGCTCAAACAATTGGATACTAGAAATTGATTCAGATGAAAGAGCAAACATTAATTTAGTTAAGGAATCTCAAGAAAAAATAAACACTTTAAAAGAGAATACAGACGGATATTTTTTGGTGCCATTTGTTAACTTTGTAGGCTCAAAAAGAATTAGATATGGATGGGGCGCATCTTGGGGGGTAACCCATAAACCCTGTTTATTTCATAAAAACTCAAAAGTTTGGGGAAGCGAGCCCATTCATCCCAGTCTAAAACTAGGAAAGAAATTGGGCACACTTGATAATTCAATTAATCACTACATTGATAAAAACATATCAGATATGATTGCTCGCTTGGACCGATATTCTGCTCTAAAAGCTGTTGAAATAAGAGAATCTACAAATAAAATACCTTCTTTAGCTATAACTATAAGACGTTCAATTACAAGGTTCTGGAAATGTTATGTATCTAGAAAAGGATATAAAGAAGGAAAATGGGGATTTATTATAGCTCTTTTTGCAGCACTTTTTATTCTTTTAAGTTATTTGAAGGCTGACCTAGAAGATGACAATAATAACCCTAAAAGTTAAACTTAAACTGTCGAAGAAATAAATTTTTTAGCTACTTTATTCCATGAATTATTTCTTTGCATTTTCAAAGAGTTATTTTTCATTTCTTCCCACAATTTATCATCGGTTAGAACAGATATAGCTGCTTTCACAAAATCCTCATCATTATTTACTACAAACCCAGTCACATTATGTTTCACTCTTTCTGGCAAACTTCCTATTGACTTAACAACGGCTGGAACTCCTAACGCTTGAGCCTCTGCTACTGCTAAACAGAATGTTTCTCCCTCATCGCCTTGATATAACATAACTCTAGATAAAATTAATTTTTTAAATAGCTCATTTTTAGTGACAGGCTTGTTAACTTCTATACAGGAAGAATTAAGTTCTCGAATGCTATCTAAAATATTTGAAATTTTATCTTTCTTTCTACCTCCATAAGTTTCGTGGCCAGCAAATAAACATAGTTTTGCACCTGGTACATTAACTGCAATCTCATCGTTCCATAATTTTGCTAACCAGATCAATCCTCTTTCTGGATTAGATGAAAATATAGATATTGGATCTGGCACAATATTTTTATCTGTTTTAAATTCTAATAACTGACTAGGTAGACCCAAAGGAATTTTTATAGTTCTACTTCTCAACCAAAATGGAACAGTACTAAGATGATAGTTGCCACAGCATACCACTACTATATTTTTTAAAAGTAAGCTTTTAAAATTTCTTAATTTATTTAGATAATTTCCTGGATTATGAAGCCATAATAATTTTTTTGATCCAACAGGAGCTTTTGATAATAATTCTGGAGCCCTATTAGCTATAAAGAGATCACAATCTTTAAAATTAAAATCTAAGGGTTTCCAATTTACACCTTCGATGATTTTAACTTTATCAATTCTTGTTAATGCCGTCACATTATGGCCTAAATTTGAAAATGCCTCAGCAAGTGAAACAAAGGATGATTCTGTTCCTCCTAGAGGTTTATTTCTAAAAGAATCTCCATCATAAGAACTATCCTGATCAAGCATCACTATGTTCAATGCATCATCCTATTCTAACGAAAATGCTCAACTAAAGTAGGCAAGCTAGTCGGGTCATAACCAGCATCAGCAACTTTATTTGCAATTATATTTATATCTTCATCAGAATTCAAAATACTTGATAAGGCCCAAATCACAGCTGATCTTGCGCCTGATTTACAATATATGAGTACAGGATTCTTGATGTCATCTAAGGTTTTACTCAGAGAATTAATTTTATCTCTTGTAAGTGTATTAGCGGAGAAGGGAATACTCTTAAATTTTATTGACAATAATTTTGCTTTAATTTCAAGATCTTTATCATTTGGTTGATCAATTGACTCCCCTTCAGGTCTATTACTTATAATTAATTTAACTCCTAAATCCGCTATTTCCTCCATCATATATTCGCTTATTTGACCAGATACAAAAAGTTTACTATCTAATTTCTTTATATTTAATCCCTGAATATTTATAGGTTGAGACATTTTTTTTCCAAAATATATTTAATAAATAGTATAATATTATATAATTTAATTAAAGGAATTAGAGCGTAATAAATATAATAAGATTATAGTATATTATCTTACAAAGGGGAAAATTCATGAATAAAATAGGTCTGATTGTCTTGTGTCTGATATTTTTTTTAACTATAAGCTGTGATAATAATTCTACTAATGAAAGTAAGAAGGAAGTTGAAGATAAAGTAGTATGGAAAATGGCAAGTTCCTTCCCTGGTACTTTAAATATTATAGGAGAAGGAGCCTTAAACTTTATCGAGCGTATAGACCAAGTATCTAATGGATCTATTAAAATTAAATTTTTTGAACCTGGTGCCTTAGTTCCAGCCCTTGAGGTGTTTGATCCGGTATCAACTGGCGCTATAGATGCAGCTTGGTCTACCCCTGGATTCTGGGCTGGAAAAATACCTGCTGCTCAATTCTTTACTGCTATACCCTTTGGCCCCTCACCAGGAGAGCTTTTAGGTTGGTATCATTATGGTGGTGGAAAAGAATTATGGGAAGAGATATACCATAGACATAATGTTCACCCAGTACAATGCCTTATGATTTCTCCAGAAGCATCAGGATGGTTTAAAAAAGAGATCAATAGTATAGAAGACCTTAAAGGACTTAAAATGAGATTTTTTGGTCTTGGAGCTGTAGTAATGGGTAAATTAGGGGTTTCTACTCAACTTTTAGCTCCTGGTGACATCTATCCTGCTCTGGAATTGGGAACAATAGATGCCACAGAATTTAGTATGCCGATAATAGATAAAGATTTTGGTTTTCATCAAATTGCAAAACATTATTATTTTCCAGGTTGGCATCAACCTTTTTCCACCAATGAACTAGTAGTTAATTTAGACCGATGGAATGCATTATCCACTAGCCAGAAGGCTCAAATTGAAACCACATGTACTGAAAACGTCGTAAAAAGCCTAGCTATGTCTGAGACAAGACAACCAGAAGCTCTAGAATTTTATGAAAGTGTAGGAGTTACTCTTCATAGATGGCCAGATGAAATATTAGAACAATATAAAAAAGCATGGGATGAAGTAGTCAAAGAAAAATCTTCCGAAGATGAAGATTTTGCTAGAGTATGGAATTCGTTAAGTGCGTATAGAGAAAAATATAAAATTTGGAAAAATCTAGGTTACGTAGATTAAGAATTGACCAATTCTGTTAACCTATTTTTTCTACAAATAAAGTCTTTCAAGCTAGTATTTTCTAGTATTTATAGTTTTATTGAAAGTTAGTTTAATGAAAGATATAGGCGATGAAATTGCTATAAAAACCCTGAGAAAAATATTCCTAAAAAAACCTCAAACCACTTTAGGAGTCGACCACAAAATTTTTTTAAATACTAATCGAGGTATTGCATCTGTTTGCTACGAGGCAAAAAAAGAAATGTGTCATTCAGGAGGTATTGTTCAGGGCGGGTTTATTACAGGTTGGATAGATGCTGTAATGGCTTTAGCATGTATGGCAAAATGTGGAACAGACGTGTTGGTTTTAACATTAGAAATCAAAATTAGTTTTTTAAATTCAGCAAAAATAGGAAAACTTATTTCTACAGGAAAAGTTATTAAGAATACTAAAACTACAGCATTTCTTGAAGGCAAGCTAGAAGACCAGAACGGAGATCTAATTGCAAAAGGGACCTCTACTGCAAAATTAAAACCAAACTTCTATAAGTTTTAAACAAATTCTACTTTAAATATCCCAAATCACGCCAACGTGCATAACTAGTTCTAAATTTTTTAACGGAATTCCACACCCTAGAAAATTCTTCATTCTTCTCAGATTCCTCTTCTACTACTTCAAGCCACTTTTCTTCAAATAGAGCAATCATCTCTGGAGACCACTTGTGAATTTGGACACCTAATTCATCAAGCTTTTTTATAGCTGGAGGTTGTATTGCTTCACTATTTGCTAAACTATCTAATAACATTTCCCCGCATGTGACTTCTATTTGAGCCCTTTGCTGAGAAGATAAAGAATTCCATTTATCTAAATTGATAATAAGTTCACCTAAACTTGTAGGCTGATGCCATCCAGGAAAGTAATAATGATCCGCTATATCATTAAACCCTAATGCAATATCTATAGCCGGCATAGAAAATTCTGTAGCATCTATTGTTCCCAATTCCAGGGCTGGATATATATCACCACCCGCTAATAACTGGGTTGAAACCCCTAATTTCTCCATCACTTTAGCAACAAGACCAAAAAAACGCATTTTTAAGCCTTTTAAATCTACAACAGTTTTTATTTCTTTTCTAAACCACCCAGAAGCCTCAGGAGAAGTGGCAATACAGTGTATTGGGTGAATATTATGTTCATGATATAATTCTCTAAATATTTCATTCCCCCCACCATATCTTAACCAAGCAAAATATTCTCCTGGAGCTGGACCAAACGGAAAGGTAGTAAAAAATTGAAGAGCAGGGATTTTCCCAGCCCAATAACCAGGACTTGACCAACCTGCATCTATACTTCCAGAAGAAACAGCATCAAAAATCTCTAAGGGTGGAACAAGAGCATTAGGCTCAAAATATTTGATTTTTATCGAAGATCCAGAAACCTCATCAATTTTTTCTGTAAACTTAATCCCAGTTTCACCAAGTATAACCAAACTAGATGGAAAAGCAGCTGCCATTTTCCAACGAACAAGTGGATTACTGTTTTTTTCAGATGCAGATTCTGTATTTTCATTTTTCTTGCTCTGTGAATTATTTTCTTCACAACCAGAAACAAAAACCAATATCAAGCTCAAGAACACTAACAAAAGTCTATTCATTACCACCCCCATGTAAATTTTAAATAATTTAAGGTAACCTAAATGGAGGTAGATGAAAAATATATTTCATTAAATACAAAAATAAGTGTTTACTATTCATTATAAATATTAACTTCATGCTATGGGATATTAAGTTTGATAGATATAGAAGCTTTAAAAGAAGGTATTTCCACACCATCGCTAATTGTAGATAAGAATACTTTACAACAAAATATTAATAAGATGTCTATCTTTGCAAAAAGCAATAACATCTCCATAAGACCTCATGCTAAATCACACAAAATTCCTCTTATTTCTAAACTTCAAATACGAGAGGGCGCTATAGGAATATGTGTTGCAACTCTATTCGAAGCAGAAATCATGGTGAAAAACAATATTCATGGAATTCTTCTAACAGCGCCAATTACTAACAAAAACGATCAAAATAGACTAAAACTAATACTACAAAAATCAAAGCAATTTAGCTTAGTAATAGATAATGTTTATTCCATAAATTATCTAACCAAAATCTGCTCTAAGAATAACCTCAAGTGTAATGTCCTTATTGACTGTGATATAATGTCGATTGGTAAAAATAAAATAGGCAGAACAGGCGCTCGAAATATACAAGAAATATTAAAATTATCCCAACTAGTTCAAAGCTCTAGTTTCCTTAATTATATGGGAATATGTGCTTACGCCGGTGACTTACAACATATTAATGCGTTTAATTCAAGACATAATGAAGCCAAAATAAGATATCAATATCTTAAAAAAATAATTGATAACCTTGAATCAAAGAACCTTAAACCAAAAATTATTTCAGGTGGAGGAACTGGCTCTCATTATATGGATACTTTAAGTAGTTTATTTACCGAATTACAGCCTGGAAGTTATATATTTGGCGACGTTGAATATGATAATGTTGATATTTATAAATCTGGCAATCCTTACAAACCCAGCTTGTTTGTTGCAAGTTCTGTTATAAGCCGCATAAATGAAAAAAAATTTATTATAAACGCAGGACTGAAAGCTTTTTCTACAGATTCAAAATATTTACCCAAACCTTCAGGAAATTTACCAATAGGTACTCAATACAATTTTATGGGAGATGAACATGGCCTAATATCTTTGCCTGCTAAATCTAAAAAATCTCTTAAACTTGGAGAAACTATTCTAATTCAACCACCTCATTGCGATCCGACAATAAATCTTTATGACCAATGCAACATATATGACAAAAAGAAAATTAAAGAAAAATGGAATATTGAAGCAAGAGGATACAGCTAAACATCTACTCATAAAAAGTTACAAAATCATCCAAGTCCGCTCTGTCTGTCCGCAATTTATTAACTACCGCCTGCTTATCTTCCATACCGATACTCATACCACAATGAATAAGATGATTTTCTGAAATTTTAAGCAAAGGAGAAATATCCTCATGCACTCCAGACCATGATGCTTGAGCACAAGTATGAAGTCCATATGCTCTGGCAGCTATACAAATATTCTGCAAGAACATCCCATAATCAAGCCAACTCATCCAACCTAAATCTTTTTCTATAGTAAATATTAATCCCAAAGGAGCACCAAAGAATGAAAAGTTTTGAACATGAAACGATTTGGTTTTTTCATAATCTCCCTTTTTTATATCAAGCAAAGCATATAAATCCCAACCCACTTTTCTTCTTCTAGTTATATAAGGATCTCTAAATTTTTCCATATAATGAAGACGATCATTTTTGTTGTTTTTGTTAGGATCTAAAAATGATTTACTTGCAGTTGCACAAACTTCATCTTTCATAGAACCTGTTAAAACGTGAACTTTCCAAGGCTGTATATTAGTTCCACTCGGAGCACGTGCAGCTACTTCAAGAATATCTGTTATTACTTCATTAGAAATAGGTTCAGAAGTAAATTGCCTTATAGATCTCCTGGAGATTATAGCATCTTTTACTTCAATATTCATTTCTGATCTTTTCAAAACTGACTCCCATATAAAATTATTCTTTTTGACTAACTAAATAGATTGTAAAATTAATAAAATAATGACTATAGTTATTCAATAAATACAAAATTTACAAACAAAAAATTTGTCTAAATAGAAAGTTTACAAAATGAGTTTTGATACGATTTCAGTTGAACAGGATAACAATGTTCAGACAATTTTTCTTAATAGACCAGAGAGACTAAACGCATGGACACAGCACATGTCTGATGAAATAAGACAATCAATGAGAGATGCTGCAAACGATGATAATGTAAAAGTTATAATTATTACAGGTACAGGTAGAGGTTTTTGTGCTGGAGCTGATATGGACTCGTTGAATTCTTTAGACGCAGATCAACGAGAGCAAGAAGGAAAAAATTCCCCGTATTCTCCATTCGATGAAAAATGGCCTGTAGATTTTCAAAGAGCACAAACTTGGT
Organism: uncultured Rhodospirillaceae bacterium; assembly: GCA_964576635.1. GTDB lineage: Bacteria > Pseudomonadota > Alphaproteobacteria > TMED109 > TMED109. The sequence goes on from CAZNVN010000066.1 coordinate 7,515, forward strand.
TTCCTAGCGTACCAAAACCAATAATAGCTGCCGTCAATGGTCCTGCCGCAGGTTTAGGGTTAATAATATCTATGTGGTGTGATATTAGATTCGCAGCTAGATCCGCAATCTTTTCTACTGCATTCAGTAAAAGAGGTTTGATTGCAGAACATGGTATGAGCTGGCTCCTTCCTCGATTAGTAGGAATGGGTCACGCTTTAGACATGGCTTTTACAGCTAGAAGAATCACTGCAGAAGAGGCAGAAAAAATAGGTTTTGTAAACAAAGTTTTTGATGATGAAACTTTTATGAAAGATGTAAGTAGCTATGCACAAACTTTAGCTCATGAAGTTTCCCCTCGATCTATGAAGATTATGAAAAAACAAATGTGGCAAGGTCTACTTCAAGGATTAGATAATGCAGTGGCAATAGCAGATGATGAGATGCTTCAAAGTTTTTCTAGCGAAGACTTTAAAGAAGGTGTTGCTCATTTTATAGAAAAAAGGGCACCTAAATTTTCTGGAAAATAAACATATAATATATATATAATTTTATTAGGAGAATTCTAATGGAAGATCTTAGAAACAAAGTTGTTGTAATTACTGGAGCTAGCACCGGAATAGGTGCTGCAGTCGCCTTAAAATTTTCAGAGTACGGGGCAAAAGTAGTTATTAATTACAATAAATCAAAAGATAAAGCAGAAAACATTGTAAAGAATATAACAAATAATAATAAAGAAGCGATTGCTGTACAGGGTGATGTCTGCATTGAAGAAAATATGGTCAATATAGTCAAAGAAGCTATTAAATCATTTGGAGAAATAAATATTTTTATAAATAATGCCGGAGGAATGGTAGAAAGAGCAAGTGTAGATAAAATTTCACCAGAAATCTTTCAAAAAGTATTTGATTTAAATTGTTTGTCAGTAATGCTAGGTACAAAAATAGCCCTCAATACATTTAAGGAGCAGAATAAAGGAGGATGCATTATTAACACAACTTCAATAGCAGCAAGATTAGGAGGGAGCCTAGGAGCAGTATTTTATTCTGCATCAAAAGCTTGGGTCAGTACTTTTACTAGAGGGATGGCCAGAGAATTACTACCTCATAAAATAAGAGTTAATGGAGTTGCTCCAGGCATAATTAATACACCTTTTCATGAACAATCAACACCTCC
>CAZNVN010000067.1:0-397 GCA_964576635.1 uncultured Rhodospirillaceae bacterium
AAGACTTTTTGCTGTACAATCAAATCCAATATATCCTGTTTGAGGTTTGTTTTTAAAAAGTATACTATCCAGTTTATTTAAATCGGTAGCTTGATGAATAAAACCGCGTACTTTAATTTCAGATATAAATTCTGAAGAAACTTTTGTCATAATTAAGGCCTTAAATTATTACTATTTATTTTTAAAGGACATAACATATGAGAATAGATGAAGAAAACATATATAACAATGATTTTGATTCTCTTTTAGCTTTAGGATTAATGAGTGGAACTTCTATTGACGGGGTTGATGTAGCCTTATTGAAGACAAATGGATTAGACAATATCATTAACAAGGGATATCGAACTTACTTATTCTCTAAAAAAATAAAAAATAAAATAGAAAACTTTATAACTAC
>CAZNVN010000067.1:407-8529 GCA_964576635.1 uncultured Rhodospirillaceae bacterium
AGAAATTACAAAGCTTATAACAGACTTTCATATATCATGAGTTAAAGAATTTATAAGTAAGAAAAAAATAAGTTTAGGTTCTATAAATATTATAGGGTTCCATGGGCAAACAATTTTTCATAAACCTAATCAATGTTGGACATGGCAGTTAGGGGATGGGCAACAATTATCTAATTCATTAAACATCCCAGTAATTTCAAACTTTAGATATAGAGATGTGTGTTTGGGTGGGCAAGGAGCCCCATTGGTACCTATATGGCATTTAGCTATAATAAATTCTATGAAAAAAGAAAAGTTCCCTTGTGTATTTATTAATATAGGGGGAGTTGCAAATATTACTTATATAGAAGATAAAAACGATATTCCTATCAGTTTTGATATAGGTCCTGGTAATGCTCCTTTAGACTTTGTAATGAAAAAGTATTTTAACAAAGATTTTGATAGTGATGGAGTAGAATCAGCATATGGAAATGTTGATCTAACTTCCGTAAATAATATATTATCGGATAGTTGGTTTGACTTATTACCTCCTAAATCACTGGATAAAAATGAATTAGATAATATATTAACACGCCATATAAAACATTTGAACCCCAGCGATAAAGCTGCAACATTAGCAAAACTAGTAAGTTCGTCAGCAAAAAGAAGTATGTCTTTTTTTTCTACTCCTCCTAAGGCTTTATATGTGTGTGGAGGAGGTAGATTAAATAAAACTATAATGAATGGTTTTAATCAAGAGTTTGGAAATATAGTTTGCTCTGTAGATAAATTAGGATGGAATGGAGATGCATTGGAAGCAGGAGCCTTCGCTTACTTAGCCGTTAGAAGTTTAAAAGGTATGTCTTTTACTTGGAAAAATACTACTGGAGTTTCGAGAGCAACTTCAGGTGGTCTTTTAAGTCACCCATATTAGTTACAAATATATTAATTCTTTCTAGAGGTTACATAATTAGTAATTAAGCTTTGGATGTTCTCAAGATCATTCGGAAAAAAATGATCGGCTCCTTTAATTTTTTTATAAGAAATTTCTATATTTTTTTGATTATTCAACTTGTTAAAAAGGTTTGAAACGGAATCTTCTTCTACAATATTATCTTCTGCGCCTTGAATGATTAAGCCTGAGGCAGGACAGGGTGATAAAAAGGAAAAATCATATAAATTAGCTGGAGGACTAATTGCAACAAAACCAACTATTTCGGGTCTTCTCATTAATAGCTGTAGAGAAAGCCATGCTCCAAAGGAAAAACCAATAACCCAAGTTTCTAAATTATGGGGATTTTTTGATTGAAGCCAATCTAGTGCGCAAGCAGCATCTATTAATTCTCCATTGCCGTTATCAAAAGATCCTTGACTTTTTCCTACACCTCTAAAGTTAAACCTTAGAGTAGCAAAACCTAACGATTTAAAAGCTTGAAATGCATGATATACCACTTTATTATTCATCGTTCCTCCTTGACGAGAGTGTGGATGGAGTATAATAGATAATGGGGGCTTTGCGCTGTTTCCTGGAGAGTATCTGGCTTCTATGCGACCTTCAGGACCTGGTATGATGATTTCAGGCATGTTAATGAGTCCTTATAAAAAAATAACTTTTAATACTTAACATATACGTTAAGTGGAGACTACTTACAATTATGATTTTTAAATCTATCAAAGAACAAATTAATTCTATGAAAAATAGGGATCCAGCTGCTAGATCAACTATTGAAATAATTTTGTGTTATCCAGGTTTACATGCATTATGGCTTCATAGATTATCTCATATCCTTTGGCGGAATAAGCTATACTTACTTGCAAGGTTAATATCACATATATCTAGGTTTCTAACCTCCATAGAAATTCATCCCGGAGCAATTATAGGTAGAAGATTTTTTATAGATCATGGATCTGGAGTTGTGATAGGAGAAACTGCTGAATTAGGAGATGATGTTTTTATGTATCACGGAGTAACTTTAGGTAGCACTTCAACAAAAAAGGAAAAACGTCATCCCACAATTAAAGATGGAGTCATTATTGGTGCTGGAGCCAAGCTTATAGGACCTATAACAATAGGAAAGAATGCTAAAATTGGTGCGAATGCAGTAGTAGTCTCAGATGTTCCAGAAGGAGCAACTATGGTGGGTATACCAGCGGAAAAAATTAATAAATAAACATTTTTATACTTTAAATTATTTTTATGCTCTACAATCTTTAAGCATAAGTTATAATTTAGTTTTTAGTAATTAGGTTTTTTAATGAGTTTATATTTAGATTATAATGCTTCTGCACCAATTTTAAAGGATTCGGCTGATGCAATTATAGATTGCTTGAAGACTGTGGGAAATCCTTCCTCTATTCATCGATCAGGTAGAAAAGCAAGATCAATAATAGAGAATTCGAGAAAGAAAATTGCTTCAATGATGGGAGCTAATGCACAAAATATTATATTTACTTCAGGGGCAACCGAAGCAAATTGTTTAGCTTTAAATGCTTCATATAAAATGACAGCTATAGTATCATCTATCGAGCATCCTTCTGTTTTGAGTCAAAGAAATGATTCTATACTAATTCCCGTAGATCAATCAGGTGTTGTATCTTTGGAGGAATTAGAAAAAATTTTATATAAAAGCAAAAGCAAAAAAATGTTTATTTCAGTAATGTCTGTTAATAATGAAACAGGAGTTATTCAACCAATTAAAGAGATTATTAATCTTTGTAGAAACTATAATACTATAATGCATGTTGATGCTGTACAAGCGATTGGAAAAATACCTATAAAAATTAACGAAAGTCTTGAAGAATCTAAAATAGACTTGTTAACAATTTCTTCTCATAAAATAGGTGGTCCTAAGGGAGTAGGGTGCCTAATTTATAATGACAATTTAGAGCATTTATTAATGCCTTTTATGAAAGGAGGAGGACAGGAGAGAGGAAAAAGGGCAGGCACAGAAGCTTTAGAGCTCATTGCTGGTTTTGGAGCTGCTGCAGATTATGCTAATAATTATTTTATTAATAATACTAAAAAATCTAGAGATTTAGTAGAAGATCTATGTATAAAATCCTGTCCTAATGCTTCAATTATTGGTTATGATTCTCCGAGAGTCAGTAATACTTCCTCTATAGCTTTTGAAGGGATTGAGGCGGAAAGTATTGTAATTGCGCTAGATTTAGCTGGGTATGAAGTTTCATCGGGTTCTGCTTGTTCTTCTGGAAAAGTTTCTACTAGTCACGTACTGAAAGCTATGGGTTATGGTAATAGTATTCTTAAAAGTTCCATTCGTATAAGTTTATGTTCTGCTTTGGAAGAAGATGTAATTAAGAAATTTGTGGGTACCATTAGCAGTGTGGTTAGTAAATTAGAAAATATAAAGGAAATAAATTCATGAATCCTGTATATCTTGATTATCAAGCAACCACGCCCACAGATGAGCTAGTAGTAGAAAAAATGCTTCCATTTTTTACTAAAGACTTTGGAAACCCTCATTCTATTTCTCATGTATTTGGAGATCAAGCTAACCAATCTATAGAAAATGCTAGATCTCTTGTAGCTGAAAGTTTAGGCGCTAAGCCGTCAGAGATTATTTTTACCTCTGGAGCTACCGAATCTAATAATTTGGCACTTAAGGGAGCAATGAATTACAGAGCAAAATATGATAAAAGAACCGAATTAGTAATAGTTTGTACGGAGCATAAGTGTGTAATAGAGGCTGCAAATAAAATAAGTTTAACGGGAGCTAAAGTTACTAATATAAATGTAGATAGCTTAGGTATAATAGATTTAGAACAGTTAAATAATATTTTAAATGATAAAGTTGCTATAGTTTCAGTAATGACTGCCAATAATGAAATAGGTGTAATCCAGCCTTTAAAACAAATTTCAAAAATTTGTAATAAACATGGTGTTTGGATGCATACGGATGCTGCTCAAGCAATTGGTAATATAAAAATTGATGTTAATGAACTAGGTATAGATTTAATGAGTATATCTGGACATAAAATTTATGGGCCTAAAGGAGTAGGAGCTTTATATTTTAGGAGAAGCCCAAGAGTAAGGTTGATACCAGAAATAGATGGTGGGGGACAGGAAAAATTAATTAGATCAGGGACTGTCCCCACTCCATTGGTAGTAGGATTGGGTGAAGCTATAAAATTAAGTTATCAAAACTTTGATCAAAATAAAGACCATATAATGCATTTGAGAAATAAACTATATGAAGATTTATACAATTCAATAAGTGATATTAGTATTAATGGTCCATCCTTTAGAGATAGCAATCTACGTTTACATAATAATATAAATATTAGTATCCCAGGTGTAGATGGTACTGAGTTAGTTAGTGAGTTAGGAAGTAAAGTTGCTTTTTCAACTGGTTCAGCATGTTCTACGGGTGATATTGAACCTTCTTATGTTCTTAAAAGTATAGGTTTATCCGATGATTTGGCTATGTCATCTGTACGCATTTCTATTGGACGTACAACATCACTAGAAGAAATAGAATATGCAGTAGAAATGATAATTAAAACAGTAAAGTTATTAAGAAAATAAGTTGAGGTATGATTGCCAAAAATTACATTTAAGTACCAGAATGGTGAATCTGTAACTGTTCAGGAAAAAAAATATTTATCGGTATTAGAAATAGCTCATCAGAATGGCGTTGATTTAGAAGGTGCTTGTGAGGGATCTTTAGCTTGTTCAACTTGTCATGTTATAGTAGAACCATCATGGTTTTCTAGACTTAATTTGCCTAGTTGGGATGAAGAAGATATGTTAGATTTGGCATCGAACTTAACTCCTACCTCAAGACTAGGATGTCAGATAATTCTTACGGAAAAGTTAGATGGACTAGTTGTGCATATTCCTAGTTTTCAACATGATGTAAGAGAAAATGAAAAGTAATACTAAAGGAAAGTTTAATGACTAGAATTTATCGTACTCCAGAAGAAAATTTTCATAATTTACCAAGTTTTCCATATAAATTGCACTATTTAGATAAAGTTGAGGGGTTTGAAGGCTTTAAAGATGGACTAAGAATTTCTTATCTTGATGAAGGGCCAAAAGATTCAGAATTAACATTTTTAATGATTCATGGTCATTTAACATGGTCATATATGTGGAGACATTTTATTAAAATACTAATTGATTCAAATCATAGAGCCATAGCAATTGATTTACCAGGATTTGGTCGTTCTGATAAACCCATAGATGAAAAAAATTATACATTTAGTAACTTAAGAAATACCTTAATCAATACCATAAACCGTTTAGATTTAAAAAATGTAGTGTTGGTAGTACATGAGTGGGGAGGCTTTCTAGGATTAACTATACCTATGGAATTCTACGAGCGTTTTGCAGGCATAATAGTTCACAGTACAGCTGTTACTACGGGAACTCAAATAATGTCAGAAAGTTATTCCGATTGGAGAAAATATTGTGATGATAATCCAGATATGAATATTAGGGCTATAATTGCAAGAACTAATAGAATTTTAAACCTAAAAGAGTGTAACGCTTATCATGCCCCATTTGATAATTATGAAAGTAAGGCAGCACTGAGGGCATTGCCAAAAATAGTTCCAGATAATCCTCAAAAGGATGGAGCACAAATATCTCGAGATGCTTCTCTTTGGTTAAGTGAAGAATTTGATGGACCAGCCATATTGCTATCAGGGATGAGAGACCCATTGTTTCCACAAGAAGTGATTAAAAATTTGGGCAACATAATTAAAGGTATTAATGTTTTGCCAGGAAAAGATAATGCGGGTCACTTCTTACCAGAATGGGCAATGGAATATGGAGAAAATTTATTAAGTCAATTTGTTAAAACTAGACTAGATAATATAGAAGAAAAAAAGAAAAAAGAAGAAGATCAAACTAATGAAGAACAACAATAGAAAAGAATATGAAAAATAAGAAAAGAGTAGTAGTTGCAATGTCAGGTGGAGTAGATAGTTCTGTTGCTGCTGCATTAATGGTGGAAAAAGGTTATGAAGTCATTGGCTTAACAATGCAATTATATGACGAAAACAATAAAAAGTCTGCTAACTCAAAATCTTGCTGTGCGGGACAGGATATTTATGATGCGAGAAATGTAGCAGAGAAGCTTGGGATAGATCATTATGTCTTGAACTATGAAACACGTTTTTTTAAAAATGTTATAAAAGATTTTGCAGATACCTATGCTGAGGGTAAAACTCCTATTCCCTGTATAAGATGTAATGAAAGAGTAAAATTTCGTGATCTACTTAATACTGCAATGGGGTTAGAAGCAGAAAAATTAGTTACAGGGCATTATGCTAATATTAAAAATAATAAATCTGGGGTATCACTACATAGAGCCCATGACAAAGAAAAAGACCAAAGTTATTTTTTGTTTGCAACTCCTATTGATGTACTTGAAAAAATATCATTTCCTCTAGGAAATATGAATAAATCTACAACTAGAGAATATGCAAAAAAAATGAATCTACCTGTATTAGATAAACCAGAATCGCAAGATATTTGTTTTGTACAATCTAGTAAAAAAGGTGGTTATAGAGAAATAGTGCAAAAACTTAGACCAGATGCGTCTCTTTCTGGAGACATAGTCCATGTTAACGGTTCAATACTGGGAAAACATAATGGAATAGATGGATTTACTATAGGTCAAAGAAGAGGTTTGGGAATTAATTCTGCTTCAGGTAATCCATTATATGTAACCAAAATAGATCCCAAGAAAAAAAGAGTATTTGTTGGTGAAGAAAATGATCTTTTAGTAAATGAATTTAGATCTGTTGATATGACATGGCTTTCTAAAATTAGTGTAGGGAGTGAATTTCCTGCAACTGTGAAGGTGCGCTCTCAACACGATCCTGTAAAAGCTAAAATTTATGTTGAAGACGAAAAAAATGTGGTGATTTCTTTTGAAAGACCATGTTCAGCAGTAGCCCCTGGGCAGGCCAGTGTTATATATAATGCAGATCAAGTAATAGGTGGTGGCTGGATATTAGAGAACTTAAATTAATTAATAATTATTTTACTTTATAAATATTTAAATAAGAAAATTTTAATGTATACTTGGGAATGAACCATTTTCATTCTATTCCCAGAGGCATTTTATTGATGATATTATCAACAATATTGTTTTCAATAATGCATGCTTCCATTAAACATATTTCTTCTGAAATACATCCTTTTGAGGTTGCATTTTTTAGAAATTTATTCGGTTTAGTAGTTATAGCGCCTTGGTTCATAAAATATGGGGTTCAACCTTTAGTTACAAAAAAAATTAAATTACATTTTCTTCGGTCTTTTTTTAATGTAATTGCGATGCTTACTTTTTTTTACGCTTTAAGCGTAACTCCTTTAGCAGAAGTAGCATCCTTAGCTTTTACTGCTCCATTATTTGCTACGTTATTAGCAATAATATTTTTAAGAGAAAAAATAGGTATAAGAAGAAGTGGAGCGATAATAGTCGGTTTTATTGGTGCAGCCATTATAGTAAATCCAGATTTTAAAAATATAAATATTGGGCATATGTGTATATTGATATCTGCTTCAATATGGTCAGTAGCGTTAATTTTTATAAAAATATTAGGGAGAACGGAATCAAGTGTAACAATAACATCCTACATGGTCATTTTTATGATACCGCTTTCTGCTATTGCTGCCAGTTTTTATTGGGTTTTACCGAGTTTAAATGATCTTTTAATTTTAGCTGTAATAGGGATAGCTGGAACGGGAGCGCAAATGTTGTTAGCTCAAGCTCTTAAGGAAGAAGATACAGGTATAATAATGCCTTTTGATTTTTTAAAAATGATTTGGGCTGTACTAATAGGTTATCTAATATTTTCTGAAACACCCGAGATAAACATATGGATAGGAGGCATAATTATATTCTCTAGTACTTTGTACGTAGCCTACCGAGAAAGAATAATTCCCCCTAAAGTAGACAAAAATATTGCACAGCCAGCAGACCAGTAATTTAGAAATAAGCTATTTAAAAAAAATAGTAATGAAAAGGATTAATCAAAGAGTCCTTTAAAGAATTCTGTAACTGGGGCAGCATGTTTTGCCAGCCATTGTATCTATCAAAATTTATTATCGTTGAACAATTCCTCTATCCAATACTCTTTGCTAAGTTGCTGAAGTTGATTTTTAAAGCTT
>CAZNVN010000068.1:0-8449 GCA_964576635.1 uncultured Rhodospirillaceae bacterium
GTTTTGTTATTTATAATATTTAATAATAAGAATATAATAATTTATGGCTAGTACTTTGAATAATAAAAAATATAATATTGCTATAACGGGCGCAAATGGTTTTATTGGGAAACATCTTACTCAAAAATTATTAGAAAATAATTACAATATTAAAGCTTTGGTCAGAAGAAAAACATTCGATCATATTGAGAATGAGAATTTAGAAGAAATAATTATAGATGATATTACGGATAGTAATATGATTTTAAAATCTTTAGAGAATGTGGATATTATATTTCATCTAGTGGGAAAAACTCATTCCAAATCAAATAAATATGATGAATATTATAAAACTAATGTTTTAGGTACCAAAGTCTTATCACAAGCAGCTTTAAAGGCTAATGTAAAAAAAATTATAATGTTATCCTCTATAAAGGTAAATGGGGAAGGCTTTTTAAATAAAAAATTTGTTTATAAAGAAAAAGATGAACCGGCTCCATTAGATAACTATGGAAAATCTAAATTAGAGGCCGAAAAGATCTTAAGCAGTTCTTTGTCTAAAGCATCTATGGGCTACGTCATTTTAAGAGCACCATTGGTTTATGGTCAGAATGTCAAAGGAAACTTAAAAAGTTTGATGCAATATATTTATAAAGGTCTTCCATTACCTGTTTCACAGGAGGATAACAGGAGATCAATGATTGGAATAGAAAATCTTTGTGATGCAATGATTAGCTGTGCTTTTAGTGAAAAAGCAATTAAGAATATATTTTTAGTTTCTGACGATGTTATTGTTTCAACAAGGTATTTGTTTAATGAAATAGCTAAAGCAATGCATAAGAAACCTATTTTGTTCTACGTTCCTTACCGTATCTTAAAATTACTTTTTTGGAGTTTGGGTAAGTCTAATTCTGTTGATAAATTATTCTATTCTCTCGAAATAAACAATGCCTTAATTAAGCATATTACTGGCTGGAAACCCAATACTAGTTTTGATAAAGAAATTAAAAATATGGTAGATTCATTTAAACTTACTATTAATATTAAATAACTTGGATTTTTCTTAATTAAAATATAATATGTAAATATAACTAGGGAGGAAAAAAATGAGAATATTATGCTTTCTCGTATTGGCGTTGTTTATCCCTTTTAGTGCAATAGCTGATACGACTGATTCAAAATGGATGTCTAAAGTTGAGGTTACTAAGAAAGGAACTCACTGCATAGATGATCCAAACTGTTTTAATAGATACCATCCTGCTATTCCAGCAGTAGCTAGAGCAAATCCAGGTGATATAATTATATTACATTCCAGAGATGCCCTAGATAGCCAATTTACCTTGGATTCAATAGCAGATGATTTATCAACTGTTGATTTAGGTCTAGTTCATCCTATGACTGGCCCTGTCCATATTAATGGTGCAAAACGAGGAGATGCTCTGGAAGTTGAGATTGTAGATATAATTCCTGATGAGTATGGCTATACCGTAATAGCTCCAGGTTTTGGTTTTTTACGAGACTTATTTCCAGACCCCTATATAGTTAATTGGAGACTCACAAGAGTAGGAGCTGTTTCAGATGGAATGCCAGGTGTAACAATTCCTTTTGAGGCTTTTCCTGGGTCTATTGGAGTATTACCCGGTTTACCTGAAGTTAAAGCATGGAAAGCACGTGAAGCTGATTTAGCTACAGCTGGAGGAGTTGTGTTAGGACCTTCAACTGGAGGTGCACTACCTGCAAATGTTTGTGGAGAAGGAGGGAGTCATGCTGATGACTGTCTAAGAACTATTCCACCTCGTGAAAACGGAGGTAATATGGATGTCCAGCAAATGCAGATAGGTACTAAAATAATATTTCCTTGTTTCATAGATGGATGTGGCCTGTTTACGGGTGATGTGCATTATGCTCAAGGAGATGGTGAAGTATCAGGTACCGCCGTTGAGATGGGTGCAATTAACGTATTAAGAACAAAAATACTTAAAGGTAAAGGTAGAGATCTTGATATGCCTGTTACAGTAGGAAATGATGAAATTCGAGATATCGAACCAACTCGTTTTTATCAAACTGTTGGCATTCCACTGAAAGGGGCAGGAGTAGCGCTACCTTACCACGCATATTTAGGATCTGAGAAACTTACAAACTTGGATAATTTATCTGAAGATTTAACTGCAGCAGCCAGACATGCTCTAACTCAAATGATTGATTATATAGTTCGTGAGCATGGACTAACAAGAGAGCAGGCATATATCTTATGTTCTGTAGCAGTAGATTTAAGAGTAGGACAAGTAGTAGATGTTCCTAATTTTGTTATAACTGCTGTTTTAAATCTGAATGTTTTCGATAAATATCGTGACTAGAAGATAGAAATATTTGAGGGGTGATAATTTACACCCCTCAAAAGCATAGATTAATCTTATGTTAAATCGTCGTTTTTTATTCAGACTGTCTTTGGTACCTGGTTTTTTACTATTATTGGGACATGCCCCATGGGGTCAGTGGCAAATATACAGACAGCGCCACATGTTATTCTTAAGTACTAGAGAAGATAAGCCCAGCTATCCATTTTCAAAAACATTGGTTTCAATAATAGAATTATATTTACCAGAAGCAAGTCCCAGACCAGCCAGAGCTAAAGATTACAGAACAGTACATGGACTATTATCTACTGATCAAATGCCGGTAGCAGTTTTATCTAAGAATGTTGCAAGGTCTTTGATCTTAGGGGAGAAAGAGTTTAAAGATTATGCTCCGGTAGAAATGAAACTACTTTATGATTTTGGAGATATAGTACTCATTACACGTCCGCAAATGCCCGAAAACCATGCTAGGAGAATAGTTGATGCCATTCTTAGGTCAAATAGTTTCAAATTATTTGATTATAAACATACCTCGCCTCTAGATATACATAGTGGAGCTTTAAAATCATTGAAAGGAGAATCTATCCCAGAAGAGTGAAATATTTGTCTTTAATAATGTCAGTTATATTTAGTAAAAAAAGTATTTTTTTTCTTTTATTAAAAAATTTTTCAATGACATTCCTATTAACATTGAAATAACAAAAATATAACCTTCTTTACCACCAAAAGAAATAGATGCGATTGCTGGACCAGGACACAATCCTACTAAACCCCAGCCTGCTCCAAATAATAAAGAACCGATTATTAAATGTATATTTATAGGCGATTTTTTATTTTGAGGGATTTTACTACCTAGTAAGCAGGTATTTTTATTTTGAACTATTTTCCATGATATAAACATAGGTATGATGGCACCACCAAGAACAAATGCAAGTGTTGGATCCCAGTTTCCGAAGAAGTCCAGCCATCCTTGAATTTTCAAAGTATTTGTCATGCCAGAAATTACTAGGCCTAGAGCAAATAAACTTCCACTTATAAATGCAAATAAATATCTTGTCATAAAGTTTCCAAAAAATTTCTCAATACAAAAACAACAGCAACCCCAGAAATTATATAAAAAATAGTTGCTATGATACCTCTGGGAGACATACGGGAAATTCCGCATACACCATGCCCGCTAGTACAACCATTAGCAAGAGTTGTCCCAACTCCTACTAATAATCCTCCTATAATTATTACATATAAATTAGATGTAATGTTTGTTTTAGGGAGATTGTAAGTAATAGCTAAAATAGCTGGTAGAGATATTAATCCTATAATAAAACTGATGAGTTCAAGATAATCATTCTCTTTAGATGTATGTATTATTCCTCCTATAATACTACTAGCACCCATTATTCTTCCATTGACCAGCAGAAACATAGAGGCAGCTAAGCCTATAAATACTCCACCTAAAAGACCATATAACCAGTCTTGTTCAATCATATTTTACTCCTAATTTATTTTTATATTAAGCCTGAAACGGGAATATCAGGCTTAATATTAGAGGTAATTTCTTACTTAGCTGCAGATAAACCTTTATCTATATCTTTTATAATATCGTCTATATGTTCTATACCTATAGATAGTCTTACATAGGAATCTACAACTCCCGATCTGATTTGATCTTCCTCGCTTAGTTGTGAATGAGTTGTCGTAGCAGGATGAATTGCTAAGCTTCTAGCATCACCTATATTAGCTACATGGTAAAATAATTCTAAAGCATTTATAAATGCTTTTCCTGCCTCTTTTCCTCCTTTTATCTCAAATCCTACAAGTGCTCCATATCCTTCTTCTAGATAATTTTGAGTTCTTATTTTATTTTCTCCTGAAAAATATTTAGGGAAAATAACTTTGGTTATTTGAGAATGACCTTTTAAATAATCGGCCACAGTTTCAGCATTTTTGCAATGTTCTCTTATTCTTAATGGAAGAGTTTCTAGTCCTTGGATAAATTGGAATGCGTTAAATGGGCTCATAGCTCCCCCAATATCTCTTAATAGGGTAACTCTTGCTTTAAGTATGTATGCTATTGGACCTAAAGGAGCAGCTGCTTCACTCCAAACGGCACCGTGATAACTTGGGTCAGGTGTATTTAATGTTGGCTGTCTCTCTTTAAATTTTTCCCAAGGAAAATTCCCACCATCAATAATAACACCACCAATGGATGTTCCATGACCACCAATATACTTAGTGGTAGAGTGCACGATTACTGCTGCTCCATGCAAAAAAGGCTTACATATAATTGGAGATGCGGTATTATCAACTATTAATGGTATTCCTAAAGGTCTACCTATATCAGCCACTTCTTTTATAGGGAATACGTGTAATTTTGGATTAGGAAGTGTCTCAGCAAAGTATAATCTAGTTTTTTCGTCTGTAGCATCTTCAAAATTTTTAGGATTTGCAGGGTCTACGAAACGAACTTCTATGCCTTGATCTTTAAGTGTATTAGCAAATAAATTCCAAGTTCCTCCATATAGGTCAGTAGAACTTACAATGTTATCACCGGTTTTAGCTAAATTTTGTATTGACATCGCAGTTGCAGCTTGCCCAGATGATGCTCCTAATGCTGCAACACCTCCTTCTAATGCTGCAATCCTTTTTTCTAAAACATCCACTGTCGGGTTCATTATTCTAGTATAAATATTTCCTAATTCTGCTAATCCAAATAAATTAGCTGCGTGATCCGTATTATTGAATTGGTATGATGTTGTTTGGTGGATTGGGACAGCAACTGAATTTGTTGTTGGATCTGCTCTCCATCCAGCATGTAGTGCAATAGTCTCTGGTTGTTGAGAATTTGTCATTTTATTATCCTTTCACTATATAATTAAGCATAAATTACGCAAAACTTTATGCGCTAATTCCAGTGACTAGAGTCATACTTATAAGATTCCGCCTTAAAATTTAATGGCGGTCAGAGACCACCTCTTTAGCAGGTCTTATATAGCGCTCGCAATCTGGAGTTCAAATCAGCGCTTTTATTTTCTTGATACTAGTATTTAAATTTAGCTTGTCATTAAAAATTTCTAATTATTTAATTAAATAACTAATTATATAGTATATTTTTTGTTTATACCTTTATTATTAGAATAATATTCTATTATTGTTAATTTTATTTTTATTATCTATTAGTGTATTTAAAAGAATAATTATGATATTTATCTTATATGTATTCTCTTCCTAAAAATGTGAGATCTAGAACTATAAATAATGTAAATGGTTTGTCTATGCATATCCTGGAGGCTGGCTATGAAAATACCGAGAGACCTACTTTATTACTGCTACATGGTTTTCCTGAACTATCTTATAGCTGGAGAAAAGTTATACTTCCATTGGCAAGTGCAGGTTATCATGTAATAGCTCCAGATCAAAGAGGTTATGGCCTAACTTCAGGTTGGAAAAATAATTATGATGGAGATATTTCTGAATATTTTATTACTAACATCGTTCAAGATGTTATTTCATTACTTTATTCTCTGCAAAAAAAAACAATTCAGTGTGTAATAGGACATGATTTTGGTTCTTTTGTAGCAGCATATTGCTCTTTACTTCGTCCTGATATATTTAAATCTGTAATATTGATGAGTGCGCCTTTTTCAGGTCCTCCAAAAATATCAAATTTTTATGAAAAGAAAGATAATATTCATGAAGAATTAAAAAATTTAATTCCTGCAAGAAAGCATTACCAATGGTATTTTTCAGAAAAAGAAGCAAATGATAATATGCTTTATTGTTCTCAAGGACTCCATAATTTCTTAAGAGCTTATTACCATTTTAAAAGTGCAGATTGGAAAAACAATAAACCTTTTAAATTAGATACATGGTCTGCTAGCAATCTAGAAAAACTTCCAAGATATTATATTATGGATGCTGAAATGGGTATGGCTGAAACTGTTGAAAAATATATGCCTACTAAAAAAGAAATAAATAATTGTGAATGGTTGAGTGAATCTGAACTTTCTTATTATACACAGATTTATAAAAAAACAGGATTTCAAGGAGGATTAAATTGGTACAGGTGTATGATTGATAATAATTATTTAAAAAGATTGCAGCTATACTCGGGATTGACCATTAATATACCTTCTTATTTTATAGCTGGTGCTAGCGATTGGGGAATATACCAAAAACCTGGAAGTTTTGAAGAGATGTTTGAGAGTGCTTGTTCTAACATGAAAAAACCGGATTTAATTAAGGGAGCAGGCCATTGGGTTCAACAGGAAAAACCTAAAGAAACAGTGGATAATATATTAAGTTTTATAAAAAACCTTTAAACCTACATATTAGGAATAACTATTGCTTTACCAGTAATTTTTCTATCTGCTATAGACTTCATAGCTTCTACAGTTTTTTCTAGAGGAAGTTCCATAGAAATTCTAGGATTAATAAAACCTTCTTTAATCCATGTATATAATTTTTTAAAATTATCTAAGTTTCCTTGAGGGTATCTAGCAACCCATGCTCCCCAAAATACTCCTACAATGTCACACGATTTAAGTAAAGCTAAGTTTGCAGGGGCAGAAGGTATGCGCCCTGAAGTAAATCCTATCACTAATAATCTTCCTTCCCATGCAATACATCTTAGGGATTGATCAAATACATCTCCGCCAACTGGGTCATAGATTACATCAGCACCTTTTCCATTAGTCATAGCTTTTACCTCTTCTTTAAAATTACCGTTGGAATAATTTATAGCCTCATTCGCACCATGTTTTTTAGCAATTGCACATTTTTCATCTGTACTAGCCGTTGCTATAATATTTGCTCCCAAGGCTTTACCAATTTCTACAGCGGCTAACCCAACACCCCCAGCAGCTCCATGAACTAATAAAGTTTCATTTTTTTTAAGTTTTCCTCTTTGAATCAACGCATGAGCTGAAGTTCCGTAAGCCATAGGTAAAATAGAAGCAATCTTAAGATCTACAACATCATCAGTAATTGGAATAAGTTTGGTCTGTGGTGATTTAACTATTTCAGCAAAACATCCATGGCCAGGCATCGCTATAACTTTTTGGCCTACTTTAAAATCAGTAACTTTATCACCGGTAGCAATAATTTTACCTGCTGCCTCCGCACCAGGAGAAAAAGGAAATGTAGGTTTAAATTGGTATTTTCCTTCTACTATTAAATTATCAGGAAAATTTATTCCTGCTGCACTAACACGTATAGTTACTTCATCTGATCCAGGTTTAGGATCATCTATATCTGCTAATTCTAAATTTTCAATAGGTCCAAACTCCTTACAAATTAATGCTTTCAAGCTAATTATCTCCATAAATATGTTATATAAAACTGAATTATATATATGTTAATTATTTTTATTCTCAACAATTTTTTTACTTATATAATTAAATCTTTAGTTTTTGATAGATAAGTGAGTTACAAAGTAACCTTTTCCTATAGCCATTTGAACTTTAATTGGAAACATCATTATATTAGAATTTTGTAATTTTTGAAGCCATATATATCCAGATTTTGGATGCCTTTTTAATTCTTTATCACTATAGCCTGCAATTTTTTTAATAAAGAATTTACACTTTAAAGCCTTTCCAGAGCTATCTGTAAAAACGGAGGGAGTTAATTCTTCTATTCCCATATCTTCAGTAAACAAATTAAATCTTCTTCTTCCATCAAAAACTTTTATTTTATGGTCACAGTTATTGGATATGCCCGACATGTAGCCTATGGCAATTATAGCGCTTGCAGGATCTAAAACATTTTTTATAAGCTCTTTAGGTACTGGTTTTCTTCTAGTATCACTGATTATGGAAGGTATGGCTGAAGTAACTTCTGCTAGGTCATTTTTAAAAGTTAATTCCATGTGTCCTTTTTTTGTTTTTTCTCTTAGGTCATCTACTCTGTAAAAAATAGGTCTAATATCTTTTTGTGAAATAAGGGCTTCTACTGCTATTGTTTGCTCCCAAGGAAAAAATAATTTTGTGATTCCTACAGTTTCGGCTTTTATTTCTAACAAAATTTTGTCATTACTTTTGATAAATTTTCCTTTAGCTATACCTACTTTAAATCCAGATAAGTATCCTTTAATATCAAGATTCCAATTTTGGGCA
>CAZNVN010000069.1:0-6941 GCA_964576635.1 uncultured Rhodospirillaceae bacterium
AATTGTGGATATTTGTCAGATTTACCAGCTTTAATTAAAGAAAAAGATATTTCAAAAATCCCCAAAGATGAAATATTGATAATATGTACTGGTTCTCAGGGAGAATTAAGGGGTGCTTTGAATAGGATAGTGAATGATGATCATAAAACTGTAAACATAACTGCAGGAGATAAAGTGCTTTTTTCTTCTAGAGTAATTCCTGGGAATGAAAAATATATTTCTCAATTACAAAATAAAATTTCTGATAAAGGCGCAGAAATAATTGAATCTTCTGCAGAAATAAAAATACATGTAAGTGGACACCCTGCCAGAGAAGAAATAGCACAAATGTATAAATGGGTCGAACCCAGAGCTTTAATAGCAGTACATGGAGAAAATAGACACATTAATGCTCATGTTAAATTTGCTTTAAAGCAGAATATTAAAGAAGCTATTCCAGCAAAAAATGGAAATATTATTAATATTAGTAATAAAAAATTAAATATTAAGGGTCAGGTGGAAAGTGGGAGATTGGTTGTAGATGGAAATTATATAATTAACAAAAATTCTGAAGTATTAAAATCTAGGCAGAAAATGATGTTTAATGGGGTAGTAAATGTAGTCATAATACTAGATCAAAATAATATGCTTCTCACAAGGCCAATTATTTTTGTAGAGGGTTTGGTTGATAGTAATGTTGAAGAAAATCCTCAGGATTTTATATTAGAAGTAATTATGGAACAGGTAGAAATACTGGAGACTTTAAATAACGAGAATAAAAATGAGATTGTTAATTTAATTACTGGTAATATAAAAAGAAATGTGAGGCATAAGTATTCAAAGAAGCCTATGATATTAGTTAAAATTGAAGTTATTAAAAATAAGAGGTAAGTCTGATGATTGGCAAATTAAATCATATTGCGATTGCAGTGCCATCTGTAAGAGAATCTTCAAAGAAATACAAGAATATTTTGGGTGCAAAAATATCAAAACCTAAGAAATTAATAGAACAAGGTGTCACAACAATTTTTGTTGAGATTAAAAATACTAAGATAGAATTAATAGAACCTTTAGGCCACAAATCTCCGTTAGAGTCATTTTTATCAAAAAACCCCGACGGCGGAATACATCATATTTGTTTGGAGGTGAAAGATATAAAATCAGTTTGTGCCTCTCTTGTAAAAAAAGGTATAAAAATTCTTGGTTCAGGAAAACCTTCTATTGGAGCTCATGGTAAACCCGTGGTTTTTCTTCATCCTAAAGATTTTGATGGAACACTCATAGAACTTGAGGAAGCATAAATGTATTTAGTAAAAATAATTATTATATATGTTATTGTTTGGTGGATCTTATTTTTTATGGCTCTTCCTATAGGACTCAAAAAACCAGTCAATAATATTCCAGGGCAAGATAAAGGTGCACCAGAAAAGCCTAAGTTATGGTTGAAATTCTTTGTAGTGAGTATAATTTCATTAATATTAACTATCATAATCAATTTTATAATTAGAAATAATTTATTAGGAATTTAGGGAACGATGAAAAGAAGTAACTTTTTTTTACCTACTCTTAGAGAAAACCCAGTAGATGCAAAAATTGTTTCTCATAGATTAATGCTAAGATCAGGAATGATTAGGCAATCTTCTGCGGGAATTTATTCATGGTTACCGCTTGGAGTAAAAGTTTTAAAGAATATAGAGTCGATAGTTATAGACGAGCAGAATAAAATTTCTCAACAAATACTGATGCCCACTATTCAAGATGCAAATATTTGGAAAAAATCTGGACGATACGAAGACTATGGCAAGGAAATGTTAAAAATACTAGATAGAAATAAAAGAGAAATGATATATGGACCGACTAATGAGGAATTGGTCACAGAAATATTTTCTAATAATGTTTTAAGTTATAAAGATATTCCAATGAATTTATTCCATATACAATGGAAATTTAGAGATGAGATAAGACCAAGATTTGGAGTAATGAGAGGAAGAGAATTTCTAATGAAAGACGCATACTCCTTTGACTTGAATGAAGAAGGGGCAATATTTTCTTATAATAGAATGTTTGTAAATTATTTAAATATTTTCAAAAAAATGGGTTTGCAATCTATCCCTGTGAAAGCTGATACTGGCCCGATAGGTGGGGATTTAAGTCATGAATTTGTCGTGATTGCGGAGACAGGAGAGTCAAAAATATTTTGTGATTCTAATGTTTTAAAACAAAACATCCAAGATATTAATTATGATGATAAAACTTCCATTAATAGTGTAGTGAATCTATGGACTTCATTCTATGCCTCTTCCGAAGAAACTTTAAACAAAAAAGAGTATTTAGCATTGGTTAAAGAGGGCAATAGAATAGAAAAGAATGCTATTGAAGTAGGACATTTATTTTATTTTGGTGATAAATATTCCTTGCCTTTAGATGCAAGTGTTATAAACAAAGAGGGTAAAAAAACTTTTGTTAAAATGGGTTCTTACGGCATAGGAATATCTAGGTTGGCAGCAGCAATAATAGAAGTGTTTCATGATGAAAAGGGTATATGCTGGCCCGAAAACATTGCTCCATTTAAAGTAGGTATAGTTAATTTGCGTCAAAATGATAAAAATTGTGAAAAAATTTCAGAAAGTATTTACGAAAATTTATGTAAATTAGGTTTCTCAGTATTATATGATGATCGTAATGAAGGAGCTGGGTCAAAGTTAGCAGATATGGATTTAATTGGCATTCCGTGGCAAATAAGGATTGGTCCAAATAGCTTAAAAAATAATTATATAGAGTTAAAGCAAAGACAAAGTTCTGAAGTTAATCAGATAAGTGTCTCTGAGATTATCAATGAAGTCCAAAAACAAATTACATAAGAAATGAATTTTTTATTTGAAATATGGATTGCATATAGATATTTGAGATCACGTCAAGAAGAAGGATTTATTTCGATAGTAAGCCTGTTTTCTTTTCTTGGCATTACTTTAGGCGTTGCAACTCTCATAATAGTTATGTCGGTAATGAATGGGTTCCGTGAGGAAATGCTTAGCAGAATTCTTGGACTAAATGGCCATGCATCAATTTCAATAGCAAATGATAGTTCATCAATAGATCTAAATAAATTATCAGGACTAATTATAAATTCAGATGCGGTTGAATATGCTGTCCCCACAATTCAGTCTACTATTATGGCCAGTTCTAAACATTCTTCTACAGGAGTCAGGCTAAAAGGTTTAGAAATATCAGATATAAATAAAAGAAGAATACTGAATGAAAGTTTGTCTGAGAGAGGTCTATTAGAATTTGCAAAAAAAGATAGAATACTCTTGGGTGATAAATTATCTAAAAAACTTTTTCTGGGTATAGGAGACAGTATCACGTTAATATCTCCTACAGGAGTAGATACTCCATTTGGTTCAGCTCCAAATGCTAAGACTTTTATAGTGGCGGATACTTTCAATATTGGGATGTATGAGTATGACTCTTCTGTCATATTTATGAAATTAGATGAAGTAAAAAAACTATTAGGATTAAATATGAATTACATAGGAATGATAGAAATATTTTTTAATAATCCTGATGAAGCAGAAAATAATACCAACTTAATTAATGCACTTATTAATATGGAAACCAGTTATAATTTGCATGCTATTCCGTGGACTGAAAAATATGAACAATTTTTTAGTGCGTTGAAAGTTGAGCGTAATGTGATGTTTATAATTTTAACTTTAATTATAATAGTTGCAGCCTTCAATGTTATTAGTTCTATGATTATGCTAGTAAAAGACAAGGAGAATAGTATATCTATACTAAGAACTATAGGTATATCAAGGTTTTCAATAATGAGAATATTTATAATGGTAGGATCATTTATAGGAATCTTAGGAACAGTTCTAGGTTGTATTTTTGGTATTTTATTCTCCTTGAATATAGAAAAGATTCAACATCTAATAGAGAAATTATTAGGCAGTAATTTATTTGAGGCTGAAATATATTTTCTATCAAATTTACCTTCTAAGATTGAATATGATGAAGTTTTTTGGGTAATTCTTTTTTCTCTCCTTTTATCTTTCCTTGCAACAGTTTATCCCGCATGGAGGGCATCGAGTATAGATCCAGCGAAGGTGTTGAGATATGGATAAGGATTATGACTCTCTAGAATTTAAAAAAGTATCTCACTCTTTTAAACAGGGTGATAGTTTAATAAAAGTTTTACATAAAATAAATTTTGCTATTCCCAAAGGTACAATAATAGGGCTATTAGGAGCATCAGGTTCGGGAAAGTCTACTCTCTTACAAATAGCTGGGCTTTTAGAAAAACCTACAACGGGAGAAATTTTAATTAAGGGTAAGGCCACTAGTAATATAGGAGAAGGAGAAAGAACGATTCTAAGAAAAAGTAATATAGGCTTTGTTTTTCAAAAAAGTCACCTTTTGCCCGAGTTTAATGCGATGGAAAATATTGTTATTGCTCAAAAAATTTATGGCAAGAAAAATGATATAGTGAAGGAAGATGCTATGAAGTTACTAGAAGAAATAAATTTAGCAAAAAGAGCTTTGCATCGTCCGGCAAAATTATCTGGGGGAGAACAACAAAGGGTAGCTATAGCAAGAGCATTAGTGAATAATCCTTCCATTGTTTTAGCAGATGAGCCAACTGGTAATCTAGATTTTGAATCTTCAAAAAACGTAGTGGAAATATTAATTAGAACTGTTAGGTCTTCTGGAGCTAGTGCATTAATCGCTACACATAGTCAAGAACTAGCTTCAAGAATGGATAAGATATACAAATTAATTGATGGTAAGATAGAATTTCAAAGATAATACTAATAAATATTATATATATATAATTTTTATGTGTTTCTAATTATAAATGTGCATATTATAAGTAATGGAAATTAGTCATCAATTTATTCATTTAAGATCTAGGTCTTCTTATTCCTTGGCTCTAGGTGCTATTTTAATAGATGAATTAGTGCAATTGGCAAAAAAGGATAATATGCCGGCTTTAGCACTTACAGATGAAGGAAATTTATTTGGAGCTTTAGAATTTTCATTAAAAGCTGTAGAGCAGGGAATTCAACCTATTATGGGGTGTATTCTGAGGGTTGAGACATCTTCTCAAATTAATGGGCATGATGTAATGACCTCAAAAAAGATTTCAAAAATTTTATTGTTAGTGAAGAATAAAGTAGGATGGAAAAATTTATCATCCTTAGTTAGTGAAACTTTTTTAGATGATAATGATGGAAATCAAAGACCTATTAGATTAGAGGAATTATTTAACAAGTCTAGTGGTCTATTGTGTTTACTGGGAGGATTAGAGGGTCCAGTAGGTAATTTTTTGTTAGAAAACAAATTTTCTGAAGCAGTAAATATTTCAAAATTATTCAAAGAGAACTTCTCTGATAATCTTTTTATAGAAGTTAGTCGTCATGGGTTAGAAGAAGAAAATAAAACAGAGCCCTCATTTATAAAAATATCATCTGACCTAGACATACCAATTGTTGCAACAAACAATATTTATTTTTCAGACCAATCTATTTATGAGGCTCATGATTGTTTAATGTGCATATCAGAGGGTACTACCGTTAGTAATATAAATAGAAAAAAACTCAATAAAGAGCATTATTTTAAAAATCAAAAATTGATGTTCAAAGCTTTTCAGGATTTTCCTGAAGCCATAGATAATACTTTAATGGTTGCTAAAAAATGTTTATTCATGCCAGAAAAAAGAAATCCTGTACTTCCTAATTTCCCATTGAAAAATAATAAAAGCGAATATGATCATTTGGCTAATTTATCAAAAGAAGGATTAAACAATAGGTTAAAAAGAATATTTAATAAAAATAATAGTAATAAAAGTATTCAAGAAAATAAGAATTATATGAAATATAAAGAGAGATTATTTTATGAATTAGAAGTTATAAAAAAGATGGGTTTTTCAGGATATTTTTTAATAGTTGCTGAATTTGTAAATTGGGCAAGACAGGCTAATATTCCAGTTGGACCAGGAAGGGGATCTGGTGCTGGCTCTTTGGTAGCATGGGCACTCGGTATAACTAACTTAAATCCACTTAAATTCAATCTTTTATTTGAACGGTTTCTGAATCCAGCACGAATATCTATGCCAGATTTTGATATAGATTTTTGTCCACTTAAAAGGACTGAAGTAATAAGACACGTACAAGAGGTTTATGGTAAAAATAAAGTAGCCCATATTATAACCTTCGGATCATTACAAGCTAAAGGTGTATTAAGGGATGTGGGCCGAGTACTAGAGATTCCTTTTGGCAAGGTAGACTATATATGTAGACTTATCCCTATTAATCCATCATATCCGACAAAGCCTCTTAAATTGCAAGAAGCAATAGATCAAGAGCCAAGGATGAAGTCCGCATCAAAATCTGATGAAGAAATTGAGCAATTATTTCAAATTTCTCTAAAATTGGAAGGTTTATATAGAAATGCATCAACGCATGCGGCTGGAATAGTTATAGGAGATAAACCTCTATTAGAGTTATTACCTCTGTATAGGGATCCGAAGTCTAATTTACCTGCTACACAATATAACATGAAGTACACTGAATTATCTGGCCTAGTAAAATTTGATTTTTTAGGTTTAAAAACTTTATCAATTATTGATATGGCTTCTTTAAAACTGAAAGCAACTAAACCAGACTTTAAATTAGATAATATTCCTCTAGATGATAAGCTTGTGTACGACTTGATTTCTAAAGGAGATACAGTAGGTATATTTCAGCTAGAAGGTACCGGAGTCACTGAAGTACTAAAGAAGTTAAAACCTGATCATTTTGAAGAATTAATGGCAGTCATAGCGTTATATAGACCAGGTCCAATGGATAATATTCCATCATTCATTAGAAGAAAACATGGAAATGAAAAAGCGGATGTTTTACACCCTCTATTAAATGAGATTTTAAAAGAGACATATGGGATCATGATTTATCAAGAAC
>CAZNVN010000069.1:6951-8387 GCA_964576635.1 uncultured Rhodospirillaceae bacterium
GCTCAGAGAGAAGTATTTATAATAGGAGCAAGAGAATATAATATAAATACTTATGTTGCGCTTCATATATTTGAAATTGTCTCAAGATTTGCTGGTTATGGTTTTAATAAAAGTCATGCTGCAGCATACGCTTTAATAGCTTATCAAACGGCTTGGTTTAAGGCTTATTATCCAGAAATCTTTTTAGCTTCTTTAATGACTTATGATTCAGATTCTGCTGATAAATTAAACGTCTTTAGAAATGATTTATTAAGAATGAATGTTCCTTTACTAGGGCCTGATGTTAATTTTTCAGAAGTAGATTTTTCTGTAGAAAAGAGAGAATCAGGAGATATTGCTGTCAGAACCGGATTATGTAGCATTAAAAATGTTGGGAATGGAATCATGAATCAAATTGTTAAAGAAAGATTAAAAAATGGTGTTTACAATGATATATTAGATTTCTCCAATAGAATGACAGAAGGATTATTTGGAAAAGCACATTTTGAATATTTATCGTTATCTGGATGTTTTGATTCCATTTGTCCAAATAGAAAGAAAGTTTTTTTTAGTGCAGATGTTTTAGCAAATTGTGCGAACAGTTCCAGCTTAGATTTACAAGCTAAACAAGAAAATATATTTTCAAAGAACACCAAATTGTCTGAGATATGGAAACTATCATCTGTTGAAGAATGGTCAGATAAAGAAAAATTAGACAAAGAAAGATTATCATTAGGGTTTTATTTTTCTGGACATCCCACAGATAAATATAAAAATATACTGAAAATGATAAATATAAAAAACTCTTCGGACATCAGTAATATTAACAATCTAATATTTTATAGTGCTGGGGTAATTTCACAGATATTTGAGAGGTCATCTAGTCATGGCAGGTTTGCTAGAATTCAAATATCTGATACGCAAGGATTATACGAAGCAACAGCCTACTCAGAGATATTCTCTCTAAAAAGAAATTTGTTAGTTTCAGGGAATACTCTATTGTTTCAATTATCCTTAGTTGAAGATTCTTCTGGTTCTAAAAATATTATCGCAAAAGATTTTTGGAATTTAGATGATAAACTAGATGAATTAATTAATGGCTATGTTATTAGAATAAATAGTAATGTCGATATTGGGAAAGTTAAATTTCTTTTAACTACTAAAAAAAATATAGAAAACATTCATAAAAAAATAACTTTTTTGGTACCTGTAGACAATGAAAGTGAGGCAGTTATCAATACTTATGAAAACATTAAATTTGATTTAAAAACTATCAGCGAATTGTCTCGTTTACCAGGAATTATAGATGTGTCTCCAGTTATAGAAGATAATTTGTAAATTTTTTTTTAATAAAACTTGCCGAAACTAATATAGAATTGTAAAACATTAAAAAATTCGCACATGATTTAGGCCTAATTTTGTACAGGCTTCCGGTGTTATTATTAACTCATTATCAT
>CAZNVN010000070.1:0-1581 GCA_964576635.1 uncultured Rhodospirillaceae bacterium
TTCAAAATCCATTTGGGGCAACTCAGTGTCGGTTCGAGTCCGACCAGTGGTACCATAGTTTTAAAATTATTTAAGAAAATAATAGTCTTTGAATTTTATTAATTTAAGTGTATTTTTTTTAGTCTAGAAAAATTAATTTTATGGTGAAAATTTTGAAAGATCTTTTTAGTGTTGGCGATAAGACCTCTTTTAGCCCGAGCTATCAAAAGGATCATTTTGTAAGATCAAATGGAAAATTGTTTGCAGGATATCATTATTTAATAGATGTATGGGGTAGAGGTATATATTTAGAAAATGAATTAGAAATTAGGAAAATTCTGAAAAAAGCTGCAACTTCCGCAGGTGCTTCAGTATTACATATACTTACTCACCGTTTTGGTGATGGACAGGGAATCACTGGAATAGCTATTCTAGCTGAATCACACATAAGTGTTCATACTTGGCCAGAAAGAGATTTTGCTGCATTTGACATATTTCTATGTGGAGATACAAATCCTGAGAAATCTCTTGAAATTATTAAGCAATATACCAAAGCAAGTAAATTAAAGGTTTTAAAAATTAAAAGAGGTATAATCAGGAATAAGAAATTTTGAGTAGTAATATAATTAAATTTTTAGAAAGTACATCCATAGAAAATCCTTGCTTAGTTATAGACATGGAGGTAGTAGAAAAGTCTTTTAGAAAAATACAAAAGGCCTATTTAGGTAGTGATATTTTTTATGCAGTAAAAGCCAATCCAGCAAAGGAAATACTCGAAAGTTTAAATAGGATGGGATCAAAATTTGATGTATCGAGTAGGAAGGAAATAGAATTGTGCCTTTCCTTAGGAATAGAACCTTCAAAATTATCTTATGGTAATACCTTAAAAAAATCTGATGATATAGCTTGGGCGTATAAAAATGGAGTTTCTTTATATGTATTTGATGCTGTTGAAGAGCTATATAAAATTTCAGATAATGCTCCTGGCTCAAGGGTTTTTTGTCGTTTACAGGTTCCCAATCAGGGTGCGCACTGGCCTTTGTCTAATAAATTTGGTTGCTCAAAAGATATGGCTAAAGAGCTTCTTTTATTAGCAAATACTATTGGTTTGCTGCCTGTTGGGATATCATTCCATGTTGGCTCGCAGCAAACAAATATCAAAAAATGGGGAAAGGCATTAGCAATGTGTAAAGAAGTGTATTTATTTCTCAAAAAAAATAAAATCAATATAGATTTTATTAATATTGGCGGAGGGATACCCATTAGTTACCAAGAAGACAGTTATAATTTTGATATTTTTTCTAATGAATTGAATAGGGTTCTTAGAAATGTTTTTGATAATAATATACCCAATATTATGTTAGAGCCTGGACGTTTTATTGTTGCTGATGCGGGCATCATAGAGTCAGAGGTGATTCTGGTTTCTCAAAAACAGCTGAATCAAAAAAATAGGTGGGTATACATAGATATAGGTCGTTTTGGGGGACTTGCAGAAACAGAAGGAGAGGCTATCAGGTACAAAATAGAAGTTAAAGGGAATAAATGTGATAAAGGTCCTGTAATTATTGCCGGTCCTACATGTGATGGAGTAGATATTTTATA
>CAZNVN010000070.1:1591-8096 GCA_964576635.1 uncultured Rhodospirillaceae bacterium
ACAGAATAATACTCATGATATATCGGATATATATAGAACAGATATATTATATGAGAAAAATAGCTATCAGTTTCCTCTAAGACTAAAAGCTGGTGATAAAGTTAGAATTTACTCTACTGGTGCGTATACATCTGTTTATGGTTCTAATTTTAATGGTATGCCAAAATTAAAAGAATATTTTATAAATTCTAATTAAATTCAGTTAATTTTTTGATCCATAAAGGTAGGTTTAGAGAAGAATTATGGATTTCAGGTGTATAGTAATTAGTGATAATTTTTTTTAGATATATATTTGCTTCTCTAATATTAATTTTTTTATTTAAATTTATAGCATTTGATGCCCATGATAAGGTCATATGCCCTCCTATGTAGCTAGGGATAACTGTATGGTAGGTGCCACTATATCTGAAAATACTATTTAGTTTTTTTGATGTTTCTTTAAGCTCTTTCTTTTGAAAAAAAGGAACACCAGTTTGAAATACAATGGTGCCTTTTTTAGAAATAATGTTTCTTAAATCTTTGTAAAAATTAATTTTAAATAATTGATTTCCAGGTCCTATAGGATCCGGCCTATCAACAATGATTAAATCAAAATAGCCTTTAGATAAGTCACTATTAATGTAATTTGCTGCATCATCAATTACTATATTGATTTTGGGATTAGTTAGTGAATTAAAATTTATCTTTCTTAAATATTTTTTACTTAAATCTATTACTCGTTTATCAATTTCACAAAGTACAATTTTTTCTATTTGTCCATGTTTTAAGATTTCTGATGCAATGGCACCATCTCCCCCTCCTATTATTAAAACTTTTCTAATACTTTTATTTGCTATTATAGGAAAATGAACTAGCATTTCTGTATAAGCGTGATGATCTTTTTCAGTAATTTGTATAATGTCATCTAGTGCTAGAACTCTTCCAAACACCTCGTTATCAAATATAAGTATTTTTTGATAAGATGATTTTTCTTTTACAACTATTTTGCTCAATTTAAAGACTTGCGAATATTGGGCATGGAGTTTTTCTGTAAATATTTTCATTTATCTAAAAATATTATCTTCTTGTTATCCATTGTTTGCCATTTTTCCATGTAAACATAGCTCGATCATCCAAACTTTTTTTTAATGTGGATATTTTAGCATTAAAGCTTAACAATTCTTGTATCATAAATTCAGTGACATCTGCCATTGGCAATTCTCTTGCTTGTTGTACTGATATCCAATCAATCTCAACCAATTCATCAGTAGTTTTAATTTTTCCTTTTAAATATCTGGCATCTGCCACAAAGAACCTTGCATGAAATCTTATAGGACTAAAGGTAGGAGTAATTGCTCTGCCTAAATAGCTTATTTTACTCAGATCTGGAACAAGATTATGAGAAGATAATAAATCTATTCCATTTTGTAAATCTAGGTTTTTATTTGGAACATTCTTATTGAACTTTCCTAACAAAAGACCAGTTTCTTCTGCTGTTTCTCTTATTGCTGTGACTGCTAAAGCATTGGCTAAATTAAAATTATTGGCGACGGCTAATTTTTTAATAATTTTAGAATCTAATGAAGAAGTAATATTCTGTTTGAAGTCCTTTTTGTCTATAACTCCGCCTGGAAATACCCAAGCACCAGGCATAAACCTTGCTTTGCTGGATCTTTTTCCAAGTAAAACTTTAATATCTTCATTGTCTTCTTTTAGTAGAATTAAGCTTGCTGCATTTCTCGGCTTGGGAATTTTTGAATGTTTTTGCCTGTAAGAACTAAATTTTGGTGTTTTTTCTTGCATACTACGTGCTATATATTGCTTCTGTTTCATTATTTTATGTTTTTTCATTAAGAGAGGGTTATAATTTAGTTGTATTTTATATATATATTATATTCAAAGGTACAATCATTTATCAACAAAGTTTAGGAGTATTACTTGCAAAATAAAGAAAATAAAGAAAACACTCTTAAAGAATTGTTTTCAAGTAATCTTGAGTTTGAATATGCAGTAGCTAAAGATGTTTTACCAAATATTAGAAGAATTGTTGCACCTAATCCAAGTCCATATACATTATATGGGACTGGAACTTACATTGTAGGAAAAGGTGAAGTAGCTGTTATTGATCCTGGTCCAAATATTAAATCGCATATTGAAGCAATTCTAAAAATTACTAGGTCAGAGAAAATTACTCATATATTAGTTACTCACACCCATTCAGATCACTCTCCAGCAGCCAAGCCTTTAGCAAAAGAAACAGGAGCTATAGTAATGGGTTATGGTCCACATGGGAATTTTGAGGGAGGAGAAGAAGGAGCAGATTACGATTTTGATCCCCCACATAAGGTAGTTGATGGTGAAATAATTAAAGGACTGGATTGGAATTTGGAGTGTATTCACACTCCTGGGCATACCTCAAACCATATTTGTTATAACCTTTTGGATACTGGTGCAGTGTTTACGGGTGACCATATAATGGGATGGTCTACTACTGTGGTTTCTCCCCCGGATGGGAACATGGCAGATTATTTTAGAAGTTTAGAAAAAATGTTTATAAGAAATGATAAGTTTTATATTCCTACTCATGGATCGATAATTAAAAACCCTAAAAACTTTGTTAAGGCCCTAATTGGTCATAGAAAAATGAGAGAAAGTCAAATAAAAAAATATCTAGAGGAAAAAGGCAAAACCAGTATAATTAAACTTGTTGAAAGAATGTATCCTAAACTTGATAAACGTCTAGTAAATGCAGCAGGAAGATCAGTTCTAGCTCATTTGTTGCATATGGAAGATTTAGGGATAGTCAAATGTGTAGAGGGTACAAATAATTCAAGTTGGCATATTGTAGATTAGTTATTTTCTTCACAAACCTAATGCTTGTTATGAAACTCAAGTCGGCTGAAATAAATAATGATTAATATAAAATTTTATAGAGATTATAGAGATATTAAAGAAAAATTTTTAAGGACTACTGTAGCTATAGGTAATTTTGATGGTTTGCATTTGGGTCATAAAGAATTACTTAGTCATGCAAAAGGTTTGTCTATAAAAAGTAAGTCCTTATTATTAGTATTTACTTTTTACCCTCACCCTTTAAAGCTGATTCGTCCTGGAAGTGAGCCAAAAAAAATACTTCGATTAAGAACAAAGCTCAAAAAAATGTCACATACAGGAGTTGATATAGTCCTTGCACAAAGATTTAATAATTCTTTTTCTAAAATATCTGCAGAGGACTTTGTTTTTAATATTTTATTAAAACACCTAAATGCAGTTAATATAATAGTGGGTAAAGATTTTTGTTTTGGTCATAAAAGAAAAGGTAACGTTGAATATTTGAGCTCTGGCATTTTAGATAATAAAGCTGAATTAGAAGTAATTGCCACTGTTAAAGGACCAAAAGGAAAATATTCTTCGACCACTTTACGTAATCTGATACAAAAAGGTGATATGGAAGAAGTTAAAAATATGATGGGATCTTATTATGAGGTTGAAGGTAAAGTATTTAAAGGTCAACAGTTAGGTAGCAAATTAGGATTTCCTACAGCAAATATTAATTATTTAGATTGCATTACTCCAAAGGACGGAATATATGCGGGTTTTGTAGTATTTGACGGAAAATGCTTTGAGGCTGCATTATCTAGTGGGGTACGCCCACAATTTAATGGCAAAAAAAGATTTTTGGAAGCGCATATTATGAATTTTAAAAAAAATATTTACGGTAGAAGGGTGAGAATTTTGTTTGTAAATAAGATTAGAGATGAGACAATTTTTGAAGATGTGAGTAAGCTTAAAGAACAAATGTTAAGTGATTGTAAAGAGGCCATAAGATTATTAAGAAATATAAAAATATAAATTTATAAATAAAATTGAGGATTATTAATGGACTACAAAGAAACCGTATTTTTGCCAAACACTAATTTTTCGATGAGAGGTGGGTTGCCTCTAAATGAGCCGGAAATGATACGAAGATGGCAAAAAATAAATTTATGGGAAAAACTTAGAAAAAAGTCTAAAGGGAAAATCAAGTTTGTTTTGCATGATGGTCCTCCGTATGCAAATGGGCCTCTACATATTGGTACGGCAATGAATAAAATTTTAAAGGATATAATTAATAGATCAAAACAGATGAGCGGTTTTGATGCCTACTATATCCCAGGTTGGGATTGTCATGGATTACCTATTGAGTGGCAAGTAGAACAAAATTATAAGAAAAAAGGTATAAATAAAGATGATGTAAGTATATCTGACTTTAGATACGAATGTAGATCCTTTGCTGATAAATGGATAGGTGAGCAAATGGACGATTTTAAAAGATTGTTTGTACTAGGTGATTGGGAATCTCCCTATCTAACTATGAGCTATAAAGCTGAAGCACAAATTGTTAGAGAACTGGGAAAGTTTATAGATAATGGAAGCTTGTATTTGGGATTAAAGCCGGTTATGTGGTCGCCGGTAGAAAAAACAGCATTAGCAGAGGCTGAAGTAGAGTATCGCGATATTGAGTCAACTGCCATAACAGTGGCATTTAAAATTCAAAGATCTGATATTAATATTCTAAATAATAGTTTTGTTCCTATTTGGACTACTACCCCCTGGACAGTTCCAGCTAACAAGGCAATAGCATGTGGAAAAAATATAGAATATTCGTTATTAGAAGTGGATAAGAATGAGAACAATGATCAAATAAATAATGGGCAGAGATTATTAATTGCTTCTGTCTTAATTGATAATTTTATAGAAACAGTAAATATAAAAGAAATAAATATTCTTGGAAAATTTAAGGGTTTAGATTTAGCTAAAACAGTATGTTCACATCCTTTAGAATCTCAGGGATATGATTTTGAAGTTCCAATTTTAATAGGTGACTTTGTTTCTACAGACCAAGGAACCGGTTTTGTTCATGTGGCTCCTAGCCATGGAGAAGATGATTTTAATTTGGGAAAAAAATATAATCTACCTATGCCAGAAATGGTAGGAGATGGGGGAGTATATAATACTAATGTACCTTTGTTTGCAGGGATCCATGTTTTTAAAGCGAGTGAACCAATATGTGAAGCCTTAAGAAACCGTAAGAGTCTTCTCGCATCTGAAATTTATAAGCACAGCTACCCTCACTCTTGGCGTTCAAAAAAACCAGTTATATTTAGGGCGACAAAACAATGGTTTATATCTATGGAGAAAGATAATTTAAGAAAAAAAGCATTGAAAGCTATAGAAAACACATTTTGGGTTCCTTCGGTATCTAAGAATAGAATCAAATCTATGGTAAAGGATAGACCTGATTGGTGTGTTTCAAGACAGAGAATATGGGGTGTTCCAATTACTGTTTTTATTTATAAAGATTCTGCTGAAATTCTTAGAGATAAAAAAGTAAATGAGAGAATAGCACGAGCTGTTGAAGAAAAAGGAGCAGATGTTTGGTTTACTGAGGATCCTAAAACTTTCTTAGGAGATAAGTATAATATAAATGATTTTATTCAGATCCAGGACATACTCGATGTTTGGTTTGATTCTGGCTCAACCCACTCTTTTGTTTTAGATGAGAATATTAATCAAAAATGGCCCGCAGATTTATATTTAGAAGGGACAGACCAACATAGAGGTTGGTTTCATTCCTCACTTTTAGAATCCTGTGGCACTAGGGGAAGGGCACCATTTGAAGCAGTTTTTACTCATGGGTTTGTTCTTGATGGGCAAGGAAAAAAAATGTCTAAAAGTGTTGGAAATGTTGTTTCTCCTCAAGATATAATCCAACAATCAGGTGCTGATATTTTAAGATTGTGGGTAGCTATGACAGATGTTACGGAAGATGTAAGAATTAGTCCTGAAGTTTTAAAGGGAATCAATGAGTCATATAGAAGATTGAGGAATACATTAAGATTTACTCTGGGAGCGCTTAGTAATTTTAAAGCAAAGGAGCGCATAGACTACAACAAGATGCCAGAAATAGAGCGCTGGATTATGGCACGGTTGTTTGAATTAAGTGAATTATTAAAAAGTTCTATTAAAAAATATAGTTTTCAATCTTTCTACTCTGAATTGCATAATTTTTGTGCTTCGGATCTTTCGGCCTTTTATTTTGATGTAAGGAAAGATAGTCTTTATTGTGATTCATTTCTTGATATAAAGAGAAGATCTTCACGAACAGTACTAGAGCAAATATTTTTATGCTTGAGTGCTTGGTTAGCTCCTGTGCTTTGTTATACTGCTGAAGAAGCATGGATAAATTTTAAAAATGAAGATAATAGTAGTATTCATTTAGAAGAATTTCCAAATATTTCCAGCAAACACCTTAATAGTAAATTAATAGAAAGATGGTCATCACTGAGGCGTATAAGACGTGTTATTACAGGAGCATTAGAAGTCGCAAGGCAAGAAAAAATTATAGGTTCCAGTTTAGATGCGAAAATCATAATTTATTCTATGAATAAAGAGTATTTAAAATTATTGGAGAGCTTAGATATTGATGAGTTATGCATAGTTTCATCTTCTTTACTTAGCAAAACCCATGTTCCGATGACTGCAT
>CAZNVN010000071.1:0-8049 GCA_964576635.1 uncultured Rhodospirillaceae bacterium
GATATCAATCTTTGGACTATCTTTAAAATTAAAATCTGCAGTAACTTTTAGACCGCCAGAAACATAAATACTTTTAACTGTTTGAGATACAGTAAAAACATTAAAAGGAGCATCATCATTATTTAGTCTACTATCGATGCCAGGAGAAATTCTGGTTCTATGAAAAACTTCATAAGGCCCACTAAAATCTAATATATCCACATCATTAAATATAAAAATTCCTACATTATTTTTTTTTATCATTATTCTACTTCACTACCATTCTTCAATATCCGGTCTAATCTCTACATCAAAGGACCAAGCTGATCGTTCTTGGTGAGCAATATGGTAAATTTCATCCGCTATATCTTTGGGTTGAGCAAAAAATATATCTGGCTTATTTTTCTGTCTTTCTAATCTATTCCTTGTCCAAGGGGTATTAATAGATGCATCTACCATAAGATAAGCTACATGAATTCCCTTGGGTCCAAAATCTCTGGCCATAGATTGTGCTAGTATTCTCTGTGCTGCTTTGGTAGGTGCAAAATATGGAGTCTCTGCAATACCCCTCTTAGCTGCAGTATTTCCTGTAACAATTATAACACCCTTTTTCGCCGCTAGCATATCTGGCACTATTTCTATAGCAATGTAGAGCAATGAAGTAGTATTAATCCTAAAGTTTTCTTCTAGCCATTCAGCTTTGCCATTTAATAAGTTGTCAAAATTTCCTTTTACTGCATTATGAATGAGTACCTGAGGTGCTCCCATATCCTTTTTGATTCTCTTACAAGTATTAACTAATAAATCTAAATCAGACACATCACACTCATAACCTTTTGAGCCTTCCAGTTCTTCTTCCAATCTCTTAAGTCTATCAATAGACCTGGCCAACATAGCAACCCTATAGCCCTCCTTGGCAAACTTCTTTGCTGTATAGCCTCCAGTTCCCTCACCTACCCCAGTAATCATACAAACAGGTCTAGAATCTGCCATATTTCAAATCTCCAAAAAAAAACATTAAAATATTAACATAAATAATGTTAAAACAATTAAGCAATAAAATATTTATTAATTTAGGTACTAACTTTTTTGAGATAGCCCATATGGAATCAAAGACAGAAATAAAAGAAAGATTTCACAATCTATTTGTAAATAAAAAAACTGATTGTGCAAATACTGTGTATATGAACCCTGTTGCACAATATACTGACTTAGATAGATTTAATCAGGAAAAGGAAGAAATATTTAAAAATCAACCGATCTGCATTGGGATTTCTTCTTTAATTCCTAATGTAGGAGATTGGTTTACTGTTGAAGTGGTAGGTTATCCGATATTATTAGTAAGAGATAAAGAAAACAAAATAAACGCCTATTTAAATATTTGTAGTCATAGAGGAGCAAAACTTGCAGAAGGAAAAGGAAATACAGTAAAAGCTTTTAAATGTCCTTATCATTCTTGGACCTATTCTCTAAATGGAGAACTTCTTTCTAGGCCTAGGGAAAACTTATTCAATGAAATACCTAAAAACAAATGTAATCTTAAAAGTATAGAATTGAGAGAGCAGTATGGTCTATTGTGGATACTACTTTCTGAAAAAGCAGTGAAGGAAAGTAACAAATATTTTAAAGAATTAGATGTACTTATTGATCATTATGATTTTAATAGTTTATATCACTATAAAACAGGAATAATGAAACCTAATATAAACTGGAAATTG
Source organism: uncultured Rhodospirillaceae bacterium (assembly GCA_964576635.1). GTDB lineage: Bacteria > Pseudomonadota > Alphaproteobacteria > TMED109 > TMED109. The sequence goes on from CAZNVN010000071.1 coordinate 1,698, forward strand.
GGAGTAGATACATTTTTAGAATTGTATCATGTAGCTCACCTCCATCCCGATACTTTATCTGATATCCTTAAGGGAGATACCTGTCTATTTGATAAATATGGCCGACATATGCGAATTATTGGCCCAAGAAAATCATTGGTAGAATCTAAAGCAAATATCTTGCAAATTGAAAACATAGAAAGACACATAATCAATCTAAAAATCATATTTCCAAATACAATCCTAGTAGATCATGAAGAGCATATTGAACTTTGGCACGTATTACCTGAAGATTCTGTAAATAAATGTAGAGTTAGTATCTCTCTATTCACAAAAGTACCTTATAAAACTGACAGCGAAATAAGACATTGGGAAAATAATTTTCAATTGTTAAAAGACGTAGTAGAGGAAGAAGATTTTCCTTTAGGAGAGGGAGTTCAAAAGGGTTTTTATGCTGATAAGAAAAGAAATATTATTTTTGGAAAGAATGAGCCTGGTCTACAACATTTCCATAAAAATATAGACAAATTTCTCTCAGATTAATTATCTAGTACTATGATACGCTTAAGCATATTTTTAATATCTTTTTTTTTATTAAGTTATGCAATTCAAGCAAAGGCCAATTCAAATAACATACAATTAGAATGCGTTGGAGTAGTAAGGGACAAATTTGTCCCTTATGTGGCGAATTGGGATTTCATAAAAATTGATAATAGTGCAGAGTTAAAAGTGTATTATGACAACAAATATCGTATTGCAAAATTAAGAGTGTCGAATAAAACAAATGATATTTTATTAGGAAATGGGAAATGGTTTTCTAAAATAACAAATGCAGCCCGGAGTTTTTTGTATGTAAGATATATCAAATCTGAAAAAACCTTTTTTGTAGAGGGACCTGAATCATTTCGTGCCGAGTGAAAATGTAAAAATATTGCTGTAGATATCCAGTTGCCTGGAAATCAAACATTTAAATCCTTTATAAAGGAAATGGTATTTATAATTAAAGAACATAGTGGGTATGCAATCACACATCCTAAAGACAAAGATAATGTTATAAGACATTTAAAACATGCCTGTCATGCTTTAGATCCAACAACCATTAAGGAAAGACCAATGCCCGCTCCTGAAATAGGTCTAACTAAAGCAATAAAACGCTACTTAACCAAGAGTAAGGTAAAACCAATATACATAACTATAGATTCTTTAGCTGATGAATTTATTAAGCTTTGCAAAGAAACTGATTATTCCTCCAATAAAAACACTTTTCTGCCATTAGCTAAAAAAATAAATTCAAAATTTAATTTATTATATAAAAAATTATAATTTTAATTATTTACAGGAGAGGCACCTTGATTAAAGCTTTACTATTTGATGTGTTTGGAACGGTTGTTGATTGGCGTCAGTCTATAATTAAACAATTTAATCAATTTGAATTAAAAAACCAAATAACAGGTGACTGGGAAAAAGTAACTGATTTATGGAGACAGCACTACCAACCATCAATGGAAGATGTAAGAAGCGGGAAAAGGCCATGGGCAAACCTTGATACCTTACATAAAGAAAGTTTGGTAAAAATTATAAATGAAATGCAAATACAAGGAATCAAAGAAGATGACCTAGATGAAATGACTTTGTATTGGCATAATCTAGACCAGTGGAGCGACGTAGAAGATGGATTAAATAAACTCAGATCCAATTTTACCTTATCTACGCTATCAAATGGTGGAACGCAATTATTAACAAATTTATCAAATATAAATAATTTTAAATGGGATAATATTTTTTCTGCTGAAGGCTTTAAATGTTATAAACCAGATCCTAAAACCTACTTGGGCGCTACAGAAAGTCTTGGACACGAGCCCAATGAAGTTCTATTAGTGGCTGCCCATAATCAAGATTTACAAGCTGCAAAATTATGTGGATTAACGACTGCATTTGTTTCCAGACCTACGGAATATGGAAAAAATCAAGACTTTGACTTAAAAGCTGATGAAAATATAGATATTTCTGCTACAGACTTTATAGATTTATCAAACAAGATAGTATTAAACTAATAAATATAAAATAAGGGAGACCCTAAATTATGAAATTTTTTGTTATAGCCACAAGAGACATGGATCAAGAAGTCGATCAGAAGTTAATGGATTCAGAAGCTGATCATGCAGCACTGTTATATAAAAATGGTTTTGTAAGAGAGATATATAGTAGAACTGATGGTAAAGGAGCAATGTTAATTGCAGAAGCAGAAAATGAAGAGGAGGTTATGAATCAACTCTCAACTCTACCCTTTGCAAAAGCAAATCTATTAACTTTTGAAATATATGGAGCAGCACCTTATAGGGGATTTGTGAGAGGAATTTGATGATAAAACTTTATCACTGCCCAAATGCACGGTCCATGCGTTCACTTTGGTTATTAAATGAACTGAAAGTAGAATTTGAGTTAATTGAAATGCCATTTGAACAAACACACCTGAGATCTCCAGAATATCTTTCTATACATCCTTTAGGAAGAGTTCCCTGTTTAATCGACGGAAGCATTAAATTATTTGAATCAGGTGCAATTTGCCAATACTTATGTGAAAAATATGATAGCAATGACCGACTAGGACGCGGAATAAATAATAAAGAACATATTGAATGGTTACAGTGGTTACACTATGCCGAAACTATTGCTGTTCACGGAGCTTCTCTTGTTCAACAAAATGTTATTATTGCAGAAGAGGATAGATCTCCAGTTGTATTAAAACTTGAATCGAGAAGATTGGAAAAAGCTGTAGAAGTAATAGATACTCATTTAAACGATAGAGATTATTTACTGAAATCTGGTTTTTCTGCAGTAGATATAGGCGTTGGATGGAGTATACATTTAGGAAACATGTTCAAAGAATATAAGGAATTTCCTAATGTTGAAAAATACTATAAAACTATTCAAGCAAGAGAAGCATTTATTCAATCCTTACCAAAAAATATAGAAGATCCGTTAGAAAAAATTTGAGATATTAAATGACGAATAATATTGCAGATAAAACTCCATTACCTCCTGAACCCAAATCCGACCCAGAAGTGGGCAGAATAACTAGAAGCTCTTCTAGTAATATTTTTTATATAGGGATAGACCGCCCTGAAAAATTAAACGGCTTTACGCCTGAAATGTTTAGGGAAATGGCTTTAGCTTATACGGAATATGAGAATGAAAAAAATGCATTTTGTGCAATTGTCTTCTCCCACGGTCCTCACTTTACTGCGGGAATTGATCTTCCAAAAATTGCACCACTTATGAGATCAGGAAATAGAGAATATCTTCACCCTAAAAACCTTATAGATCCACTAAGCCTTAGGGGATTAATAAGAACAAAGCCAGTCATATGTGCCGTAAGGGGAATTACTTTTACCTATGGAGTAGAGCTGATGTTGTCTTCAGATATAACTGTAGCTGCAGATGACTGTAGATTTTCTCAACTTGAAGTATTGAGAGGAATTATGCCAACCGGAGGAGCAACAATTAGATTTGTAGAAAGAGCTGGTTGGGGTGATGCAATGAAATATTTACTGACAGGGATGGAATTTAACAGTGAAGAAGCATATCGCATGCGCTTAGTGCAGGAAGTTGTAAGCCCTAACATGGTCTTTTCCAAAGCTAAGGAATTAGCGGAAAGCATAGTTTCTGCCGCTCCACTTGCGGTAAAAGAAACTATTAGAAACTCTAAAAAAGCTCAAGAGTTTGGACAAAAAGTAGCTATAGATGAATTTGATGAAGTGCAAACTAAACTGTCTTTATCAAATGATGCTAAAGAAGGAGTTAAATCATTTAAAGAAAAACGAAAACCTAAATTTACTGGAAGTTAGACTAACTTTATAACCACCTCTCCTAAACCATTAAAATAAGCTAATATCGTTTTGTTCTTTTCTGCAAATATAGGTTTATCACAAGTATTGCCCGTAGTTATAATCTCACCAGCTTTAATATGCTGGTCTCGTTTAAGTAATGAATTTGCTATCCACGCAACCGATCTAAGCGGGTCTCCCAAAACGTTTCTTCCCTTGCCTCCACTTATAAATTCTCCTTCAACGTAAAGTCTCATTTCCGAATCTAATCTGTCATACTCTTGCCAGTCCGTTAGCTTATTACCCATAATTAGACAACTATGAACTCCATTATCGGAAATAGTTTCAAGAGCTTTAATATCCCAGCCTTTTTCGTATCTTGCATCCACAATTTCAATAACTGGACATATAGATTTGATATAACTCACAATATTATTTTCATCATAAGGGGTATTCTTATCAGTTAAATCTTCTGATATCTCAAAACAAAGTTCTGGTTCAATAATTGGTTTGTTCATATAAACTGATAATTCTAATTCAGGACTAGAAAAAGTGGTTTCTGAAAACATGGCCCCTGAAAAAGGCTCACTCATTCCAGAAAATTCTTGGGCCATTTTAGTAGTGCACCCAACTTTCCAACCCAATTGATTTAAGCCAAAACTTTTTATAACTTTTTTTTGAATTTCATATGCTTCTCCAACATCAGTAGGCATAGTTTCTGAGGTAAAATCAGGAATAATGGAATTGAAGAATGCTGCCAGCTATGCCGTGCTCTCTTCCATCTAATGCCAAGGCTCTTGTCAACCCTTCAAGTCCAAACTTACTCGCCGTATAAGGAGCATTCTCAGGCCTGGACATTTGTCCAGAAATACTACCTATATTAATTATACGACCAGATTTCTGTTTAATCATGTTTTTCATGGCTTCTCTGGCACATAAAAAGGCGCCATTAAGATTAACATTAATAACTTTTTTCCAAGTTTCGTATTTCAATTCATGAGCTTTTGCTTTAGCCGCCATTCCTGCATTATTAATTAATATGTCCAAACTACCATAATTCGAGATGATTCCGTTAAAAGTATTCTCCACTTGACCCTCATCAGTTACGTCACAAACTATACTTTCCACATTGGCACCTAATTCTGATTTGGCTTGATTCAATTTTTCTTCATTTCTACCGTTTATAATCACTTTACATCCTTCAGCCAGCAATGCTTTAGCAATTGCTTTCCCTATGCCACTACCTCCACCAGTTACTAAGGCTACTTTATCTCTTAAACTCATTGATTCTCCCCCTTTTTTCTGCTTTAAAAATATTTAATTTCAGGAATTACCCATTACATCAAAGAATAATTTGATTTAACTATTTTGTATACATTATACAAACATTTATTTTATACTTTTTACTAATATTCAATTAACAATTTATGGATTTATTCAAATGCTTACTAAAGATCAAATAGATGAATATAATGAGAATGGTTTTACTATTTTAGATTATAAACTTCCTGAAGATGACTTAGAAGATATAAAGTCAGCTCATAAAAGTTTAACAGATAAGCATCCTGAATATATTGACTATTGCCCCATGTTATTAGCGCATGATCTCAATTTTTTAAAATACGCAAGAGATAAAAATATACTTGAATGTGTTTCACAAGTTATTGGCCCAGATATTGCTTTATGGAACCAAAGTTTTTTTGCTAAACCAGCTATTGATGGTAAAGCCACTCCATGGCATCAGGATGGACAATACTGGCCAATAAGACCCATAGCAACTTCTACAATATGGCTGGCTATTGACGAAACAACTGAAGAAAACGGCTGTTTAGAATTTATACCTGGTTCCCATAAACTTAAACAAACAAAGGCTCATCAAACTAATAACAATCCCAATTATAATCTTAATCAGGAACTTGATGAAGATGTTGATCCAAATAAAGCCTACAAGTTATGTTTGAAACCGGGTCAGATGTCTCTTCATGATGTTTTTCTGGTTCACGGCTCAAAGCAGAATACATCTAATAAGCCAAGAAGAGGAATGACGATGCGTTTTATGCCCACGACTTCCTATTATGATAGAGATCTAGCAAAAAAAATAGGTCAAGATAATAGAATTGATCATTCAAATAGGACTCTTTTCTTAATGAGTGGCGAGGATCGTTCAAAGAAGAACGACTTTATACAAAGAAACTAGCTATTCTTCTATATGTGACGCTGCCTGCAGCGACAAAAGTGAAACTATACAATAACCGGTAAAATAGTAAAAGCCAGGTTCTAAAATGGCATCTAAACTTTCTATAGCTGCTCCCCCTAAATAAGCAATGAAAACACCAACAGCAAATACATCTGCCATTGACCATCTGCCTATCCTAAAGACAAAGCCATGTGCCACTCTTTTCCTACTGCTATCTCCAAAGCCAAAAACCCAAAGGATTATAACACCTTTAAATACAGGGATCATTATACTGAAAAAGAGTATTAAGAATGAAACTAAATAGTTTCCTCCTTCGTAAAGATCTTTGACAGCTTCTAAAATTGATCTT
>CAZNVN010000072.1:0-8008 GCA_964576635.1 uncultured Rhodospirillaceae bacterium
TCTGCTGCCTTTAACCACTCGGCCACCCCTCCAGTTTATGCTACAAAAATAATATTCAGCTTAATGCAATCATAATTCAATTTTCCTTCTTATATCAATTAGTGCATTAAGTAATTAAAAAAGCTGAAATAGCCTATTATTAATTTTAATGCAATATTTTACAATTATTGTATTTATAAAATTAAATTATTTAGTAAGTCTAAAAATTTATTTTATAAAAATAATTGAATTTTTTGATTAAATAGAAATATAATTTTCTATCTGAAATTAATCGGTATTTATAAACTAATATAGAAAAATATTACAAATTATGGAAAAACGGAATGAGTCTGATAAAAGATACTGGATAGTTGGAATTCATCCAGTCTTAGCTGCATTAAATAATCCTAATAGAAAAAAAATTCATTTATATTTAACCAAAGAAGTAAAAAAGAAATTTTCACCGAATATTATGACTAATTTATTAATCTCAACAAATAATTCGAAGATTATAAAATATCCAAGTACATATTTAGCAAGATCGCAACTAGATAAATTGGTAGGGAATAACTTTCATCAGGGGATTGCACTTTTAACATACCCGTTAGAAAATACAACTTTAGATAGTTTTTTAAAGCTTAATTTTAATAAAAGAAGTATTGTAGTAATTTTAGACCAGCTCACCGACCCTCAAAATATTGGAGCCATTATAAGATCAGCAGAGGCTTTCTCAGTTTCCGCTATAATATGTCTCGAAAAAAATACTCCTAAAGAAAACACTTTGATAACAAAAAGCTCTGCAGGTGCAATCGAAAAAATTAAAATAATTTATGTAAAAAATCTAGTTAATACCATCAAGAAACTGAAAGAATTCAATTATTGGTCAGTAGCTATGGATAAAGATTCTAAATTAACACTCAATGATTTTTCTAAAAATACCAGTCTCTTAAATGAAAATCTAGCAATTATATTAGGCAATGAAGGAAAAGGTATCAGACCTCTAGTCAAAAAAAATTGTGACACTTCAGTCAGGATAGATATTTCTAAAGACACGAACAGTTTAAATGTCTCTGCTACTTTAGCTATAGTACTATATGCAATAAATCAAACCTAATATATATGTTTTTTATTAAAAATAACTGGAAATATTTTAAACTTTAAATTAGTAAAGGTGATGTATTTGAATTTTTACTTTGGAATTGATTACTATTTTTAATATATTTGCCGCAATAGCTCAGTTGGTAGAGCAACCGATTTGTAATCGGTAGGTCGTGGGTTCAAATCCTACTTGCGGCACCATAGAGATGTCTTGTAAACTTATATATTTCTAATAAACAAAGAAGAACTATGCTTAAAACCAACAAATTAATTAATAAAGTTCGCCCTCTTGATGGAATTGGTAGACATAACGGACTTAAAATCCGTGGCTAGTTAATGGCGTGCCGGTTCAAGTCCGGCAGAGGGCACCACCATCACCCCCGCACTAGATTTAGCGCGGGGGTTTATTATTGAAAGGGAGGTAACTTATCCTAACACATAAACTAAAAAAACACAAGGGCTAGTATGTTAAAAAACAAAAATATACTACCTATAGTAAAATTAGTCTAATTTTTCATCCTGATCTTTTAAAACGTCTGCTAAAGCGCTAATTCTATCTTTGTGAATCTGGAAAATCGCGTTTTTTACCTGTTCCGAATCAAACCCGTTATTCTCTAAAAATTTTTTTTCATCTTTCAAATATTCTTTTTCAAGATTAGGGTCAGTCTCCAACTTTTCATATAACTCTCTTATCTTTTGTTGTAGCTCGGTTTCTTCTGATTGCATTATGATGCCTCCCTTATTTAAAATTTAAATATATTATTTAATATCTTTTCTAGTCAAACTCATATGGTATTTTATTTTTTTTTAATTTTTCTACTAATTCATTTGTAGCAGAGATAATTATTAATTCATCCAGAGATCTTAAGACTATATTAGAACCTATATCCGGAGGCCTAAAAAAGGGATAAGACCCTATTGTTAGCTCCTCATAATTATTTTGTACTAATTCTATGATCTCCGCAATTTCTCCCTCAGGCAAATTAACTTTGATATTTTTTATAAAGACATTTTTGTCCCCCTTAATTTTTTGTTCTAAGTTTAAAAACATTTCTTGCAGGATAGATGGAACTCCAGGAAAAACATAAACGTTATTAATTATAAATCCTGGAGCTGAGGAAACTGGATTATCAATTAATTTTGCCCCTAGAGGAATTTTAGCCATTTTAGCTCGAGCTTTATTAAATTCTACATTCATATTCTTGTAGTGGACTGTTAACCTTTTTACTGCTTCCTTATTCACTTCAACTTTAACATTAAAAGCATAAGCAATAGATTCTGTGGTTATATCATCATGAGTAGGCCCAATACCCCCAGTTGTAAAAACATAATCGTTTTTATTACTGAGTTCTAATACAGTATCCTTTATACATTCCCTATCATCAGGAATAACTCTTACTTCATTTAAATTAATACCGATTTTATCGCATCTTGCAGCGATAAAATTGATATTTTTATCGTTAGTCCTCCCAGATAAAATTTCGTTACCAATAACTACTAAGCTAGCTTTTGGCAATTTAGATATTTTATTCTTAAACAATGTATTATACTCTCCCGATATGTTCAAAGTTTATAACAACCCTAAGAGTTATTCTTATGAAGTTCTCTAGACCTCTTGTCAAAGCGAAATTTTTAAAACGATATAAACGTTTTTTTAGTGAGCATATTTTAGAAGACGGGTCAACTATTATTGCTCATTGTCCCAATCCCGGTGCAATGACAGGTATAGCTGAGAAAGGAATAACTTCATGGCTCTCAAAAAGAGATAACCCTAAAAGAAAATTAAAATGGACATGGGAATTAGTTAACAAAAATAATAACTTTATTGGTATTAATACACATAATCCAAATAATATTATCCATGAAGCGATAAATAGTAATCAAATAGTTGAGCTTTCCGGATATGAAACCATACGTAGAGAAGTAAAATATGGAGAAAATTCTAGAATAGATATATTACTTCAAGGTAATGATAAAGAGGACTGTTATTTAGAAATTAAAAACGTGCATCTTTCTAGATATAAAAATATGGTAGAATTTCCTGATTCTGTTACAGAAAGAGGTAAAAAACATCTGCTGGAATTATCACAAGTTGTTCAATCAGGGAAAAGAGCCGTATTATTATTCTTAATTCAAAGAAACGATTGTAACACATTTAAGATTGCGAATGACATAGATCCAAAGTATTTTGAAACATTTAAAAAGGCCTTTGATACTGGGGTTGAAGTAATATGTATAAGTTCTATTATAAGCCCAGAGGCAATAAATATAGGAAAAAAAGTTAAACTACTTTTGTAAACTTAATTATAGCAGCGAGACTCATAGATAATGTATAAAGATTCAGAAAACAATGTAACTATACATGATAAACAAGAAGCGGCAAAAATGAGAAAAGCAGGTAGATTAGCTGCAAAAGTATTAGACTATATCACACCATTTGTTGAACCTGACTGTACTACAGAGTATTTAGACAAAAAATGTCATGACTTTATTCTTAAAAATGATGCTATTCCTGCTCCACTTAATTATAAGGGATTTCCAAAATCTATATGTACGTCCATTAACCATGTGGTTTGCCATGGCATACCAGGAAACAAAAAATTGTATAACGGGGATATCATTAATATAGATATAACAGTAATTCTTAATGGCTGGCATGGAGATACTAGCAGAATGTTTTGGGTTGGCAATCCTGGAATTAAAGCTAAAAAATTATGCGAAATCACCTTTAAAGCTATGTGGAAAGGAATTGAAACCGTAAAGCCAGGAAGGACTCTTGGCGATATAGGAAACGCTATACAATCATATGTTGAAAAGAAAGGTTATTCTGTTGTTACAGACTTTTGCGGACATGGCATAGGGAAGGTGTTTCACGACAGCCCAAGCATATTACACTATGGTAAAAAAGGAGAGGGTATTACTCTTAAAGAAGGTATGTTTTTTACTATAGAACCTATGATAAATATTGGTAAAAGTGGCGTAAAAATTTTAGATGATGGATGGACTGCGGTTACAAAAGACAAAAGCTTATCTGCACAATTTGAACACACGCTAGGAGTAACAAAGAGTGGATACGAAGTTTTTACTTTATCTCCTAATAATTTAGATTTACCCCCATATAATTTTTAGAAGCCACATTTTACTTGATATGATGACTATTCTTAGTATTTTAAAAAATATATTGTAATTACATAGAAATAAATAATAAAATAAGAATATGACATACCATCCAATTATAGGAATTTCTATATTTATAATAAGTCTAATAATAGCTTATTATATAGGGACTTATATTGCTAAAAAGTATAAATCCTCAAAAAATATAAGTGAAAAACTTAAAAAGACTGACATAGGAGATGCAGCAGCTCCAGATGCCCCTTGGATGAATGAAAAAAAGAAAAATTAGTGAATATTTTCTTTCTTTAAAACATAATTTCCTTCAATATCGTCAAACATAGCTGCTATCTGTGGGTGTGAACATGGATCGTTACTATCATCTTTGAGTAAATTTTGCTGAGAAACATACGCAATATATGGACCTTCTTCACTTTCTGCGAACAAATGATAAAAAGGTTGGTCTTTTCTTGGTCTCATATCTACAGGTATTGATGAATACCATTCTTCAGTATTCATAAATTCGGGATCTACATCAAATATCACTCCACGAAAAGAAAATAGACGGTGCTTAACTATTTCACCAATTTTAAATTCTGCTTTTTTTTGCATATTATTTTCCATATTACTTCTACCTATAAAAATAAAGCTCACACTATTTTATTTTACTTAAAGTTATATGTATATCAAGAAGCTTTTTTACAATAGTAAAATTATACTTTTAATGCCTTTTCAACAAAATTTAGACGATCTTGTCCAAAATGCATTTCTTCACCTACAAATATTGAGGGAGCTCCAAAAACTCCTCTGTTTACCGCCTCTTCAGTATTTTTTATAAGTTCATTTTTAACTTCATCATTCTGGGATAACTCAAAAAGCCTATCACTATTAATCTTTAATTCTTCCAAATAGTTTTTTAAAATATCTGTATCACCAAGATTTAAATTTTTTACCCAGATTCCCAAATAAATTCCTTCAACATATTTATAAAATATGTCTAATTTATTTGCGGCTAATGCTCCCCTCATTAAATAAAGTGTATTTATGGGAAAAAAATCATTCAGAACAAATTTTACTCCGTACATATCAGCATGTCTTTTCAAATCTTTGTTCATCCACTTTCCCTTCGAAGCAACAGTTCCAGGTGAATTATTACCTGTGGCTTTAAACACTCCGCCCAGCAACATAGGAATCATGATCAAATTGGCATTATTTTCTTCAGCAATTTTAGATAATTGTGTCCAAGCTAGATAAGAAGCTGGACTTCCAAAGTCAAAATAAAATTCTATTATTTTTACACTAGACATAATTTTCTCCATATATGTATAATTCTTTATATGATAATAAAGGTATATACTAAATTATTAATTATTAATTTTTTCTACCCTCACTAAAGCTCCAGAATCAACATCTGACAATGTAGTTAAATCATATGAAGAATCGCCAAAAACATTTGCTTGAGTTACTAATTTAATTTCATTTTTTTCAGATATAGGGGTTGGACCAAATCCTATAGCGATGGATTGCCCTTCTACCCAAAAAGCAATCTCTCCCTTTTCCAAAATTTGCTTAGCATCTTTTTCTTTTTCTACATCAATTCCTGTATCAAAATATATCTCTTTTCCCCATAATGCTGCCCTAGATTCAAATGGACAAGCATCCCATACGACTCTTGCAGTTTCAGTGTTTCTCAAAGAAACTACAATCTCATGTTTTTCTACAATAATTTTTATTGATTTCATAACTTGCTTTCATTTTTAAAAGTGTTAATTCTTAAATAAACATTTTTTATAAAATTAAACAATTAGTCTACAAATTTATAAAAAAAAATTATGGAGCAAAAAATAGTATGAAAAAGTTTGGAATTGGTCAGCCTATTTTAAGAAAAGAAGACATCAGATTTATTACTGGAAAAGGTTTGTATACAGGCGATATAACATTTGAAAATCAATCATATATGTACGTATTAAGATCCAATGTAGCACATGGCAGAATAATTAATATAGATATAGAGAAAGCTAAAAAAGAAGAAGGAGTATTAAATGTATTTTTGGCTCAAGATCTGGAAAAAGCAGGAATAAATGCTTTGGGAACAAATTTTAAAGCAAAAAATAAAGATGGTTCTGAAATGTTTACTCCAAAAAGAATAGCAATTGCAAAAGACAAAGTCAGACATGTTGGTGATCCTATTGCAGTTGTGATAGCAGAGTCCGTTGAATTAGCGAAAAATGCTTCAGAAATGATTGTAGTAGATATAGAAGAACTTTCTTCTAATACAATTACATCGGAAGCACATAAAAATAATTCTCCAATAATATGGGATGAAGCAAAAAATAATATATGTTTTGACTGGGATATGGGTGATAAAAATAAAGTAGAAGAAGCTTTTTCCAAGGCGGATAAAATTATTGAGCTAGACCTAACTAATAACAGGATTGTTCCTAATCCTATGGAAGCTAGAGGAGTGGTTGCTTGTTATGATCCAAAAGAAGAAAAATATGAACTGAGATGCTCTTCCCAAGGTGTGCATTCATTAAGAGCCAGGATTTCAGAAGTTATGGGAATTGAAGAAGAAAAAATGAGAGTTATAACTACCGATGTAGGTGGTGGTTTTGGAATGAAAATATTCAACTTTCCTGAATATATATGTGCCTTATTTGCTTCAAAATTAACTGAAAGGCCAGTCAAATGGATTGCAGAAAGAAGCGAATCTTTTCTTTCAGATACGCATGGGAGAGATCATGTAACTACAGCAAAACTTGCATTAAATAATGAAGGAATTTTTCTTGGTTTAAAAGTTAATACAATAGCTAATATGGGAGCTTACCTCTCAAATTTTGCAATATTTATACCTACTTTAGCAGGCACAGCTATGTTAGCTGGATGTTATAAAACTCCAGCAATTTATGCAAATGTGATAGGTGTTTTTACAAATACCCCAGCAATTGATGCATACCGAGGAGCGGGCAGACCTGAAGCAGCTTTCGTAATTGAAAGAATGGTTGATAAGGCAGCTAAAGAAACAGGATTAGGACCACTAGAAATAAGACGCAGAAATTTAATTAAGCCAGAAGAAATGCCCTATAAAACCGCGTTAAATCATACTTATGATTCAGGAGATTTTATAAACAACATGGAAATTGCCGCTAGAAAGGCAAACTGGAATAGCTTTAATGATAGAAGAAAAGAATCACTACAAAATAGAAAACTAAGAGGGATTGGCTTATCAACTTATATAGAAGCTTGTTCTGGAGGAGGACCTGAAGAAGCTACTATCATATTAGAAAACACTGGTGAAGTAACTGTACACATAGGTTCTCAATCAAATGGTCAAGGACATGAAACAGCTTTTACTCAAATAATCTGTGAATTCTTGGATGTTAATCCTGAAAAGGTAAAAATTATTCAGGGTGATTCTGATATTATATCTTTCGGATCAGGAACTGGTGGCTCGAGATCTATCCCAGTGGGAGGTGCTGCCATTCAAGCTGCTTCAGAAGATATAATTTCTCAAGGAAAAAAATTAGCCGCTAAAAAGTTTGGTGTAGAATCCAATGATATACTTTTTGAAGAAGGTATATTTTTAGTTGAAGGAAAAAATTTAAATATTTCTATAGAAGACTTGGCCAAAGAAAATCCTGAACCGATTATTGCATCGCATCAGTGGACTCCTCCTAATTTTACTTTCCCTAATGGTTGCCACATTTGTGAACTTGAAGTTGATAAGGAAACTGGAAAAGTTAAAATATTGAAGTATACTGTCGTAGATGATTTTGGTTTAGTAATTAATCCAAACTTATTGGCAGGACAAGTTCAA
>CAZNVN010000073.1:0-7931 GCA_964576635.1 uncultured Rhodospirillaceae bacterium
ATCATGTGGATGTTTATCTCCAGAATATACATATAGTTTTTTTAGTTGTTCTTTTCCCAGTGATCCCTTAGGAACCATTCTTTTTACAGCTAGCTGTATTGCCTCTTGAGGATTTTTACCCTCTAAAATCTGTGCATAAGATCTAGATTTTATACCTCCTGGATATCCAGTATGCCAATAGTGCATATGATTATTCAACTTATTGCCAGTCAATTTAATTTTTTCAGCATTAACAACAACTACATGATCTCCACAATCTATATTAGGAGTAAAATAAACTTTATGTTTTCCTCTTATATAATTAGCTAAAACTACTGCTAGTCTTCCTAAAACTAAATCTGTAGCATCTACCAAGTACCATTTCTTCACTATATCAGATGGTTTTACACTATAAGTTTTCATCTAGCATCCCATATTACAAAATAAATCTAATTATAATGACTAAGGGCTGGAGTATGCCTAAAACTCAAGCTCTGTCAATATCGTATTATAAAATAATTAAAAAAATTTAGTAAAAACTACTTTAACAAAAATGTGTTACATTATAAAGTACCTTATAGCAATAGTGTTGATTAAATAAATTTAACTAGACTGATAATAAATAAATCAAATAATTAAAGAGAAATAGAATGCGCAATAAAACAAAAAATGTGTTGTTATATGAAGAAAAAAATAGAGTTGCCATTGTAACTTTAAATAGACCAGAACAACATAACGCTCTTTCTAAATCTTTATTAAATAATTTAGATTTAATTTTAGAAAAAATAAAAAACGATAAAAATATTAAATCTGTAGTTATTTTTGGAAAAGGACCTAGCTTTTGCTCAGGCCATGACTTAAAAGAAATGAGACAAACAACTGATAAAAATGAACATAAATTTCTATTTGAACTTTGTAGTAGGGTAATGACAAGTATTGTAAAACTTCCTAAACCAGTAATTGCAGGTGTTCAGGGAACTGCAACCGCTGCGGGCTGTCAGTTAGTAGCAAGCTGTGACTTAGCAATTGCATCCAATAATTCTAAATTTGCTACTCCTGGAGTTAACATAGGATTATTTTGCTCTACTCCGATGGTTGCTTTATCTAGAAATATAAACAGAAAGCATGCTATGGAGATGCTATTACTCGGAGATTTAATTGACACTAAAAAAGCTGTTGAAATTGGACTAATTAACCGTAGAGTTAGTATGGAAAGTCTACAAAAAGAAACCCTTGACTTGGCCTATAAAATAGCATCTAAATCTTCAACAATATTATCCATTGGAAAAGAAGGATTTTATAAACAGTTAGAAATGAATTTAGAATCAGCTTATAAATACACCAGTAAAGTAATGACTCTAAATATGTTAGAAAAAGATGCAAAAGAAGGAATTAAAGCCTTTATTGACAAAAGACCACCTAAATGGAAAGAAAAATAAAGTTATATCAAACATGATATCCAAAATAGCAACTGATTATGACGACTTGTTCATTAGCATAATACTTCAAAGAAGAAAAAATATTGCAATGGTGGGTTTAAGTGATAACTGGAACCGTCCATCGTATTTTGTAGCTAAATATCTACTAGATAGGGGATATAAAATATTTGCGATAAATCCTAAGAAAGCGGGAGATAAAATACTAGGAATTAATGTTTATCCAAGCTTTGAAAGTATAAAAGATAAAATAGATATGGTTGATATTTTTAGAAATAGTGAAGCTGCATTATCTATTACGCAAGCTGCACTAAAAATTAAACCTCAGACTATTTGGATGCAAATTGGTGTAAAAAATGATAAAGCAGCGGCAATAGCAAAAAAAAATGGGATAGATATAATAATGAATAGATGTCCAAAAATAGAATTTTGTAGACTTTCTGGAGAGCTTGGTTGGGCTGGAATTAATTCGGGACTTTTTTGGAACAATAGAAGAATTATTAGACCTATATATAAAAGATAATATGTCTGTACCTAAAAATAAATATAACTTTAATACTCGCACGATACATGCGGGATCAGCCCCAGACCCCGTAACAGGTGCTAGATCTACTCCTATCTATCAAACAACTTCGTACGTTTTTGATAGTACTGAGCATGCAGCATCCTTATTTAATCTTCAGAACTTTGGATTTATATATGGTAGACTGACCAATCCTACAGTATCTGTATTAGAAGAACGCCTAGCTAACTTAGAAAATGGAAGAGCAGCGGTTGCTTGTTCTACTGGACATGCTGCTCAAATACTTGCCCTTCATCCTTTGCTAGAACCAGGAGATAAGATAATAGCTTCAAAAAATCTTTATGGAGGATCAATAACACAATTTAGTCATACATTCAAAAAATTTGGTTGGGGCGTAGATTTTGTTGATGGTACTAATGTAAACAATATTAAAAAAATTATAAATCCCAAGCATAAATGCATATTTATAGAAAGTTTATCAAATCCAGGAGGGGTCATACTAGATATAGAAAAAATTTCTAAGATTGCAAACTCCTATAAAATTCCTTTGATAGTGGATAACACTATGGCTTCTCCATTTTTATGTAAACCTTTCAATTGGGGAGCAGATATAATTACACATTCAATGACCAAATTTATTGGAGGACATGGTAATTCGATGGGAGGAATAGTTATCGAAAGTGGAAATTTTGACTGGTTCTCAAGTAATAAATTTCCTTCACTCACAAGCCCAACAGAACCTTATCATGGCCTAATTTTTGCCGAAACATTCGGCGATTTTGCTTATTCAATGAAATTGAGAGCGGATACTTTGAGAGACCTAGGAAGTACACTATCTCCTACAAATGCTTTTCATTTTATCACAGGATTAGAAACTCTTCATATTAGAATGGAAAGACACTGTGAGAATGCTAATAAAATTGCAAATTTTCTTGATAAGCATGAAAAAATTTCTTGGGTATCATATGCAGGACTGAAATCAAATGCCTATAACACATTGGCAAAAAAATATATGGGAAAAGGTGTGGGGCCTGTATTTACCTTCGGAGTTAAAAAACCTTATTCGGGCAAAGAAATAATAAATAATGTAAAGATATTCTCCCATGTAGCAAATGTAGGTGACACTAGAAGCCTTATCTTACATCCAGCTTCTACAACTCATAACCAATTAACAGAAAAACAAAAAAGTGAAGCAGGTGCTGGTCATGAAGTGATTAGAATTTCTATAGGACTAGAACATGTTGATGATTTAATTCAAGATTTAAGAAATGCCCTAAAAGATATATAGCTTATTTGTTAGGAGCAATTTCATTCATCACTTCAACCTCTGGCCTACCATCAAGGAATTCAGCCATAACCTTACCATTTTCTTTGTAATGTTTGGTTGTAGTATGATATTCTAAAGACTCTTTGTCCTTATATCCCTCCATAAAAGTATATAAAAGCTCTGATTTTTTATACAATCTATAAAAAATATTATTTTCTTCTTCACTATTCACCGCATCAACTAATATTTTTGCTATTTCTTCAAACTGTTTTTCTTTTCCTGGCTTAATCTTTAAATTAGCAATAACCCCTATCATGAATATCTCCTTTGAAAACAAGTTTATTCAAATATTGTAAATTTCAATTAAAATATTAGGAAGAAAAAAAATATTATATAAACGAATAGTGCAAATAATGGTCGGGGCGGCCGGATTTGAACCGGCGACCTCTGGTCCCCCAGACCAGTACGCTAACCAAGCTGCGCCACGCTCCGAATTGATTTAAAACAAGTTAAATATTACATTTAAGAGTTAATATACTTTTTTAAATGTTCTGTTTCCGTTTCGTATATCTCAATTAGTCTATTTACTACATCACCTATAGTTACCATACCTATTAGTTTCCCATTATTTACTATAGGAATATGTCGAACTTTATGCTTTGTCATCAATTCCATCAGTTCGGATGAGCTATAAGATAAACTACATGTAATTAATTTAGTACTCATAATATCTGAAACACTTATCTCAGAAAATTGTTCATTTGATTTATGTAAATGTCTAACAATATCTCTCTCTGAAACTATCCCAATTGGTTTCTTATTTTCATCAACTATTACTACTGCACCAATTTTCTTAGTAGATAGTAAATCAGCCAATTCAAAAAGACTGGCTCTTTTATCTATAGTAATACAGCCTCTTTTTGCAAGATTTTGAACTAATTTACCTAACATTAGATTTCCTCTCAGAAGAATAATATGCCACAACAATAAACTTAAAACAAATTATTGAAAAAAAATGTAAATAATTCTATATGCAATAAAATCATAAATATTTACTTTTGTTATGATATAGTTGCATATCAGGATTGATATAATTTCGTTAGTATATTTTTTAAATTATATATAAATAGTATTTTTTCATATCAAATTTTAAAGGAATTTAAAATGTTAAAATATTCATTTATTGTTTTATTTGTTTTTACTATACTCAGCTCTTATGTTCACGCTTGCCAATCATATTCACATTTAAGAATTAGAGACCCTTTAGTACTATCTTGGATAAGAATAAATACTATTTACCTACAGGGCAATCTGACTGCAAAATCAAGTAGAGCTGTCCTATATAAAGCAATGAATAATGAGCAAAAGTATGTAGTAAACCAAATTATGAGTATGAATTTTAATGTTATTGACAATTAAAAAATTATTTAAGAGATATTTAAGTCTACAAGAATATTTTTGAGATTATTCTTAATTTCTATTAATTCTTTTTCTAATAAATATTCATTGGAATCTATTTTTGTAAAATTTGATTCACCTTTTTTACTATATAATATTTTTTGTGCACCCTTAATTGTTAATCCTTCGACTTGAAGAAGATTTTTAATATGTGAAAGTACAGATATATTTTCTAAAGTGTAATAACGATGACCATTTTTTCTTTTTAAAGGTTTAACGTTCTTGAATTTACTCTCCCAAAAACGCAGTACATGAGTAGGAATACCCAGTTCCTTTGAAACCTCCCCTATAGTCTTATATGCTGTATAAGATTTTTCTTGCATATTACGTTTTATCCGTATTAAAAAATATTAATCTTATTTTTTATTTTATCTGATGCATGATATGTGACAACTCTGCGTTCAGAAATCTCTGCCTCTATTCCAGTCTTAGGATTTCTACCTATACGTTTATTCTTTTTTCTAACTATGAACGTTCCAAAACCAGCTATTTTTACTATATTCTCCTTATCCAACTGTTCTACAATAGTCTCAAACAAAGAAGAAATTAAGCTTAACGACTCTGATTTAGGCAAACCTAGCTCTCTATTTATTTTCTCTGCTAAATAATATTTAGTTAATGTTTTTTTCATAATTATACCAAGTTTAAATGAACAAAAAAAATACTAACTTGTCAAAGTAAATCTTAATAAAATTGTTAATTGTTTACTTGAATCTTCAATTTTTCAATTTCTTCAGATATAGAAGAATTGTAATCCCCTTCAGCCATGTCAATTGCTAAATCCACTGCATGAGCAAAACCTAAAGAGTCAGTACTGCCATGACTTTTTACAACAATCCCATTTAACCCTAATAAAACTGCCCCATTATGTTTTCTAGGGTCAAGTTTATCCTTTAAAACTGCAAAAGAAGTGCGCCCAAATAAATATGCTAATTTACCAAAAATATTAGAAGACAAAACTTCTTTCATAAAATAAGTACATAAATCAGCAGTTCCCTCAGCCGTCTTTAGCATGATATTTCCACTAAATCCATCACAGACTATTACATCATAATCTCCTGAAATAACTCTATTTCCTTCTACATACCCTTTAAAAAAAGAGGAAAATTGACTATTAAGTATCAAATCTGCTGCTTGGTGAATAATTTGTTTACCCTTATTTTCTTCTTCGCCTACATTTAAAAGACCTAATCTAGGCTGTAATTTTCCCAAGACTTTCTGTGAAAAGACCACTCCGAGTAAGGAAAATTCAAGTAAATTTTGAGGGCTACATTCTATATTAGCCCCTAGATCTAAAGCCACTACCTCACCTAACTTAGTGGGCATAACAGCTGCCATTGCAGGTCTATTTATTCCTGAAATTCTTTTTAAGCCAAAAATTGATAGTGCCATAAGTGCCCCACTATTACCACCTGAGACAATAGCATCCGCATTTCCAGAGGCTACGCATTCTATAGCTTTTCCCATACTAGTCGTTTTAGACTTTTTGATTACTTTAGAAGCTTTTTCATCGTCTTTAATCCAATCTTTAACATTTATAATACTGCAGATAGACTTTAATTCTCTCCTTTTCTCTACTAAAGGAGTAATCTTGGATTCATCACCAAATATCATAAAATGAACTTCTGGATGTCTAACAAATGATCTTTCCAGCCCCATAATGACCGCATTGGGAGCGTTATCTCCTCCCATTGCATCAATTGCTATAGTGGTTTTAGCCATTTTATCTATTTCTAAAAATTCTAAGAATTGTCCATTTCAGCAACCTCACGATCATTATAGTGACCACATGCAGGACATATTTGATGAGGCAACTTATCCTCTCCACAATTGGAGCACTCTGAGGTAACCACCTTAGATAAAGCATCATGAGATCTTCTTTGACCTCTTCTAGAACGTGAAATTTTACTTTTTGGGACCGCCATTAAAAAACCTCTTTATACATGTATATTATATAGTAAATTACTTTAATTTTAAAATTTTTATAACTAGTTATTTAAAGTTTCAATAATATAAACAGAATATTTATTTTATACAATGAATGAATAAAGTATCCGATTATTCAAAAAAATAAAATTGGCTTAAAAATTCATATCAGGCAACCCTCTTCTCAATTCACTGTCCGATTTAGTGTCTAATTCATCTCTTAAATTACTAATATAATTTCTAATGTATTCTATTTCTAAATTAGAAGGCTCTATACTTCCATATAAATTTTTTTTCAAAGCTGAAACTAAACTTTTGGGACCATCTGATAGAGCTTTTTCATAAGCTTCAGCTCTTCCATAATATCCCTCCAACATTTTTTTAATATTCTTACCCACAGATAAATCACCAATTCCTAGTTCTCTGAGAGAATAATCAAAGTCTTTTACTAAAATATCTATAATTTCTTGAGATATACTTTTGCCGATCGTACCTGACTTTATTAGTTTCCTTATAAATAGATGGCTATGCAATACAATCAGCTCATATCTCCCTTCTAATGTATCCGAAACTCCGCCTTTTTCATAAAGTTCAATATTTCTAGCCATCGTAACTATCTTTTTATAATAAAGTTCAGCAACTTCACTATAAGGGTTTTTATTAAAATATTTTTTTATAAAATAGGATAAATACATTTTGATAAATTTTATTCTTATAGTTATTGTATAAGCCTATTGGATTTAAAATAATCATCTTAGGATTCTATTTAATGATAAATATTTATAAACCTTTTTATTCTATTCATCAAATCTTAGTTACTTATATTATATTTCTATTTTTATTATCAGCATGTACTGGAAGAACAAGTAATCACGGAGTTTTAAATATTGATAATAATATTCAGAATATACTTCAAAATAATATGGAAAAGGCGGAAGTAGAAATCCTACTAGGCCCTCCATCAACAATATCTACCTTCGATAAGAACAAATGGTATTATATGAGTAACATAATACACCGAGCAGGCGTTTCAAAACCAAAAATATTAAAACATCAAATATATGAAATAATTTTTGATGAAGAAAATCGCGTAATTGAAGTCCAACAATATGATTTAAGTAATTTTAAAGAAATAGACTATAATGATAAAGAAACAGCTACCAAAGGCAACGAGCAAAATTTATTTGAAATGATAGTACGCTCAAGTTCTAAGTTGCCTAACTGATATAGCTCTATGGTGGAGTATAGTCCTATTTCTATCCTAATGAGCCAAAATAGCTAAAAGCATCAAAGCTACTATGTTCGTGATTTTAATCATTGGGTTTACTGCAGGACCTGCGGT
>CAZNVN010000074.1:0-7763 GCA_964576635.1 uncultured Rhodospirillaceae bacterium
GGTGAAGAAAAAGATAATTTAAATTTTATAAAAGGTTCATTAAAAAAAAAAGTGAAAGTAAAATTTTTTTAAAAAAAAAATATTACAAAAAATTTTATAAAAAAATTTATTAAAAAAATTTATAAAAATAAAAAATTATGTATAATATAAAATGATATATTTTGCATTAGGAGAATAAGGATGGACCCCAAAACAATTAGGTTACATGAAAATGATAATGTAGTAACCGCTAAGTCAGAAATAGATATTAATATAAAAATTGAAGATGAAGATTTATCCACAAACCAACATATCCCTGTAGGACATAAAATAGCCACACAATATATAAATCAAGGCGATGATGTAATAAAGTACGATAATATTATTGGAACGGCTACAAGAAAAATTTACAAAGTGGATCATATTCATGTTCATAATTTAGTGATGTCTGATAAAAAAAGAGACTACGAATTCTCACAAGGATGTAAAGATACAAATCTTATCCCTGAGAACAACCAAGCAAAATTTATGGGGTTTAAAAGAAAAAGCGGAAAAGTTGGAACTAGAAATTTTGTAGGAATTATTTCTTCTGTAAATTGTTCTGCTACCGTTTGTAAGAAGATTGCTGATACTTTTGACGAAGAATACATGACTCAATATCCTAATGTGGATGGTGTAGTTTCCATAACACATAGTTTGGGATGTGGAGGAAATAGTTCTGGAATGGGATGGGATCTTCTCCAAGCAACTATGAATGGATATTCTAGGCATGTAAATTTTGGTGGTCTAGTAGTAATAGGACTGGGATGTGAGGTTAATCAGGTAAGTGGCATGGCACAATCTATGAATTGGGCTGACTCTGATATCTTTAAAATGATGACCATCCAAGAGACTGGGGGAACCAGAAAAACTATTCAGGAAGGGATTGAAACTATCAAGCACATGATTCCTATATTAAACAAAGAAAAACGTGTAGAATGTCCAGCATCAGAACTAATATTGGGCTTAGAATGTGGTGGATCTGATGCTTATTCTGGTATGACAGCTAATCCAGCTCTTGGAGCAGCAGTAGATTTATTAGTGCAGAATGGTGGGACAGCAACCTTGGCAGAAACACCCGAAATATTTGGTGCAGAACATCTACTTACCAGGCGTGCAGTAAATGAAAAAATAGGGCAAAAAATTGTAGATTTCATAAAATGGTGGCAAGAAGATTATTTAGCTAAACATCAGCCAGAAAGACTCCACCAAGACCCTTCTCCAGGAAATAAAGCTGGAGGTCTTACGACTATACTAGAAAAATCCTTAGGAGCAGTTGCTAAAGGTGGTACTACTAATCTTATAGATGTGTATCAATATGCTGAAACAATAAGAGCAAAGGGTTTTACATTTATGAATACTCCTGGTTATGACCCATTAAGTGTTACAGGTATGATAGCCGGAGGAGCAAATATAATATGTTTTACAACAGGGAGAGGCTCTGTATTTGGGTGTAAGCCCTCACCATCTATAAAGTTGGCTACAAATAGTGACCTTTATGAACGAATGACTGAAGATATGGACATTAATTGTGGAAAGATCTTATCTGGTGAAGCCTCTATAGAGGAGATGGGTAAAGAAATTTTTAAATACATACTTGATATAGCTTCAGGAAAACAATCAAAATCTGAAATAAATGGAATAGGAGATTTGGAGTTTATTCCTTGGCAAATGGGTGCCTTCAATTAAATTATAGGAATAAAATTTGAGAAAAATCATAGAAGAGCTTCAATCTTCACCAATTAGAACTATTGCAAACAGTGCTATAGATAAAAAAAATATAATACCGCTGTATTTTGGTGAGACTGATATAGTAACCCCTAAGTTTATTTCAAATTCAATGAAAACTGCTTTAGATAATGGTCATACTTTTTACACAAGTAACCATGGAGTACCTAAATTAGTAGAAACCATAACGGAATATACTAATAAACTTCATAAAAATTCTGTATCTGGTGATCGTATAATGGTCACTGCAGCAGGTATGAATGCATTAATGATGTCTGCTGAAGCAATAATAAATCCAGGAGATAAAATAATTTGTATTACTCCTGTTTGGCCAAACTTTATGAGATGTATTGAAATAATGGGAGGAAAAGTAATAGAAATACCATTAATTCTATCTGGGACCAACAAAAAATGGAGGTTAAACTTAGAAGAAATATCTAAAAATATTGGTGATGTAAAAGGTATATATATAAATAGCCCTAACAATCCAACAGGATGGATGATGGAAGTAAAAGAACAAGAAAAAATTCTAAAATTATGCCGTAAAAATAAAGTTTGGATTATTGCTGATGAAGTTTATGAAAGAGTAGTATATGACAGAAAGGTTGCTCCATCTTTTCTAGATATTACTGACAAAAACGACCTCTTAATTGTAGTAAATAGTTTTTCAAAATCATGGGCAATGACAGGATGGAGATTAGGTTGGGTAACTATCCCTGAGAATATGTTAAAAATATTTGAAAAATTAAATGAGTTTAATATTGCTTCTCCTGCAGCACCGGTACAGCATGCCGGAATAACTGCTATTATTGAAGGAGAAGATTTTATCTTAGATATGATTAAAAAACTATCTATAGCAAGAGAAATAGCTATTGAAAATCTAACTTCTTTCGCTAAAGTTGAGTTACCTATCCCTTCTGCAGCTTTCTATGCCTTCTTTAAAGTTAGAGGAGTAAATAATTCAGAATCATTTTGTAAAACTACCTTAAAAGATACAGGAGTCGGATTAGCACCAGGTACAGCTTTTGGAAAAGGAGGAAGTAACTGGATTAGAATTTGTTATGCTAAATCTCCCTCTATACTTCGAGAAGCATTTAAAAAATTAAAACCTTTATTAAGTTAAATGAAAATACATAGCATTTCACAAAAAAATTTAAATAATGCTGCCTATTTATTATTAAAAGGTGGAATAGTCGCTTTTCCAACAGAAACTGTATACGGGCTTGGTGCCTTAGCCTCAGATGATGAAGCAGTAAATAGAGTTTACAAGATTAAAAAAAGACCAAAAAATAATCCTCTAATAGTCCATATACATTCGATTGAACATATTAAATCAATTGTACAAACTGTTCCAGATTGCGCTAATAAACTTATAGAAAAATTTTGGCCTGGTCCTTTAACCCTAATTTTACCTTACAAAAACAATGGTTACGTTAGTAAGAAAGCCAGAGCTAATTTAAACTCGATTGCTATTAGAATGCCGAATAATCCTATAGCGATTAAGTTATTAAAAAAAGTTAACCTACCAATCATTGCACCTAGTGCTAACCTCTCTCAACACCTTAGTCCTACTAGAGCAATACATGTAAAAAAAGATTTAGGTTCAAGGTTAGATCCTCTTAAAGATATGATTTTAGATGGAGGAGAATGTAATTTAGGAATAGAATCTACTGTTGTGGATGTTACGTCAGAAGAACCTGTTATTCTTCGTACGGGTGTAATAAGTTGCTCTATGATTAGCAAAATACTGAATATGCCAGTTAAGATACAAAAAGATATAAAAGGAAAAATTAAAAGTCCGGGAATGATGAAAAAACATTATGCTCCTAAAACTGAGCTAAGATTAAATGCCAAAATGCCACTTAAAGGCGAAGTTTGGCTAGGGTTCGGAAAAGAAATTAAAAAATATAATGTAAAAAGCAAAAACCTTAGTATAAAAGGAAATATTGAAGAA
This sequence comes from uncultured Rhodospirillaceae bacterium, assembly GCA_964576635.1. Classification (GTDB taxonomy): domain Bacteria; phylum Pseudomonadota; class Alphaproteobacteria; order TMED109; family TMED109. The sequence continues at coordinate 3,701 of CAZNVN010000074.1, forward strand.
GCAGCTGTAAATCTCTATTCTATGTTAAGAGAACTAGATGATCATATGGCTCAAAGGATAGCTGTAGCTAATATTCCTAATCAAGGAATAGGTGAAGCAATAAATGATAGATTAAAAAGAGGAGCTGCTAAAGAAATTTGAATATGATTAAAAAATTTGAAAAATTATATTGTCTTAAGTCATCTCTAGGAAACAAAGGTTGGATAGAAGATAAAGATATTATTAAACCTTATCTGCTAGAAGACAGAGGTTTATATAAGGGATATTCTTCTTTACTACTAAGACCAAAAAGTGCAAAAGAAGTTGGTCAAATTCTCAGTATATGTAATCAAAATAATATTAAAGTAGTTCCACAAGGAGGAAGAACAGGTTTATGTGGTGGTACCATTCCATCGGAGTCAGGAGAAGAAATATTAATTTCTATGGAAAGAATGAATAAGATAAGACAAATAAATAGAGAAAATTTTACTATTACAACAGAAGCCGGGTGTATTTTAAATAAAATTCAGGAAGAGTCAGAAAAAAATAATCTATTATTTCCTTTAAGTTTAGCTGCTGAAGGCTCTTGTACTATAGGTGGCAATCTTTCTACAAATGCTGGAGGAATAAATGTTTTAAAGTATGGAATGGCAAGGGATCTTGTTCTTGGCTTGGAGGTTGTCTTAGCTAACGGAGAAATATGGCACAATCTAGAAAGTTTAAGAAAAGATAATAGAGGTTATAATCTTAAACATCTATTTGTTGGAAGCGAGGGAACTCTAGGAATTATTACTGCAGCAGTGTTAAAATTATTTCCTTTTCCTAATCATGTAGAGACAGCCCTATTGTCAGTTCCTAGTCCAGAAGATGCCATTAAACTTCTTGGCTTAGCCCGCTCGGCAAGTGCAGACTTATTAAATGCATTTGAATTAATAAGTAGAATTGGAATGGAAATGGTTCTAAACCATATGCCTACTTCAAAAGAGCCTTTTGAAAAAAAATATGAGTGGTATGTTTTATTAGAATTTTCATCATCAGCAAAAAATAATCTTAAAGAACAGATGGAAAATCTTTACATCTCTGCAAGTGAAAAAAATATAGTTTTAGATGGAATTATTGCAGAAAGTACACAACAAAGAAAAGATTTGTGGTTATTAAGAGATGGATTAAGTGAAGCTCAAAAGCCAGAAGGTGGGTCTATAAAACATGACATATCTGTTCCTATAGATTGTGTAAGTATTTTTATTGATAAAGCCACTCAATCCGTCAAAAAGCATATCCCAGGATCAAGAGTTGTTGCATTTGGACACGTAGGGGATGGAAATATTCATTTTAATGTATCTCAACCTATAGATCATGATAAGAATGAGTTTTTAGAAAAATGGAGTGAAATAAATGAAATAGTTTTTGATATAGCAAAAAATTTAAAGGGTAGCTTTTCTGCTGAACATGGGATTGGAAAATTAAAAAGAGAAGAATTAAAAAAATATAATCCACCATTAGAAGTTAATCTAATGCATTCTATAAAAAAATCTTTCGACCCTAATAATATTCTAAATCCTGGAAAAGTATTATAACCTTATAATTTAAAAGGAAAAAAAATGTCAGATTATAAAGCTCCGATAAAAGATATTCAATTTCTATTAAACAATTTAGAAATAGATGACAGATCATCAAGAAATGATTTCTCAGACCAGGAGCTAGTAAATCAAATATTTGAAGAAGCTGGAAAACTCGCCACAAATGTGCTTGCCCCCCTAAATAGAATTGGAGATCAAGAAGGTGCTTCTCTTGAAAACGGACTTGTAAGAATGCCAAAAGGTTTTAAGGATGCTTATAAGCAATTTGTGGATGGAGGATGGGGATCAGTATCTTCTAAGAAAGAGTATGGTGGACAAGAGATGCCATTGACTATGGTTGTAGGTATAAATGAAATTTGGCAATCCGCTAATATGAGTTTTGCAGATAACTTAATGCTAACACAAGGCGCAATAGAGTTGCTTGAAGAGCATGGAAGTAAAGAACAAAAAAACAAATATCTTCCCAAAATGGTATCAGGGGAATGGTCTGGTACTATGAATTTAACTGAACCACAAGCAGGATCTGATTTATCTTTATTAAAATGTAAGGCCATTCCCAGCAATGGTTACTACAATATTCATGGCAATAAAATATACATTACTCATGGTGATCAAGATATGTCGGATAATATAATTCACTTAGTTCTTGCTAGACTGCCTAATGCTCCTTCAGGAAATAAAGGAATTTCTCTTTTCATCGCACCAAAAAATATTATTACTAATAATACTCATAAATTAAACGATATAAGAGTTGTCTCTCTAGAACATAAATTAGGACATCTAGCCAGTCCTACCTGTGTTTTAGCTTACGGAGATAATACTGGAGCACAAGCTGAACTAATAGGAGAGAAGCACGGTGGACTTAAGGCAATGTTTACAATGATGAATAATGCAAGACTCAATGTAGGCGTTCAGGGCGTTGCTATAGCTGAAAGAGCATTTCAACAAGCTTATAATTTTGCATATACTAGATTGCAAGGACAATCTATTGATAATTTAGACCATAAAACAGTACCTATAGTAGACCACCCAGATGTTAAGAGAATGTTATTAGACATGAAATCTAGGATAGAGGCTATGAGAGCTTTAACCATTGAAACAGCAAACTTCTTAGAGCACTCTAAAATTAATGGAGATAATATTAAATATAAAAAAGACTTCCTTGATTTATTAACTCCTATAGTAAAAGCATGGTGCACAGATCAGGGAGTACTTATTGCCTCAACCGGAATTCAAGTTCATGGAGGCATGGGATTTATTGAAGAAACCGGAGCTGCACAACACTATAGGGACGCAAGAATACTTCCTATATATGAGGGAACAAATGGAATTCAAGCATTAGATTTATTAAGAAGAAAACTAACTATGGAAGATGGCAAGGCATTTCATAGATTACTGGACCATATAGATAAGAAAGCAGAAGAATGTTTAGAAATCAAAGGCGAAGAATTATCAAGTATGGGAAAAAATTTACATAAAGCTACTAAAACCTTAAGAGAGACTGGAGATAGGCTTCTAGAATCATGGAAAAAAGATAGAAGAGCAGCAGCAGCTGGTGCAACACCATTTCTGGATATGTGTGGAAATATATTTGGAGGTTGGATGATGGTGAAAACTGCGCTTAAAGCATCACAAATTATTAAAAATGGAGAAACTACTGATTATCTTAAGGATAAAATTTCTAGTGCATCTTTTTATATTGATACGGTAATGATACCATCTTTAGAAACTAAGAGTACTGTACAAAATGCTCATAAGAACTTACATGTTATTAGAAATATTCAGTAATCTAATCTTTAAAAATTGCAGTTGAAGAAAATGCTTTTTTCCCAATAGAATCTTTTATCCAAAATTTAAATTCTTCCCCATCTTTTATTCCCTGCACTTGAATATTTCCTCCAACAAAAATAGGACTATTAACCCTATATGATAAAGAAGATAGTTTTTTACCCTCACCCTTCTCAATATCATTTATAAGATCTAAAATTAAGGTCGTTAATAACGGACCATGAACAACAATATTTTTATAACCCTCTACTTGAGTAGCATAAGGATAATCGTAGTGAATTCGATGAGTATTGAACGTTAATGATGAATATCTAAAAAGCATTTCTGGTGTTGGGGTCCAAGACTTTTCATAGTAAAATTTTTCTGAAGCTGATTTGATTTTTTTAGAGTTTGTAGCAGATTTTTGTTTCTCCCTAAAAACCAGATTCTGAATTTCAACTAGCAATCTTTCATCCTCCTTAAAATAAGAGTGTTCTAGCGTTAGAAAAATTAAATTTCCTGTAGACCCTACTTTAGATTCAATGTTTTTTATTGTAGAAATTTTTTTTATTTTATCCCCTAAATTCATTGGGCCTAAAAAAGTCAGACTGCCTCCAGCATACATTCTTCTTGGTAAAGTAATAGGTGGAATAAAACCTTCTCTCCTTTTATGACCATCAGGTCCTAATTCATTCAGAAGTGGAGTTTCTAAGAAATATAACCAGTGCCAGCCTTTT
>CAZNVN010000075.1:0-7729 GCA_964576635.1 uncultured Rhodospirillaceae bacterium
TAGGTTTTATAAACTATAGGGGCAGCTTATATATACTGCCCCTAACTATTAATAAAATTGATCTTGCGCCTTTAGTTGATTCTAACTTGAAAGTAATGGGAAAAGACATAATAAAGATGAGGGGAGAAAAACCTTTTATTTTTAGTAATTTAAAAAAGTGGCAAAGGACTCAATGAAATTTCTAATTTTATAATTAGAAACTCCGGTCTATAATTTTATTATTCTATAGCAATATTATCTATCAGCCTAATATCATTTATGTAGGCAGCCACAAATATTCTTGATTTTTTATTGCTATAAGTTTTTATTTCTTCAAGGTCTTTTTCACTTCTTATTTCCAAATAATCTAGTTTGGTAAAACCAGATTCTAAAATATTACTTCTTGCCTTATCAATGACTAACTCAATATTTTTTCCAGCAGCAATATTTTTTGATGTTTCGCATAATATTTTGTATAAATTATTTGCTATTAGTTTCTTGTCTTTTTCAAGATATCTATTTCTAGAGGAAATTGCCAAACCTTCTTTATCTCTCACGGTGGATATACTAATAATTTTACAAGGAATATCTAGACCATTTACTAATTTTTTAACAATCAGAAGTTGTTGAAAATCTTTTTCACCAAAAAATCCATAATCAGCTCTTGACTGAACGAGAAGTTTTGCAACTATAGTAACTACTCCTTGAAAGTGATTTTTCCTGAATCTGCCACATAATACAGAACTTAATTTAGGAATAGTAACGCTCAGATCAAAATTACTGGGATAAATATTTTCTAAAAGAGGAATATAAACTATGTGACAGCCTGCGGCTTCTAGTTTAGAAATATCTTTTTCTTCATTTCTAGGATATGTATCAAAATCTTCATTTGTTCCAAATTGTTTTGGATTTACGAATATAGTAGTAACCACAATGTCTGAGTGTTTTCTCGCTGTAAAAATAAGTTTTTCATGTGCTTCGTGAATAGAACCCATGGTAGGAACAATGCCAACTGTAGCTGCAGCATTTGTAGGTTCCATTCTGCGTCTTGCAACAGCAGCCTCAAGTTCAAACACATTTCTTACTATTTCTATTGTCATTACTTTATTAGTTTCCTATGAAATAAAGTGCTATAATATTTATATAATTTGAATAAAATATTTTTTTCAAACAGATAATGCATAAAGCTACAATTAATTTTGGTCAATAGTAATATGAAAGTTTTTTTGTTTTAAGTATGATAATTTTATATAAGTCAAAGATGATAGCTATTATTTTGGTTATTATATTTATTATTTGCTCTGCCCTAGCAGAAGATGAAACTAATTCCATGAAAGCCTCTCCCGAAGGAAGTCTTAGTGATATAAGTCTTTCAAAATTAAGTAAAAGTGAAACATATATGATTGTGACTGCTGATAAGAGAGCATCTATAGCTGCAAAAAATATATTGGATAAGGGTGGATCAGCTATAGACGCAGCCATTGCAGCTCAAATGGTATTAAATGTAGTAGAACCCCAATCATCAGGCATAGGTGGGGGGGGATTTCTTATTTATTTTGATGCTAATAAAAAAGAGACTTTAGCTTTTGATGGAAGAGAAAGAGCTCCTATAAAATATAATTCTAAAGTTTTTTTAAATAAAGACGGAAATAAAAAAGGTTTTATAGAAGCTATCTCAGGAGGTTTGGCAGTGGGAGCTCCTTCACTTCTCTCGATGTTAGAGATAGCTCACAAGAATTATGGATTATTAGATTGGAAAAATTTATTTAATGAAGCAATATATTATGCAGCAAATGGATTTGTAGTTGGGGAAAGACTATCTAAGTTATCAAAAAAAGCACCACATTTAAAGAATCATACAGAGACTAATAAATATTTTAATATTGATAATGGAGGATTACAGTCAGGACAAAAACTTGTGAATTATGATCTTGCTAATACTTTTGAAATAATCGGAGATAAAGGGTCGAGTGGCTTACTAAATGGAGAGATTGCAGATTCGATATTATTAAAAACAAAGCAATCTAAGAATCCTGGATTACTAATATTTGAAGATTTTTCTTTAGTAAAACCGAGGATAGTTCTCCCTTTGTGTGAGAATTATAGAGGATGGAAAATATGTGGAATAAGACCTCCAAGTTCAGGGGCTATCACAATTTTACAGATATTAGGAATTTTAAATAATTTTGATTTTACCTTTGATGAAAATAGAGAGGTAAAAATATGGCACCTATTTTTAGAAGCGTCCAAACTGGCATATGCAGATAGAGACTATTATATTGCAGATGAAGACTTTCAGACAGTTCCTATTAGTGAAATGCTTGATAGGAACTATTTAACTTCAAGAGCAAATCTTATAAATGATAGTATTATTAATAGTATTGTTAAACCAGGAAAGTTTAAAAGAAAAGCTGTCAACAATCTTGGCAAAGATATTACTAGTGAATTTAGCTCTACTACACATATTTCTATTATAGATCAATTTGGTAATGCAGCATCTTTAACTTCTTCTATAGAATTTATGTTTGGTAGTGGCTTGATGGCTTCAGGCTTTTTGCTAAATAATCAAATGACTGACTTTTCATTTTATCCTTTAGATAAAAAAGGTAATCCTATAGCGAACAGACCTGAATCTAGAAAAAAACCTCGTTCTTCTATGTCTCCAACAGTAGTTTTTGATTCAGCAGGGGATCTTAGACTCGTTATTGGATCTCCGGGGGGATCAAGAATAATATGCTATGTAGCTGCATCCTTAGTTCGCTTTATAGATTTTAATATGCCAATACAAGATATAGTCCATAGCCCTAATATATGTAATAGAGGATCATATAGTGCTATTGAAATTGGAGAAAAAGGTGATGAGATTGCAAGTAAAATGGAAAAATTTGGTTATAAAATAGAAAGAAAAGCTATGTCTAGTGGTATACATATTGCATACAGAGATGAAAAGGGCATACTTTGGGGAACTGCCGATCCAAGGAGAGAAGGAGTTGCAGTTGGAAAATAATATGCCAACTTTTTAAATAGCATGAGTATGAATAAGGTTAATAAAAAAGACAATTTAGTATATGGCTCATTAGTTAGAAAAATAATACGTAAGTCTAAAACAGCAGTTTTATCTTCTCACTTAAATGGGAATGGGTGGCCTTATGGTTCTCTAGTGCTCTCTTGCTGTGAACATGATGGTTCTCCCTATGTCTTTATATCTGAGTTCGCTGAACATACTAAAGCAATTAGAATGAATAATAAGGTTTCTATTTTTTATGAAAATTGTAGTTTTTTAGATGATCCACTAACTGGGACTAGGTTTTCTATGCTTTGTAAAGCATTTGATGTACGCAAAAAAGGAGAAAGAAAACTTTTGTTGAACAGGTTTGTTTTGCGTCATCCTGAATCTAAAATTTATTCAAAATTTAACGATTTTAATATTTTTAAATTTTCTGTTGAAAAAATACATGTGATTTCTGGATTTGGAAAAATACGATGGTTAAATAAAGATGATGTGATAGGAACTAAGTATGATAAATTAATCAAGTCGGAAGAAACAATAATAGATTTTGTTAATAATAAAAAAATAACGGATTCTCAGGTAATAGGAGTTGATCCAGAAGGTTATGATTTTATCAATAAAAAAGAATATTTTAGAAATGAATTCTCAGAAAAAATAAAAGATGAAAAAACAGCTAAAATTAAAATTGTTGAAATGATCAAGAATGAAGAAATTAAATAATATAATTGGAAAAACTTGTATAAAATATTATAAATAACCTTGGAGGATAAAATGGAATTGACCAAAGAACAGGTAAAATCTTTTAAAGAAGCAGGTTATGTATTTATAGAGGATCTTTTTAAGCTAGAAGAAATTGAATTAATGAATAATGAAGCCAAGACAATCTATGATATAGAAAGGCCTGAAATTGTGAAAGAAAAGAACGGGAAGGCTATAAGAACTGTTTTTGGCGCTCATACATTTAATAATATTTTTTCTAAATTGGCTAGACATCCAAGAATTATACAACCAACAATGCAACTCTTGCATGGCGAGGTTTATGTTCATCAATTTAAATTAAATGCCAAGATGGCATTTGATGGAGATGTATGGCAGTGGCATCAGGACTATGGAACCTGGAAAAATGACGATGACATGCCAGAAGGATTAGCTTTGAATGTTGGTGTTTTTTTGGATGATGTAACCCAGTTTAATGGACCATTAAATTTTATACCTAAGTCACATAGAGAGGGCTATATAGATGCAAGCCATGATACCAGTACAACTTCATATCCTCTTTGGACAATAAATGAAGAAACAATTTCCAAACTGGTTGATAGGGGCGGTATAGTTGCACCCACTGGTAAGGCTGGGTCAGTAGTGTTTTTCGATTCTACGCTTGTACATGGTTCCCCTTCTAATATGTCGCCATGGGATAGAACTATTGTTTACATTTCCTTAAATAGAACGAGTAATCATATTAGAAAGTTTAGTAGACCAGAATACATAGCTCATAGAGATTTTAATCCTATAAGGTGTCTAAATGACGACTGTCTAGTTGAGAATACTTAATACACCTATAAATAAGAAAAATTATGAATCTAGATTTAGCTGATAGATTAAGAAAAAGGTTAGAAGACGGAAACCCTGTTAAAATTGGAATCATAGGTCTCGGTAAGTTTGCAACCATGTTCTTGTCTCAGGCAAGATTAATAAAAGGGTTTCAAATCACCGCGTTAGCAGATTTGGATTATAAAAGAGCAAATGATGCACTAGTGACGGCAGGATATGATCCTAATATTACTGTAAATAATATTGATAAAGCTATACAAGAATCTAAGATATATATAACTGAGAATGGTTTGGAAGTAGCAGGCGCTGAACAGTTAGATGTCATTGTAGAGGCAACGGGAAATCCGGAGGCAGGAGTTGATCATACTTTGGCAGCTTTTAATGTAAAATCTCATGTAGTCTTAGTAACGGTTGAAGCTGATGTGCTTTGTGGAGGATCTTTAGTGAAAAGAGCTATTGATGCTGGCGTAGTTTATACTATGGCATACGGAGATCAGCCATCGCTTATATGTGAATTAGTAGAAAGGATTAGAAGTTCAGGTTTTGAAATCACATGTGCTGGAAAGGGAACGCAATATTTACCTGTTTATCACAGTAGTACCCCAGAGACTGTATGGGATTACTACGGGTTAAGTAGTCAAGAAGCTGCGGCTGGAGGTCTAAATCCTAAAATGTTTAATTCTTTTTTAGATGGTACTAAGTCAGCTATTGAAATGGCTGCAGTGGCTAATGCTACAGGATTAAATGTTCCTCGGGATGGATTAAAATTTCCTCCAGTTGGAACTTCAGGTTTAGCTCAAGTTTTAAAACCTAAAATAAAAGGAGGTGTCATAAAAAAAGAAGGCACTGTTGAAGTAGTTTCATCTTTAGAAAGAAATGGACAAGAAATTGCAGACCATCTGAGATTTGGAGTTTATGTGGTATTCAAGGCTAGTACAGAATATGTATCTAGGTGTTTTAGTGAATACGGCATTCCTACAGATGATGAAGGGAACTACGCTGCACTTTGGAGACCCGTACATCTTATTGGACTTGAGTTAGGGTTTAGTGTTGGAAAAGCTGTGTTGGACAAACAAGCAGTTGGTGCAACAAAGAATTTCGTTTGTGAAGTCGTATCTGTGGCTAAAAAAGATTTAATGCCGGGCGATATGTTAGATGGAGAGGGGGGTAGAACAGTTTGGGGAAGGCTTATGCCTGCAGAAAATTCTATTTCTATTAATGCTTTACCTATAGGTCTAGCGCATAAAGTTAAACTAATAAAAAAGGTTAAAAAGGGAGAGGTAATATCCCAAAATGATGTTACTTCGCCTATTGATTCTAACGCATTGGTTTTACGCAAAGAAATGGAAAATGATTTAATTAAGGGAAAAAATCTTTGACTTTAGGTAGATGGGTATACCAAGGAATAAGTCCAGAAATAGCTGATGACTGTGACTTAGACACTTCTTCTTGGGTTATAGGGAATGTAAAAATGGGAAAAAGAGTTGTCTTAAAACCGAGAGCTGTTTTGAGAGGAGATGGACAAAATATAGAAATTGGAAAAGGAGTTATGTTTTTGTCCAGAAGTACAGTGCATATTGCCAATGATTTACTAGGAGCCGTTATAGGAGATTATTCAGTTATAGGACGTTATTCTTTAATTCATGCATGTACAATAGGAAAGTCGGTTTTGGTTGGAGATCAGGCAGTTATAATGGACGGTTCTGTCCTTGGCGACGAATGTTTAGTCACGGCCAACTCTTTAATTCCCCCTGGAAAAAGATTTTCTAATAATGCCATTATTGATGGAGCACCAGCAAAAGTAATTGGTACAATAGAAAAAGAGCAGTTAAAAATTTATAAGAAAGAATTAATAAATTCTAATTATTCTAAAAGCAGTATTTTAAAAGCAGAAGTATCCGGGGAAGACCCGATTGCCGAGTTAGGGATAGAACCGTGGACCGGACTCCAATTTGGTAAAGTTGTAATAAGTAAAAATGCATTTGTTGCTCCAGATTCGGTTATAAGAGGAAAGGTCTTAATTGCAGATAAGGCAAGTGTATGGTTTTCTACTGTTTTGTCTTCAATATATCCAGGATTTATAGAAATAGGAGAAGGGACTAACATACAGGATAACACAATTGTAGATTTAGAAGGGAAGGATCTAAAAATAGGTAAGAGAGTTACTGTCGGACATAATGTGAGATTGGGGGCATGCAATATAGGGAATGACTGTTTAATAGGAATGGGAAGCACAATAGAAGATGGTGCAATAATAGAAGATAGTGCTTTTGTTGGTGCTAGGGCTTTAGTGAAGGGGAATACAGTGGTTAAATCTAAAACTATCTTTGCAGGTAGGCCAGCTAAATATTTTAGAGAGATAAGAGAAGAAGAGTATAAATTTTTTGAAGAAGGGCAAAAAGGTTATGAGCAATTTTCTATAAATTATATTAGAGATTGTGAGGTTAATAATTTTCATAAGGGTGCGCTATAATGATAATTTTAAAATTACTTATAGCGTTTGGGGTTATAGTAATCCTGAGAATTCTTTTTCCTTCTATAGTGAGAGGTTTTAAAAGAATACTGTTTATCATAATAGTAGCTATGACAATATTTGCTGCAGTTATATGGTATGCTTCTTAATCAAATATTAAGACTATTGATCATAGTCTAAAGCCTTTATTCTGTTTGTATTATGTAATACAATTTAGAGTTTAACTTAATTAAGGTAAGGGAACACGGCCTCCATCAGTCACTATAGTTTGTCCTGTTGTAAAGTCCGATCTGTCAGATAATAAATAACATACGGAATTAGCAATATCTTGAGGTTTACCTATTCTTTTTAGTGGCGTAGTTTCAATCATAGTTTTTCTTGTTTTTTTATCGAGAGATTCAATCATATCAGTTTCAATTAAACCAGGAGCTACAGAATTTATTCTTACGTAAGGAGCTATAGCTCCAGCTAAATTTCTTACTAAAGCTATAACAGATGCTTTAGAGGTGCCATAAGTTATCATATGTGGTCTCATTCCCAGACCAGCTATTGAAGAAAGACAAACAATTCTTCCATATTTTCTTTTGATCATTCCAGGAACAACCTCTTTAATTGGCAATAAGGTTCCATCCACATTTGTGGCCATAGTTTTTTTCCATATATTATAATCTAACTCTAATGGATTTTTAGATAATAGAGCAATACCAGCATTTGTT
>CAZNVN010000076.1:0-7703 GCA_964576635.1 uncultured Rhodospirillaceae bacterium
CTGGTATAATGTCAGGATATTATAAAATGATTGAAAAGAGTGGAAAATCATTTGTTGCAAAAATTCCAAAATTCTCATTAGATTTTCCTCATACCAAAAAAATTATTAATTAAAAAATAACATGAACAACTAATTTTAATATTCATGGGGTAAAATTATGGAGATTAGATCTGTCCTTTACATTATAGGCATTCTTATTTCTACCTTGGGATGTACTATGTCTGTCCCTAGTATTATTGATTTAGTGGCAAAAAATTCTGACTGGTCAGTTTTTGCTTCTACAGGATTAATAATATTTTTTCTTGGTGCAACTATTGCATTGGCGTTCAGAAATAAAAAACTTCAAATAGGGACTAAGGAAACTTTTCTTCTTACTTTTTTAGCATGGATGTTTTTATGTGGAATTTCAGCACTTCCTTTTTATCTTTCGAGTATAGATCTTAGCTATACAGATGCATTTTTTGAAGCAACAAGCGGCTTAACAACAACTGGTTCTACTATACTAGTAAATATTGAAAATTCCACCTCTGGAATATTAATTTGGCGCTCACTCCTACAGTGGTTGGGAGGTATAGGAATAATAGTTATGGCGGTAGCTGCACTCCCTCTTTTACATATTAGTGGATTACAAATATTTTTTTCTGAACAGGCAGAACGTCCAGACCAAATAAAAGAGAGGGTTAAAAGTCTAGCTAGCTCAATTATACTCGTTTACTTTTTTTTAACAGTTACTTGGGCCATCATGCTCAATATAGCCGGAATGTCACTATTTGATTCAATATGTCATGCAATGACAACCATAGCTACTGGTGGATATTCTACCAAGAATGAATCAATTGCACATTTTCAGAACATATTAATAGAAGGAATAATAATTTTAGGAATGATCCTAGCAAGTCTTCCTTTCATACTATACGTAAGAAAATTAAGTAACGGAAAAATTGCTATTTTTAAAGACCAGCAAGTACGATTATTTCTATTCTTTATATTATTTGCAATTTTCATAATTGCTTTTTGGCTACATATTAATAAAGATATTCCTTTAACTCATGCTTTTAGAATATCTAGCTTTAACACAATTTCAATTATTACAGGCACGGGTTATTCCACTGAAGATTTTACTTTATGGGGTAGTTTTGCAATAAGTTTCCTTTTTATTTTAATGTTTATTGGAGGATGCACCGGATCCACAACGGGAGGACTAAAAATATATAGAATACTCATAGTAGGCAAGATTATATATCAACAGCTCAAAAAGATTATTAGACCACATCAAGTTATTAAAATTACATATGCAAAAGCCTCTATAGACGAAAGAACAATACTCTCAATTTTGGCACTAACTTTTTTATTTATAATATCCACTTTTTTGGCTGCAGCACTTCTATGTATGACTGGATTAAGTCCAGCTACTTCATTATCCGCAGCGGCAACAGCTATAGCCGTTGTAGGACCGGGATTAACAACAGAAATTGGCCCTTCAGGAAATTTTAGTCTACTCACCGATACAGCAAAATGGATTCTAGCAATCAGTATGATTATAGGACGTATAGAATTTTTTACTCTTATAGTTTTATTAGTACCCTCTTTTTGGAGACGTTAACTTATGGATTAATTTTAGATTCTAACTGCGTCATAAATTGTGCTTTATCTAATCCTTCTTCAATTTTTTCACAAAACACGACATCAATATTTCCGGGTCTTTTAGTAAAACCATTTATATCCCATTCATTACCTGTACTCAAAAAAACTGGAACAATAGGAGTATCAATATATTTATATATTGCATAAATTCCAGATTGAATTCTTTGAGACTGTCCCACCTTTATTCTAGTTCCATGAGGAAAAATTATTAACTTATTATTAGCCACTAATTTATCTTCCACTTTACTTAACATTTCTTTTAAACTACTAGCCCCTCCTTTTCTATTAACTACTATATGTCCACATCTGACAGCAAACCACCCATAAAAAGGGATGTATTTTAATTCCTTTTTCATGATATATTTTGCATTAATAAAATAATCCAGAAATAAAATTGTATCTAATATAGATTCATGCCTTAAGGCAAAAACAGTAGTATTGTTATTCAACTTTTCATATCCTCTGTAACTTATTTTTATTCCACATATTATTTTAAGATAGTAAATAGTCAGTTTTGCCCAAAGAGCAGCCAATTCCACACTTGCCTTTTGTGATAATAATAAAGGAAGACATACTATTCCAAGTATGAATGTTGTATTAAAAAATAAAAAATTAAATAATAAAGATCTTATAATTATCAATAACTTACTCATATTAGTATAGCTTGAATATGTGATATTAAATATTTAAGATGTTCTTTAAGTAAAAAAAGTATATTTTTAGGCAAGTACAAATTTTTTGATGTGCCTTCCTTGTATTGCAAAACGGGATAAACTGAAATCTTTACTCCTGGCATCGCCGCTTCAAAAAGTAATTTTGCTCTAGGGACATGCCAATTATCCGTGACAAGTAAAATATTATCAAAATTATTCCTTTTTACCCAATTCTTGGCCTCTAGTGCATTACCTAATGTACTATCAGCAAAATAACCAAGATCTACCCTTTTAGAATATAATGAAAAATTAGCTGATAATAGATCTGCTCGTGTTACTCCCGTACCTACTCCTGAAATTAATAGTCTGGTATTATCGCTATTTGACAAAAGATCAATTCCTGTTTTTATTCTCCCTATTCCTCCAGTGATTACTACAATATTACTCATATTACTTTTAGGTAATAACTGATCGTTAATATTTGATAAGTATTTCAGAAAAGAATAAAAGTAAACAATAAGTACTAAGATTAGAAAAAAATATAAGTGATTTCTAATTAACCTTTTCATGAATGTTTCTCATCAAATTTTTACTAGTTATTACTTATTTCATATCTAAAAAAACAAATTATTATTTAAAATAGAAATTTATTTCAAAAAACAATGAATAGTATATCTTATAAATAATAATTAATTTAAATTACTGTTAATTACAATTATTTTGATAATTAGATGATTATTTCCTGCCCTAAATGCAAAGTTAAATTTAAGATTAATGACAATAAAATTCCGTCTAGTGGAAGATTAGTTCAATGCTCAAAATGTAGCCACAAATGGCAAGCACTTGGAAAAGCAGAAATATCATCTGGAACAGGAAAAATTATTTTTATTATACTATTATTTGTTTTAAGCTTTTTAGTTTTATTTGTAGGATCTGTAATTGTTTTTGGAAATCAAATTCCAATGCCAGAATCACTCATACTATGGATTGAAAAAATAGGAATACCCATAAATGAAGGCGAGTTATTTGGGCGCTCATATAAACGCTAATATCTTTAGTACCAGTCTAACAGACTATCTATGTATTTTCTCTCTATACTATCTTCTATAGATTTTTCTGCCTTTTTATATAATTGTTTTGCAATTTTTCTGGCTTTGGTTATGTCTGGTTCGTTAGGTATTCCAACATCACCCCCAGGAGAACTACCTTGACCTGGAGGGACCCTGCCTAAAGGATCTCTTTGATCTCTGCTAGTATTCTCTCTATTTTCTCCAGCCATTTGACTAGGCCCATTTCCTGAGTGCATTTTATCTAGAGATTCTGCTGCCCTAGAAAGTTCCTCAATAACTCTTCCTTGAGCAGCCTGTGCTCTGTCAGGTCTATTTCTATTTAATTCTCTAGAAGCCTGCCTCATAGCTCTATCTGCTCTACCCAATGATTCTGGAATAGGATTATCTGATTCTGCTATTTCCTTCATAACATTTTCAAGCTGCTTTCTTAAATTTTCTTGCTCTTCTCCAGCATTAACGGGTCCAGAACCAGGACTCTTTTGATCCGCTTGTGCAGAATTTAGAGATTGGTCAAATGATTCTTCCATTAATGCCTCCTGTTCTTGAATCATTTCCGATATCTGTTGCATAGCCCTTGGCTGATCTGGGGATTCTTCCTCTCCTAACGCTTCCCCAAGTGCCTCTCTATCCAGGGCTTCCGTTACATCTTGCATTGCATCTAATTGATCTTTAGCCTCATCTAAAGATCCTGAAACAGCAAGATCAGCTATTTCTTCCAATTTTTCTTCTAGATCCTGTCGCTCATTAGATTCTGCGCCGTTTTCTCCTCCTCTATCACCTGGATCTTCTGACTCAGAAACTTGCGGAGCATCAACATTCATAGGTTCCTCCAATTCATCCAAGTAATTTTCCAATGCTTCATCTAGATTAGTTATACTTTCTTGAATTTCCCCTGCATCATTACTTTCAGACAAGGATTCTCTTAAATTTTCTTGAGCTTTTCTCAAGTCTTCTTCTGCTTTAATAAGCTGCCCTGATTCTATAAACAAGGCAGATTTCCACAATTTTTTTATAGCTAAACTTCTTTTTTTATTTATTACATCCAAATGTAAATTATTTTCTAAATCCTTGAGTACACCCAAAACTTCTTCCAGCCATACTTGAGCAATAGCATACTCTTTCCTTATGATTTCATTCTTTGCTACTTCATTTAAATTTAATGCAATTTGTTCTAAACTTAACAATCTTAATCCAAAATTTTTTCTTTGATTAATTATAGAAATGGCTAATGGGTTATTAAATTCTCTTTCAGGAAGTATTATTTCATATTCCTGGCTTCCTCCCCTATTGCCTACAAAGTCTTCTGCAAAAATAGAAAACTTAACAGGTAACCCAGCCCAGATATGTTCAGTTAAATCATGATAGTATTCACTATATTGTGAACCCTTCACTTTTTTATCGAAAGGAAGTGAAAAATTCAATTCCTTTTGATCAATGACACTTAGTTGTTTTTTCAAAATTACATGAGAATACAAATTGGTTATTCCATAATCATCCTGAGACAAATAAGCTATTTTTAGAACACCTTTAACAGTACTTTCTGGTTTTTCTAGAAGTTCTACCGTTGGGTTCTGATCTTCTATAACTTCCAAGGGCTTATTAAAAATTATTGTATTGTTTTGTTTAATTGTTAAATTACCACTACTATTTACAACACTCTCTATCGCATAATTATCTTTATCTATCATAGAAAAGTCTCTTACATATTCATTTATAAATAATTTACTTGGGCCATCTCCTCCATACATCCTAGCCGTCAATATGCTTCCTACAGGAGCTCTTATACTTTTTATATCTTCTGATAAAACTATCGGAGCTAATTCAGTATAGTTTGGAGGACTAATCCAGCCTGAAAATACTGCTGCATCAAGTGCTATATAATTATTTTGTGGCAATAAAGCAGCTTCAACTTTAGTTATAAAATTATTACTATAAGTATAAATTGTTATTAGGAATATTATACAAAGAGGCAAGCATATATACAAAGGATCTACTGAATGAAAAAAAGGTTTAAGCTTAATATATCCTAGAGAATGGGCTTGTTTTAATATTTTATTATAATGTATATCCCAAACAGGACTGTGCTTATTTAAAATCGGCTTGTCAAATAAAGTACTTATAGGTCTGTTGAGGGCTAAGTTATCAATCTCTATTCTTCTTGCACACTCCATAATACTAGGCCATCGAACTAACAATATAGCTTTAGCCAAAATAATGCTTATAACTATTAAAAATACAGCAAGCAAAAGAATATGAAACCAAAAAGATACATAGGTAAAAAAATTAAGCAAAGTTAAAGTTAAAAATATAACTAAAATACCTAAAAGAAAAAATAAATACTTTGCAAGTACTTCCCATAAAATCACTACTCTAGTTAAGATAATTTTTATTAAAATACTATAGGGTATATTATTATTCATAAATCTTTTTTCCTTAAAAATGACCTATAACTATATTATTTTTTTGCTAAGCTTTCAAAAGCTATCATCTGATCAGTTGTAATTCTTTTTCTTATAATATTAATTTCTTTTCCCGATACTAAGACTTCTGGGACAAGAGGCCTGCTATTATAAGTTGAAGACATAGACGCCCCATATGCTCCCACATCCAATATAGCTAATAAATCTTCCTCTTTGGGATCATTAAAATAGCAATTTTCGTTTATAATATCACCTGTCTCGCATATAGGCCCAACCACCTTGTATGATAGGTTATTTACTTTTTTATTTTTTTTCACTACCTCAATAATATTATGACTGGCATCATACAAAACAGGTCTTAAAAAATCATTCATAGCTGCATCTACTATCAAAAAATTATGTTTACTATTCGATTTCAATCTCACCACTTTAGTTAATAAAAGCCCTGCATTGCCAGAAATAAATCTTCCCGGTTCAAATATTATTTTACAACCCAGATTACCTACAGTCTGCAAAACCATTTCTGCATATTCTGTCAAAGAAAATATATTATCTGAATTATCATACAATATTCCTATTCCCCCTCCCAAATCTATATTACTAATTTTATGACCCTTTTCTCTTAAAACACGAACTAAGTCTGCTATTTTGTTATATGCCAGCTTAAAAGGAGCTAAATTAGTTATTTGTGAGCCAATATGTACATCTACTCCTACAATATCAATTCCCTTTAAATTAGAAGCATATTCATAGATTTTTTCTGCTTCATTATAATCTATGCCAAATTTAGTTCCATGTACTCCTGTAGAAATATTTTTATGTCCTCCGGCTTCAATATCAGGATTAATTCTTATTGCTACGGGGCACTCTTTTCCTTTAGATATAGATATCTCTGATAACTTTTTTAATTCTTCAAGAGACTCAACGTTAAACTGCAAAATATTTTTATCTAAACCAAAAACCATTTCTTCTTGGGTTTTTCCTACACCAGAAAAAACAATCTTGTCTGGAGGTATTCCAACTTTTAAAGCTCTTTGAAGTTCACCTATAGAAACCACATCAGCTCCCGAATGTAGAGAATTTAAAATATCAATAACAGCTATATTTGAATTAGATTTAATAGAATAAGCCACTAATATATCACTTTTAGGACCAAGCACTTTCTTTAAGGTATTAGAAAAATTATTGAAGTTATTTTCAAATGATTTTTTTGAGTAAATATACGCTGGTGTACCAATTATCTCAGCAATCCTTATTACCGATACATCTTCTACATTTAAAACATTATTTTTAAAATTAAAGTTATTCATTTAAAATAATCCAATTAGATCATAATATTTAATTTTTATTAACTCTATCTTCAACTATTTCCGGAGCTTCTAGTCAATTACTAGATGGAGGTCTTTCTAAATCTCCCTTTCTTCCGCAGCTAATAAATATAAAAAAGAGGAGTAACATCAAAAATAAAAAACAATTAGACCTAATTAGATTAAACAAAAGTGTCATCTACCCAACCATTTTCTTTTTGCTTTAGAAAGAGCCTTTTTTACCAATGTAGGTGCAGTTCCTCCTAAGCTTTTCTTACTCTTTAAAGAAGAATCTAAGGACAGAATCTCAAAAACTTTATTATTTATTCTTTCATCAATAGTTTGAAGCTCATTAAGTTTTAGATCTTCCAATTTAATATTCTTTTTTTCAGCTAAATTTACTATTTTTCCTGTAATAGAGTGAGCATCTCTAAAAGGAATATTAAAATCTTTGACTAACCAGTCTGCTACATCTGTAGCAGTAATATGATCCAAAGTTAACATATTTATCATAGCTTCTGGCTTAAATTTCAATGCTCTCATCAAACCTTCTGCAACTTTTAAACATTTGAATAAATTATCATATGCATCAAAAAAAGCTTCCTTATC
>CAZNVN010000077.1:0-7560 GCA_964576635.1 uncultured Rhodospirillaceae bacterium
GATCGTAGCTTAGGAATTGAACAACTTTATAATGGAATTATCAAATATATCATAATGGTTAAAGACAGAAATTTATTTAATGAAAGACAATTAGATCGTTATCGTAATCGTGTTTTAAGTTTAATAAAAGATAAATTAATTAGTGAGTTTTGGACGGATGGAAAAATTAATAAATTGGATAAAGCCACTAATAATATTAAGTCTACAAAAATATCTCCACATAAATTAGCTGAAGAGTTACTGGCCCAATAGCTTTGGATAGTAGTCAACAATCTATGCATTTCTTAGATCACTTAGAGGAATTGCGCTGGAGACTGCTCAAATCATTGATTTCTGTATTAATTGGATCGGTTGTAACATTTTACTTTATTGATGTAATAATTGAATTTCTTATTAAACCTACTCAAAGCTTAACCAATCCAATGGATCTTCAAGTGCTCAAAGTTCAGGGAATGTTTATGATTAAATGGGGAATTGCACTTATTGGTGGATTTGTACTTGCAATTCCAGTTTTGACATACCAATTATGGAAGTTTATTTCCCCAGGTCTTTATTTGAATGAACGAAAATATGTAGGCCCTCTAATATTTTTTACTTATTTATCTTTTTTGATTGGGTTGGTTTTCTCTTATACTGTTATAATACCCTTTTCCTTGGAGTTCTTTACCTCAGTTGGTATTGACCAGATAGATAATAATTTTTCAATAAATTATTATTTTAATTTTGTAACATGGCTGTTGATTGGAAGCGGATTAATATTTGAATTGCCTGTTCTTGTTTTTATTCTTTCAGTTATTGGTCTATTAACTCCTGCTTTTATGAGTCATTACCGAAGGCATTCTATTGTAGTTATCTTAATCTTAAGTGCATTTATAACACCTCCAGACCCAGTTAGTTTAGTATTAATGTTTATTCCTTTATGGCTTTTATATGAAATTAGTATTGGCGTGAGCTGGTTGGTTAATAGGAAAAGGAGTGGGTAATTTCTATTTATGAAAACAGATGAAAAAAAAATAAAATACATTACTGAACCAATTTTTGATGATATCAAACTTTTTGAAGAAGAGTTTAGGAATGCTCTTCATTCAGAAGTAAGAATGATCAATATGATTGGAAAATATATCCTCCGCCATAAAGGAAAGCATATTAGACCCATACTTACTATCTTAGCTTCAAGAGTTTGTGGACAACCAACGATGAATAGTTATAGAGCTGCCGCAATGATTGAATTGTTACATGTTGCTACATTAATTCATGATGATGTTGTAGATGAGGCTAATCATCGCCGTGGATTTCCTTCAATCAATAGAATGTGGAAAAATAAAGTTGCAGTACTAATGGGAGATTTTATTTTTAGTAAAACTCTAATTAATATGATTGGATTGAAAGATTTTTCTGCAATGGAGTTAATTGCTTCAACTGCAGAAAAACTAGCTGCGGGTGAGATACTACAGATTGAAAAGTCGTTAACTAAATCAATGAACGAACAAAGTTATTATGATATGATTTACCAAAAAACAGCATCATTAATTTCAACCAGTTGTGAATTAGGTGCAATCACTTCCAGTGGTGCTGATAAAGATCGAGAGGCGATGGTTAATTATGGTACAAAACTGGGTATGGCCTTCCAGGTTAAAGATGACTTATTTGATATTTTGGGTCATGAAAAACAAACAGGAAAAGATATGGGTGCAGAAGGAAAGAGAAATTTGATTACGCTTCCACTTATTCATGCTTATGATAAAGCTTCAAAAATTGAGATTAGACGTTTAAATAAAATTCTAGGTTCTAAGAAAAAAACACGAATTGATTTAGATCATATAAAAGAGATTATTGATAGAATAGGAGGGTTCAATTATGCTAAGGACAAAATTACTGATTTTAACGAACAAGCCTTAGATGCTATTTCACCCTATCCAAATTCTCCCTATAAGCAATCTATGATAGATCTCATTGCATTTAATATGCAAAGAACCGGCTAAGAAGTGAATAACGATCCTCGTTCAATCTTAATCTTAAGATTTAGTTCAATTGGAGATATTGTACAAACCACATCCGTTATAGGTACATTAACATCATATTTTCCTAATACAACTATTGATTTTATGACTCTTTCAAAATTTGCTCCTCTGCTAGATGGTCATAATAAGATAAATGAAATTCATTCAATAGATATTAAAGCTGGATATTCCTCTTTAAGAAAAATTGGATTATCGATGGGAAAAAAATCTTATGATTTGGTTATTGATCTACATAATACTACAAGATCTAGAATAATTAGGAAGGCTATGAGCAATACCAAATCATTATTTTTACCAAAACCTCGTTGGAAGCGATTTAACCTATTCATGTTTCATCAAAATTATTTTTCGCCTGACTTTTCTGTTAGGTCATGGCTACATGAACCTCTTAATGATCTACTCCCTCGGAAATATCAAATGGGAGAAACTAAATTATTCGTATCAGATTTAGAGAAAGAGGATGGAATAAGCATTCTTCAAAGTTATGGTCTCAAGGGTGATTATTTTGTATTAACACCTGGCGCAGCTTGGGCTCAAAAACGATGGCCTGCACATTATTATTCTATTATTATAGATAAGGTTAAAGAAAAATTTGGTCTCAATGCTGTATTAATAGGTGGAGTTAATGATATCAATTGTGAGTTAATCACATCTAATGCAAACAAGAGCACAATTGATGTCCATGGTAAAACCAACCTAAGAGAATCATTGGCTATTGTTAGTCAAGCAAAATTTATTATAGGTAATGATACTGGATTTTTACATGCTGGAGAATCATTGGGAATTTCTGCGATAACAATTCTTGGCCCTACTTCTAGAGAGACTGGAGCAGGTGTATTTTTAGATAGATCATATGTTATAGAAAATAAGGATCTTTGGTGTAGGCCTTGTTCTCAAAATGGGAGTCTTCCATGTTATCGTAAAGAGCAATATTGTATGACGCAAATTCCACCAGAACTTATTATGAATAAAATTAGTAAAGTTGTCACCTAATGTTTTGGAAAGTTGTATATAATTTTATTTTATTTCCTTTATTTGTTTTCATTAGTTTGATACTGTGCTTATTTAATAGAAAAATTAGAGCAGGTATAATTGGCAGATTTAAATCTTATAAACATTTAAAATTTTTTATTAATAGCGTTGGAAAAAACCGATTAATTTATTGGTTTCATGTTGCTTCCCTTGGTGAATATGAACAAGCTAGACCCGTTATGTCTGGTTTAAAAGAAGTTAAACCTCATGCATTATTCATTATGAGTTTTTTTTCACCATCAGGATATAATCATGTTGACGATGATCAAATTGATTGTAAGATTTATTTGCCAATGGATTTCTTTTGGATAATCAAAAAATCTTTAAGATTAGCTAAACCTAGAAAACTTATCCTCGCTGCTTATGATGTTTGGCCTAATTTAATTTGGAGCGCAAAATCACTTGGTATTCATACATCTATATTTGCTGCTAGATTTTCAAAGAATACCTCAAAATCCACCATAATTATCAGACAATTTTATAAAAGTGTTTATAATCAGATTTCTACTATTTATACAATTTCTGATAATGATTATAATCAATTAACGAAGATACTTTTTCCATCGGCAAAACCAATTATTAGAGTCTTAGGTAATCCTCGATATGACCAAGTAAAGCAGAAGTCTGATAAATTTACTGAAGAAAGAACAAAGTCTGTTCTTTTGCGACCTAAAAGATTAATAATTGGTAGTTCACACATTGAGGATGAAGAGATGATTTTAGACTCTATCATTACTTTAATGATAGATATAGATGATTTATCATTAATTTGGGTGCCACATGAACCTAATCAGCAAAATATTGAAAAAATAAAAAAATATTTTATATCAAAATCATTATCTGTCGAATTGTTAGGAAATAAAGAACCAGTCGATATTGATACAAAGGTAATTATTGTTGATTCAATTGGAAGACTTTCTCAATTATATTGGTTTGGTCAGATCGCATATGTAGGAGGTGGTTTTTCATCAGGAGTTCATAATGTTATGGAGCCAGCAATCGCAAGGCTTCCTATATTTTTTGGACCGAAATATGATAATTTTCCGGAAGCATTAGAGTTAATCAAAGTAAAAGGAGGATTCTCTATTAAGAATGGCAGTGATCTTGTATTAGGCGTTAATAATTTGTTTAAAGATAAAAAGTCTTTTTTAAAAGCAAGCTATTCTGCAACGGATGTAATACATAGAAACTTAGGTTCATCAACAAGGATTGTTAGAGGTATAATTCATGACTAAACCATTATCTTTTTCAATTACTTATGAAAAATTTGGAGATTCAAAAAAAATAAAAATCCCAAATGGTTTTCATGTTGTTTATGGAGAGAGTGGAAGTGGTAAAACGCAATTTATTAAATCTTTAGCAGGGTTGAAAATCGCAAATTATCAAAATTTCTCTATTCATAGTGTAAGTGCACCAGAATTAGTCCAAATAGTTTTTCAAAATCCTGAAACACAAATATTGTCGCATACCATTGAGTCAGAACTAGCTTTTGGGTTAGAGTGTCAAACAACTAACTCTATCATCCTTCAAAATTTGTTAGAAAAATTAAAATCTCAACTTCCATTTGTTGATAATTGGCAGCGCCATCCAGCATCATTAAGTGGAGGGCAAATGGAAATGCTTAATATTGTTACAGCTTTGAGCACTAAACCAGAATTATTGCTTATTGATGATGGTTTATCTTATTTAAATCAAAATTTGAAGGAATATTGGATTAATTTTATTAAAAGAGAAATCTCAAGTAGCTGTACTGTAATTTGGTTTACTTCTGATTACAATGATTTGACTTTTGGTGACATTAGTTGGATGCTGTCTCTGTCAGATTTCTCAAAAATATCTTCTTTACCATTCGAAAATCTATCTTATAGCTATAAACATCTACGTGGAAGATTACGTTTAGTGATTGATAATATTTCTTTTGCCTATGAGGATTCACACTCACCTGTAATCAAAAATTGGAGTTGTGATATTAATCAAGCACGATCAATTGGGTTGATTGGTGAAAATGGAAAAGGCAAGACCACGTTATCAAAACTGATAACGAAAATATTATCTTTGCAATCAGGCTTTATAGATATTTCAATTGATGGCAATCGCCCTTCTATTGCAATGTTGGATCAATTTCCTGAACGTATGATTGGCCCAGAATCGCTTGAAAATTTTATTTCAGAATTAATTACTAACGAGAAACTAAATCCACATTTGATGAAAATGTGTATTAATAAGTTAAAATCTTCCCAGATTAATTGGGATATTATTAAAAACGAATCAACTATAAATATTCCATGGTCAACTCTAAGAATGGCTATAATAATAATTTTATCATATTGTAATTATGATGTTTTAATTTTGGATGAACCAACATTTGGCATGGGAATAAAACAAAAAGTTTTACTTAGCAAGTTCTTAAAGGAAGTAATATCCAACAAATATTTAATATTGATTTCCCATGATGTTTATTTTATTGAATCCCATTGTGATCATATTTATAATTTGGAACAACAAGTTGTCTCGTTTAATGATAGAGTGATAATTAATGCCTAAAAAATTAATTATTTCTGACCCGACTAAAATTTTAACTTTGGCTAATATAATTAGTTTAAGCAGAGCTATTTTAGCAGTTCCTATTATTTATACTTTAAAAAATCCATCATATGGTACTGTAACATTTATTTTAATCCTAATCGCTGTCCTATCTGATGCGTTGGATGGATGGGTGGCTCGTAAGGCACACGAGATTACACACTTTGGTAAGTGGATTGATCCCATAGCTGACTTTGTATGTATTTTTGCTGTAGTTGCTTATTTGACACTGATTGATCGATTCCCCGCATGGTTTTTTCTATTTTTTTTGGTTCGATATATATTTATTGCAATAGCAGCAATATATTTCTTGAACCATGATCATTTTATCCTTAGTTCTAACTGGTGGGGGAAATGGGGAGCTGGCATAACATCGCTCGCTGTGCTGGTGCATATCTGGCCATGGCAAGCCTTCCCTTGGTTAAATGATGTAACAATTTATACTGCTACATTTCTTTTAGTCGTTAGTTGGCTAGCATATACAAAAACATTCTATAATTCTTATAAAGAAATACATTAATGCCTTTTATAGGCAATATTTTCCAGGCATTAAGTAAAACCAGAGAAAAGGTTGCTGATGCTTTTGATAATATTGTAAAACGTAAAGTTACTCCTGATTCATTAGAGCAATTAGAGGAAGTACTATTATCATCTGATATGGGTTTTGAAACAGTAAGCACCATTCTGAACGTAGTAGAAAAACATCATGATGAAGGATTCATATCGAAAGTCGAAGATCATCTTGTTTCAATCTTACCTATGAAGGAAGATAATTATCTTCCTTCAAATAATCCGATAATAGTGATGGTTGTAGGCGTTAATGGAACGGGCAAGACAACTACTGCTGCAAAACTAGCTAGTTACTACAAAAAACTAGGTAATAATATTCTTATGGTAGCAGCAGATACATATCGTGCAGCTGCCATTGATCAATTAAAGATTTGGGCAAATCGTATTGATGTTGATTTGGTTCATAATGAGAAATCGAAGCAGCCGTCATCAATTCTTTTTGATGGACTTACAGCCGCAAAATCAAAGAACATTGATGTTGTTATTGTTGACACTGCAGGTAGATTGCATACTCATAAGAATTTAATGGATGAATTAGAAAAGATGTATAGAATGGCCGAATCAAAGTTTGCTGAATTCAAACTTTCTGCTTTTATAACACTGGATGCTTCATTAGGGTTAAACTCTTTTGTCCAAGCTAGAGAATTTTTAAAAACAATTCAAATCGATGGCGCTATTATGACCAAGATGGATGGAAGTGCTATAGGAGGAATCATTTTTCCTCTTTATCAAGATTTGGGCCTTGCAGTTCGATTCATAGGCTTAGGTGAAGATCTAGATGATTTAATCACTTTTGATGCTTTAGAATACACTCAAGGTTTATTAGGGACTAAATAGTTAATTGAATTCTTTAAAACAAAAATTAAATCTAATTAGTCTTGGTTGCGCAAAAGCATTGGTTGATTCCGAACTTCTTCTTGGAAATCTTCAAAATGAAAACTTCACTATTACCAAAGAGCCAGAAGAAGCTGACACAATTGTAATTAATACCTGTGGTTTCCTTAATATAGCAAGGGAAGAATCAATAGAAACCATACTGCAAGCTTCTGAATTAAAAAGAACTGGTAACTTAAAACAATTAGTTGTCATGGGTTGTCTTTCTGAAAGATACCCTGAAGAGCTATCAGAAGAAATACCTGAGGTTGATCGATTTTTTGGAAGCAATGATCATAAACAAATTATATCATTTCTAACGGGTAAAGATTATGCAAAGGAAGATCCTCTGTTTTATCGTTCCTTGATGACTCCAAGTCATTATGCTTATATAAAAATAGCTGAAGGTGGTGATAATGGCTGCTCTTTTTGTAGTATTCCAATCATGAGAGGATTGCAAAAAAGTCGTACTATTGATTCA
>CAZNVN010000078.1:0-7548 GCA_964576635.1 uncultured Rhodospirillaceae bacterium
CAATAAAACAACTACTTAAAAACAAACCTATAAACAATATAAATACTGTTAATAAAATTTTCCTCATAAACTCATATTAACATAATTCTTTTTTATCAACCACCTACTCCAGTATTTGTAGATATGGCTCTGATTGTGGTAGAGTTTTTGTATGAAAAATTTACTAAAAGTGTCCAACGATAGTGTCCAACGTTACCTAATTTAACCCTCAGTTTTTGGCAGATTACCAGTACATAAGGCTTTAAACGTCTTCCTCGTGCTCTCTTAATCTGGGCATTAGCTCAACCAGATTGCAGGGTCTAAAACGATTATCAAGTTGATGTATCAATATTTGATCCCAGGCATCCTTACAGGCTCCTGTAGATCCAGGCAAAGAAAATAAATAAGTTCCTTTGCAAACTCCCGCTGATGCTCTGGACTGTAAACTAGAAGTTCCTATTTTTTTATAACTTAACCACCTAAAAAGCTCTCCAAAACCGGGTATCTCCTTCTCCAAAATTTCACTAAAAACTTCGGGCGTAAGATCTTTTCCAGTAATACCAGTTCCTCCGGTGGATATTACTACATCTACCATTTTATCTTTCACCCACTTTAAAAGTATATCTCTTATTTTATCTTTATTATCTTTTACAATTAGTCGATCTATAACG
This sequence comes from uncultured Rhodospirillaceae bacterium, assembly GCA_964576635.1. GTDB lineage: Bacteria > Pseudomonadota > Alphaproteobacteria > TMED109 > TMED109. The sequence continues at coordinate 651 of CAZNVN010000078.1, forward strand.
CTGTGACCTGCTTCGTTTATTCTTTTAGAAAGCAGATCTCCTGATTTATCAGTTTCTATAGTTCTAGTATCTGAAACTGTTAAAATAGCTATATTAACTTTAAGAAAAGGTCTTTTATCATCTATATTGGTCATACTTGAATGCCTATCAGTTTTCCATTTTTAAATATTTTGGCCACTTATTATTCGCTAATTGTTTTAAACTAGTCTTGTTTTGTTCAAAACGATCTCTATACACCCAAAGATCACTCAGTACCTTTTTAACAAATAATCTGGTTTCTGTACTAGGAATACTTTCTATGTATAACAAAGGATCACTATATACACTTATTTTTCTATCCCATTGATCTAGCCTACTAGGCCCTGCATTCCAAGCAGTTAACAATTTTACTAAAGAATATTGAATTTTTTCAGATTTTATAAGCTTTAAAATCAAATCTTGTCCTGTGCCTATATTTAAATCTAGATCATACAGTTGCCATGAATTACTTCCTCTCAATGATCTATCTCCTGTAATATTTCTAGCAGTACTAGGCAAAATTTGCATCAGTCCTCGAGCCCCTCTATAACTTTTTGCTTTTAAGTAAAAAGCTGATTCATTTCTTATGATAGCCCATAATAAAGCTCTATCTATTTTTAATCCATCCTCAGGTACCCACTGGGGTGCAGGATATAAGCCCACATTATACTTTGTTTGTGTTCTCCCTGATATCTTATCTCCTAACCTCAACTGTACAGCTGGTAATCCCAAATATTCTGCTAATTCCACTAAATGGAGGGCTTTATCTAATCCTAAACTCCCGACTATAAATCTAAATTCTTGATCCGCCTCTCCATATCTTCTAACTTGTGAAAGAGCCACTGCTCTTTTGAAATGAATATTTTTAGACAGATCTAATTCAAAAATTTTTCCGTTATTGGGCAACGACCAGTCAATAGTATTATTTATTCCTAAATCTTCTATTGCTAACTGACCATAAAAAGAAAATGGCTGCTTTGATGCAATACTAAACATTTTTAGAGCAGCCTTTTTATCTCCTTTACCAAGAAGAATTTTTGCTGCCCAATATGAACTTCCTGATCTACAGTAATTTTTATTTTCTATTTCAGTAGATTTTATAAAACTATCTAATGCTACATCTTTTAGACCTAATCTATATGCCACTAAACCTTTTCTCCAATATAATATTGGATTATTATCACCTGATCTAATCGCAGCTTTTGAAACAACTTGAAAAGAAACTTTATCTTTTCCCACAGCAAAATACCCTGCAGAAATTCTTCCTCTTAAATCATCTTCCGTGTATTCATCTATCCCTTCTGTTTGTTTCAATAGGTTTAGAGCTTGAGTTGGCCGACCTCTTCTAATTAAATCTTTAATTTTCTTATAAATATTTTTGTACTTATTCTTAGAATACTTAAAATCACAAATTTGCTTATTTACAGAATCTTTTCCATAACCTGCTAGTCTAGGAAGTGCAATAGGCTTATTTAAATATTTCATATTATTCGGTCTTCTTTTATTTGCTAATTTCCATATTCTGTCTGCCATTGGATGGTCAGAATATAGATTTAACCAACTTTTTAACTCTTTAAAGCTCGACCTATACTTGGTTGGATGCATCAATCGTTGATAAGTGACATGACCTAATAAAATTTTATTTGTTAATTCATCAATTACTTTATTAGCTTGTTTCCATTTACCTGATTTTTGTAATTTAAATATTTTTGAATATAGGACTACATCTTTTTCTGATAGTAATATTTTTTTTCCATTATTAATTTCAACTTTTTCAATATAATCAACTAGAATCAAAGGAAGTCTTTGGTAAGAATCATCAGGCGAGTTATTTGCCGTTTGCGCATTACCTAGAGAAAAAAATAAAAAAATAGTAGTAAATATTAACCAATTATGTTTTTTTTTATCAATAATAAAATCTTTTAAAATATTCACTCTAACCCCAACATTTAATTTATAAACAAATGGTTCCTAAATAAAATATTAAATAATCTAAATAGTAATACCTATTTTATTTTTAACAGATATTAAATCTGCCCAAGCATCCTTTTTTTTGTCAGGTCTAGCTATTAAATAACCCGGATGGTACATAGATATTGCGGGAAAAGTTCTTTTTGTGCCTTCTGTTACTAATTTATACCATTTTCCTCTTGTAGCAAATATCCCTTCTCTAGTTCCAGTTAGACTCTGAGTAGCAATTGATCCAAACATTATTATTACTTTGGGTCCTACAAGTTCTATTTGCCTTTTAACCACACGTATATTTTTAAGCACATCATCTAAGACAGGTTTTCTTCCATTAATATAAGACCGAAAAGATAGGTTAGTGAAATATGTGTTATTATAATCAAAATTTATAGCCTTTAACATAGCCATTAATAAAACACCGATTTCTCCTTGAAAAGATTTAATTTTGTTTATATCTAACGTTTCTGGATTATCTCCAATAATCATCAAATCTGAACCTATACTTCCCTCAGAAAAAATAAAACTCTTACTATCATCTTTTTCTACATTCAAATATTGTTCTTCTACATATTTTTTCAATTCATTTATGTTTTTGTAACTATTCAAAGAAATAGAATTATTAGCTAATTCTTTATCAACGTCTTGCGCATTAACTAGCAAGCCTTTATTATTTTGTCTTATCCCATAAAATTTACGAGTCTCATTATCTAGAATTTCATCACAACCCATTGACGATAACCATTCTGCTATAACAGAAAAATTTTCTTTGTAAAATTTAGATCCATTATTCATATTAATTAAATATTTATATTGAGCCAAAGGGTATCGGCTTGCCTTCATTATCCTTGACTAATTTACCTGATTCGTCTTGAACAGCTATATAATTACCATGACCCAACCAACTTCCTATGTATTTAACGGGTTTAACCGGTTTCCCATTAAAAGTTTTTTCTTTTTGGTTAGCTACCCTAGTTGCTGGGTTGTTTTTTGTAATAGCCACTTTACTCTTCCTCTTTTAATAAAATAATAAATTATATTTGCCCTTAAAAAATTGTTAGGTCAAGCTTCAATATTGCTTGTGTTAATATATTTATCAATTTAATATTTCTCTAAAGTATTTAAGCAAACATATCATATTATAAAATATGAGTGCATGTGTACAATGTATTTATATAAGTTCATGTTTAAATTTTATTTAAATGAGAAGTAATTTGTATTTTATTAAAAAAAAAGTTTCAATAAATATCTTATTTTTAATTTTCTTTTCTATACTTTTGTTCATATTTACATTTACCTTTGCAAAAAATGTACACTCTAGAGACTGGAAAACAAATCTTTATGGCGCTTTCTTAAGCAGTCAAGTAGCCAGAGCAAACTTGGATATAGAAAATTCTGCATATTTTTCAAAAATGGTTTTTGATAAAAATGAAGATTCTCCAGCACTTGCCGTCATGGCTATTGAAGCATTGGCATCAAATGGGCAAATAGGTGACGCTATTAAAATAACTAATAATATGAAAAACATTGATGGTATTAATTTGGCTTTATATCTAAAGTCTATACATCATTTAAATAAAGGAGATTATGAATCTCTAAAGCTTACACTAACAAAGGTTTCTCCTAATGGGATTGATAGTTATATTATTCCTATATTACAAGCCTGGGCCTCTGCAGGATTAAGAAACCACGAAGAATCCATAAGACATCTAAATAATCAAGCGGATAAAGGGATCTTATCTCCTATATATGATTATCATTTAGCACTGATAAACGACTGGCTAGGTGAATATACTTCCGCAAAACTAAAGTATGAAGATGCAATTACAAAAAGTAATACACCTAACGCAAAATTATTTATTTCAGCCAGCTCGTTTTTTGAAAGACATCAACTATTCGAATTAAGAGATTCAGTGAATAAAAAATTTGAAAATACTATGCCTGATAGCAGTGAACTTTTAATTTTTGAAACCAAAAACAATAAATTTAATCCAAGTAAACCATTGGTTACTAATATCAGAGAGGGAATTGCAGAGACATTTTTAAATACTAGTGAAATCTTATATAATGAAGGATTAGTAACACAAGCAATAATATATTCTCAAATCGCTTTTTTTCTTAATCGTGATTTGGACAATGCAAAATTAATATTAGGTAATATTTTTAAGGCTAATAAAAATTATGAAAGAGCTATCAAATATTATAAAAGCATAGAAGATGATTCTTATCTGCGCATTAAATCAAAAATTGCTACAGCTAAATGCCTATCTGAAATGCAAAAATCCCATGAAGCTATTTCCTCATTAGAATATAGTGGAGATCAATATAAAGACAATTATAACTATTTAAAAACTATTGCAGAAATATACTATGATATAAAAGATTTTGATAATTCTATTCAATATTACGAAAAGATTTTTTCCAAAATACCCAAAATGGAGGAAAGGCATTGGCCTTTACTATATGCCAATGGTATTGCACTAGAAAGAGGCAATAGATGGGAGCAAGCAGAAGAAAAATTTAAACAAGCCTTAGTCTTTTCTCCTGACCAACCTTTGGTACTTAACTATCTTGCTTATACTTGGATAGACCAAGGAAGAAAACTAGACTTAGCCATGACTATGATAAAAAAAGCATTAGAGGGTAGACCAAACGATGGATACATTGTTGATAGTCTTGGCTGGGCATATTATCAAGTAGGGGAATATCATAGCGCAGTAGAAAATCTAGAAAGAGCAGTTGAATTAGTATCTGGTGATGCAATAATCATAGATCATTTAGGAGATGCGTTATTTTATTCAGGAAGAGAAATAGAAGCAAAATTTCAGTGGAAACGAGCACTAGAGTTTGATCCTCAAGAAGACCTAATTCTTCAATTAAATAATAAAATCAAAGGTTTGATTATCCCTAAACCAGGAGTAAAAGCTCCATCTTCAAAAAACATGTAAAATAATGCACTTTTATAAAAAAACTTTGGCTGTGGTAAGTTGTAATGCGAAAATTAACTTATCTCTCAAGGTTCTAGGCAAAAGAGTAGATGGATACCATAACATTGATTCAAATATTATTTTTTCAAACATAAGTGATAAGATAACTATAAAAAAAATTAATAAGAAAGATAGTAAAGTCAAGTTGGCTATTACAGGTCCATTCTCTAAGGATTTGGTAAATATAAAAAACAAAAATCTTGTTTATAAAGCGGCTAAGTATCTTTTAAAAGAATTTAATATTAATGATGGTATTGAAATTATTTTAGAAAAAAATTTACCCGTTGCTTCAGGCATGGGAGGAGGTTCTTCTAATGCTGCCGCCACACTAAAAATTTTACCCAAGGTTTTTAAAATAGAAAATAATAAAATATTAAAATTGGTTCAAAATAAGATAGCCAGAAAGCTGGGATCAGATATTATTGCTTGTTTAAATTCAAAACCGGTAAAAATTTTAGAAACAGGAGCTAAACTAGCAAAACTGGACATAGGATTAAAAAGAATAATCACAAAAAATAGGTGGTTGGTATTAGTTGCAGCAAATAAAAAATTATCCACAAAAATAATTTTTAATAATTTAAAAAATACTATCCCATTAACCAAAATACCAAACAAAAGTCCTATGACCTATTCAATTGGTATTAATAATCTAAAAAATATTTCAGAACATTTAGTTCCAGAAATTGTTGTTGCTCAATATTTTTTATCCAAACAGAAAGGAATAAAATATTTTGGTATGTCTGGAAGTGGACCTACTTGTTTTGGAATTTTTAGAAAAAAAGAAGAAGCGATAGAGGCAACTTTAAATATTTTAAAAATTAGACCTAAATGGTGGATAAAGCATGGACAGCTTCTTAGTTAATTAAACTTTCCAAATCTTTATGCACTTTAATGTTCCTTCTACTTGCTGCCAATACTACAGTATTAACCAATAAACATGCTATAGTCATGGGGCCAACTCCTCCAGGAACGGGGGTTATATAAGAGGCCACTTCATAAACTTCTTTAAAATCAACATCTCCTACTAAATAAGTTTTTTTATCCTTAATAATACGATTTATTCCTACATCTATTACTACAGCCCCTTTTTTTACCCAATCTTTCTTTATCATATGATGTTTCCCAGTAGCAGCAATTATAATATCTGCTTCCCTAGTTAATTTAGATAAATTATTAGTGTAGGAATGTGCAACAGTAACAGTACAGTTCTCATTAAGCAATAATTGCGACATAGGTTTTCCTACTATATTACTTCTACCTATTATAACTGCATTTTTGCCCTCCATTTTGAACTTTATAGATCTCAGCAATAAAAGGCATCCCATAGGAGTACAAGGAACAACGCCATGCCTATTTAGAAAAGTTCTGCCTGCATTTATAAGACTAAACCCATCAACATCTTTATCAGGATTGATTGAATCGATAACCTTACTTGCACATAAATGTTTTGGTAAAGGGAGTTGAACTAAAATAGCATCTACTTTTTCATCAGAATTAAGTTTTTTAACTAGTTCAATTAATTTTTCTTCGTCAATTTTCTCATCTAAATCATAATTGAAAGATTTGATGCCTACTTCATTTGAAGATTTAATTTTATTTTTAACGTATGTTCTACTTGCAGAATCATTTCCAACTATTACAGTAGCTAAACCCGGACTCACTCCTATATCATTTAAATCAGAAACAGCCTGTTTAACAGTACTCCTGATTTCTCCAGCTAACTTTTTTCCATCTATTATATTAGACATAATAAATATCTTATTATCTTTACTATTACTCATAGTCAAATAATAGAATAATAAAATTAAATAAAACTTATACAATAAGTTCTTGCTCAAATTTAGATCTGAAGTTAAATATACCTTTTATAAGCACTAATGGGGCGTGGCCAAGTGGTAAGGCACCGGTTTTTGGTATCGGGATCCCTG
>CAZNVN010000079.1:0-7527 GCA_964576635.1 uncultured Rhodospirillaceae bacterium
TACCTCCTAAAGGTTGCTGGGTGACAAGACTATAAGGACCTATAGATCTTGCATGAATTTTATCGTCTACAAGATGGTGTAATTTTAGCATATAGACATAACCTACTGTAGTTTCTCTTGCAAAAGGCTCTCCCGTCCTCCCATCCGTTAGTCTCACCTGGCCAGATGTGTCACAACCCGCCATTTCTAGCGCCTGTTTTATATCTTCTTCATTCGCCCCATCAAAAACTGGAGTCGCCATTGGAACGCCTTTTCTTAGATTTTCTGCTAATTCTAAAACATCATCATCTTTTAATTGTTGTTCGGCCGCCCTCCATTTTGTTTTACCATAAATTGTGGCCAATTTATTTTTAAGTAGTGACTTTGATTTTTCTTTAGAATAGTTATCAACTATCTCAGCTATTTGCTTTCCTAAACCTGCTGCAGCCCATCCAAGATGTGTTTCCAAAATTTGGCCTACATTCATTCTTGAAGGAACGCCTAGAGGATTAAGAACAACATCTACAGGAGTGCCATCCTCTAAATAAGGCATATCCTCTACTCTTGCTATCCTAGAAATCACACCTTTGTTTCCATGTCTGCCAGCCATCTTATCACCTGGTTGTAGTTTTCTTTTAACTGCAACAAAAACCTTAACCATTTTTAATACTCCAGGCAGCAAATCATCCCCATCTTGAATTTTTTCAACTTTCTCTTCAAATTGATCTTGTAGACGCTTAACTGCTGCATCATAATCACTTTTGATAATTTCTACTTCATCCATAATTTTCTTATCTGAAACTGTTATTTCCCACATTTGTCTTATGGACAAACTCTCTAATATTTCCTTTTTAATCTGGGAACCTTTTTTTATTTCAGCGGTTCCAGCAACGGCTTTTTTGGAAACAAAAAGTGGCAGAAGTCTGTCCATTATATTTTGTTCAGTAATTCTTAATTCATCGTCTCTATCTTCTGCTAATCTTGAAATTTCCTCTCTTTCTATTTCCATTGCGCGTTCATCTTTTTCTATGCCTCTCCGAGAAAAAACTCTTACCTCTACCACTGTTCCAGAAACCCCAGGACGAAGTCTTAACGAAGTATCACGAACATCAGCTGCCTTTTCACCAAAAATAGCTCTAAGTAATTTTTCTTCAGGAGTAGCAGGCGTCTCTCCTTTCGGAGTCACTTTGCCAACTAAAATATCATTAGGACCTACTTCTGCTCCTATATATACTATTCCAGCTTCATCAAGATTTTTTAACGCTTCCTCTCCAACATTTGGAATATCTCTGCTTATTTCTTCAGGCCCAAGTTTAGTATCTCTAGCCATAATCTCAAATTCTTCTATATGAATAGAAGTAAACACATCTTCTTGAACTACACGATCAGATATTAGAATAGAATCTTCATAGTTATATCCATTCCAAGGCATAAAAGCCACTAGGACATTACGACCCAACGCCAATTCTCCAAAATCTGTAGAAGGCCCGTCAGCTATTATATCTCCAGAAGCAACCCTATCTCCAACTTTTATCAACGGCCTCTGATTGATAGAGGTATTTTGATTAGACCTTTGAAATTTTAATAAATTATATATATCTACCCCGATAGTTTTATCAGGATCTTTTTCATCTATAACTCGAATAACTATTCTTCTCGCATCTACTTGATCAACATATCCTGCCCTTCTTGCTAGAACTGTTGAGCCTGAGTCAGCAGCAACGATGGCTTCCATACCAGTACCAACCAATGGAGCCTCCGCACGAACTAATGGTACAGCTTGTCTTTGCATATTAGAACCCATTAATGCTCTGTTTGCATCATCATTTTCTAAGAAAGGAATCAAAGCTGCAGCTACCGAAACTAATTGCTTAGGTGAAACATCTATAAGATCAACAACCTTAGGATCTGACATTATAAAATCGCCTCTGAACCTGCAACTAACTAGGTCATTAGAAAAACTTCCTGAAACATCAAGTTCTGCATTTGCTTGGGCTATAGTATAGTTACCTTCATCCATAGCCGACAAATATCTTACTTCTTTGGTTACCTTACCAGATTTTACCACTCTATAAGGACTCTCTATGAAGCCATATTTATTCACTCTTGCATATGTTGCTAGACTATTAATCAATCCAATATTAGGTCCTTCTGGTGTCTCTATTGGGCAAATTCTACCGTAATGTGTTGGATGAACATCCCTCACTTCAAAGCCCGCCCTTTCTCTGGTTAATCCTCCAGGACCCAAAGCAGATAGTCTTCTTTTATGAGTTATTTCACTTAATGGATTTGTTTGATCCATAAATTGACTCAGTTGTGAAGAGCCAAAAAATTCTCTTACTGAAGCTAGTGCAGGTTTAGAGTTTATTAAATCTTGAGGTGTAATATTATCAATTTCTCCTGAAGACATCTTTTCTCTGATAGACCTCTCCATCCTAGCTAGCCCTATACGATACTGGTTTTCCAGTAATTCACCTACAGATCTAACCCTTCGATTTCCTAAATGGTCAATATCATCTACTTCACCTATTCCATCTTTTAAGCCCATTAAAACTTTAAGCACACCAATAATATCAGTACTTCTAAGTTCAGTGATACTATCATCTATATTTAATCCCACTCTGGAATTTAATTTTACTCTTCCTACAGCAGACAGATCATATCTATCAGATCTTAATTCTTTAATATTTTTTGATTGCACCCAAAAACCAGGTGGATTGTTACCTCTTGCAGAAACAGCTAAAATAACTAAACTCCAATCTTTCTTCGTATCTATTACCCAACCACCTGCACTATCTAACAATTCTTTAGAATACTTGGCAATGATTTTGGATTTTGTTGATGGTTCTAACCTACACTCTATTTCATCCTCTACAAATGTAACCGGAGCAAAAAATAAATCAAAAAATAACTTTTCAGAGGTTTCTTCGGTAGGTGGTTCTCCAGGCCTCATTATCCTGTAAATATCAGCTAAAGCTTCGGATCTAGAACTTGTCTTGTCAGGTTCACTTAAAGTATTTACTATATAAGGACCTATTTTTGTGCTAATCGACAGTAAAGAAATCTCATCGATACTTTGTTTTTCCATGACTTCAAGTATATCTTCATCAACCATCTGTCCTGCTTCTACAAATACTTCTCCGGTCTTTTCATCTATTATATCTAAAGAAGAATATTGTCCAATTAATGCTTTATCCGGAACTAAAATTTCCTTTAGTTTATCTTCTCTGATTTTTTTTAATATTTTTGGAGTTACCTTATTTTCTTCTTCTAATACGATTTTCCCTTTTGGTGATAATATATTATAATCAAATTTTGCATTTAAATGATTCTCTCCTATTACAGACGTCAACCATCCTTTTTTAAATTTTTTATATGAAACGGATTCATAGAAACTACCTAAAATTTCTTCCTCATCTAATCCAAATGCCCGTAATAACAAGGTAGCAGCCATTTTTCTTCTTCTATCTATTCTTGCGAAAAGTTTGTCCTTTGCATCAAACTCTAGGTCAATCCAAGAACCTCTGTATGGAATAATTCTTGCACTGTATAATTTTTTACCTGAGGAATGGTTTTTCCCTCCATCATGATCAAAAAAGACACCAGGAGAACGATGCATCTGACTTACAACTACTCTTTCCGTCCCATTGATAACAAAAGTACCTTTTTCTGTCATCAACGGCATATCACCCATGTAAACATCTTGCTCTAAGATACTTCTAACTGTCTTTGTCTCTGTTTCTTCATCCAAATCATTGATAATTAACCTAAATTTTACTCTTAAAGGCGCTGCATAATTTAATCCCCGCTGGCGACATTCTTCAACATCGTATTTAGGCCTGTCCAACTTATAAGATATAAATTCTAGTTCCGAAGCTTCTGAAAAATCTTTTATAGGAAAGATTGACTCAAATACTTGGGTCAAACCCTTTCTAATCTTAGTATCTTTTCCTGTTTCTGGTAATCCAGAATCTAAAAACTGCTCGTAAGACGTTTTTTGAATCTCTATAAGATTTGGCATTTTTAATGCTTCAGAGATATTACCATAATAATTTCTAATTCTTTTTTTTCCTGTAAGACTTAAATGGGATGTGTTCATAACAACTATGCCTCAAATTTAATTACAAATACCAAAACTAAACAAAAACAAACCCACCCTACTAGACAAGGCTAGTAGGCAAAGCAACAAAACTTCAAAAATATAAAACCCAAGAATAGGTTATTTTCAAGTATTTTTTCCTAATATACAGACTGTTAATGGTGCTGGATTATCAACTCTTTATTATAATGGACGGAATTATAACTTAGACGAAAGATATTCGCAAGAAAAATTAAATTTAAATAGTTAATTCTATATTGACTATCTATTTTAATTCTACTTTAGCTCCAGCTGCTTCAAGTTTTTTCTTGATTTCTTCAGCTTCTTCTATATTGACTCCCTCTCTAACAACAATCGGAGCTGCTTCTACTAGAACTATTGCCTCTTTTAAACCAAGATTAGTAATAGCTCTAACTTCCTTTATCACATTTATTTTTGAAGCCCCTGCCTCTGCCAGAACTATATCAACACTACTTTTCTCTTCAGCAACTTCAGATGAAGCGCCTGGTTGCGCACCAGCCGCAGCTACAGCTACAGGAGCTGCTGCAGATACTCCCCATTTTTCTTCCAATAATTTTGACAGTTCTGCTGCCTCTATTACTGTCAATTTTGATAGTTCTTCAGCTATTTTTTTTATATCTGCCATTATTTTCCCTTTCTGTATAATAAATTAAAAAATTACGCAACTTGATCCTTAACCGCATAGGCATTAAGTACTCTTGCTACTCTAGCACCTGGAGCAGAAACTACAGAAGCTATTCTTGAAGCAGGAGTAGACATCATAGTTACAAAATTTGCACGAATTTCATCCAAAGATGGAAGTGCAGCTAAACTTTTTATCTCTTCCAAATCTATAGTTTTATCTTTTAAGGCTCCACCCAATATAACTAACTTTTCATTTTGTTTTGAATAATTATGGATTACCTTAGAAGTTGCAACAATATCATTAGAGTAGGCAATTGCTGTAGGACCCTTGAACAATTCTACAATATTTTTATATTGAGTTTTTTCTATAGCTAGTTTTATAAGTCTATTTTTTGTGACTTTAAATGAAACATCTTTATCATAAGTCTCATTTCTTAAACTGTTAATAGACAATGCATCCAAGCCTTCATAATGGACAACTATAACAATTTCAGAATTATTAAAAATTTCATTAAATTCAGATACCGCTTTTTCCTTTAAAACCCTATCCATCACTTACTCCAGTTCTCCCCATTACATAAATAGAGAAGATTACATTGTACATCCAAGAATAAGAGCATCCCTTAATAAATAAGGACTAAGAAACTATCTATACGGGAATTTAATTTCTAGTCGAAAACCCGTAGTCTTGGACAGCAATAAAATTTCAACAAACTATATACAATAGAAATTAAAAATCAAGTGTTCGTAACTTTTATTTTAGGTATTAATTAAAATCAAGAACTTGCTGCATCAAGAGACGATAAATCAATTTTTATAGAGGGTCCCATAGTTGTGCTTAAATTAATTCTCTTAAGAAATTGACCCTTAGAGCCACTTGGTTTAGATTTCCTCACCGAATCAATAAAGCTGGATATATTCTCCAATATATCTTTTTCTCCAAAACTAACTTTTCCCAGTCCTGCATGAATTATTCCTGCCTTCTCAGATTTAAACTCTACCTGACCAGCTTTTATAGACTTTACGGCTTTATCTATTTCTAAAGTGACTGATCCTAATTTAGGATTAGGCATTAGTCCTCGTGGTCCCAATACTTTTCCAAGTTTCCCTACTATAGCCATCATATCTGGGGTCGCAATAATCCTATCAAAATTAATCTCCCCTTTTTCAATACTCTCTGCTAATTCTTCTGCTCCAACTATATCTGCTCCTGCATCTTTAGCTTCCTTAGCTTTTGTATCACGTGCAAAAACGGCAACTTTTAGAGTCTTTCCTGTTCCCTTTGGCAAGTTTATTACACCCCTAACTGATTGATCAGACAGCTTAACGTCAACACCTAAATTAATTGATATTTCTACTGTCTCATCAAACTTAGCTGAAGCTCTATCTTTTAGCATCTTGATTGCGGCAGAAAGTGAATAATGATTTTCTATATCAATACCTTCTTTAGCTTTAGTATAACGTTTAGATACTCTTGACATGATGAATTACCCCACTACCTCTACACCCATAGACTTAGCTGTCCCTTCTAAAATTTTGCAAGCATCCTCTAAATTTTTAGCATTTAAATCTGATTTTTTTTCTTCTGCAATTTTTTCTAGTTGCTTTCGTGATAATTTAGCAACTGGATCTATAAGACCTGTTGTTTCAGAACCTTTTTGAATTTTTGCTGCTTTTTTAATAAGATAACTTGCCGGAGGTCTCTTAAATATAAAAGAAAATGTTTTATCTTTATAAATAGTTATTATCACTGGCAATGGAGCTCCTTGTTCCAACTGTTGTGTTTCTTCATTGAAAGCCTTACAAAATTCCATTATATTCAATCCTGCCTGACCCAATGCTGGTCCTACTGGAGGAGCGGGATTAGCCTTTCCTGCGGGAACTTGTAGCTTTACATAGCCTGAAATTTCTTTTGCCATCTAAAAATACTCCATGAAATAATAATTATTGTTTATATAAACCATTATTGTGTTTTTAATCAATTTTTTCTACTTGAGAATACTCTAGTTCAACTGGAGTAGACCGTCCAAAAATAGAAACTGCTATTTTAAGCCTCTGTTTTTCTGCATCCACATCGTCTACTAATCCGTTAAATGAAGAAAAAGGTCCATCTATGACTTTAACAGTTTCACCCACTTGAAATAAGATGATATCTTTTGCTTTACTTACTCCTTCATGTAGTTGGTCAAGTATTTGTTTTGCCTCTAATTCTGAAATAGGAGATGGCATCCCCGAAGTACCCAAAAAACCACTCACTTTAGGTGTATCTTTTACTAAATGCCAAGTTTCATCAGTCATATTCATATTTACTAAAACATATCCTGGAAAAAATTTTCTTTCTGACTTTATCTTTCTTCCTTTTCTAAGTTCAGTCACTTCTTCTAAAGGGACTAGTACTTTTTCAAAGTGATCTGCAATCCCTTTCTTTTCTGCCTGCTCTTCTATTGCCTGAGCTACTTTTTTTTCAAATCCAGAATGCGTATTTACTACATACCATCGATGCATCACATTCCCTCCTAACTCTTTGATTATACCGATAAACCTAAAACTAATTTCACCAAAAATGATAAAAGTTGGTCAACACCTAGAAAAAAAATAGATAATAAAAAAACCATTATAAATACCATAACTGTGGTAATAATAGTTTCTTTACGAGTTGGCCAGGTAACCTTAGAAGTTTCTTGCCTTACTTCTTTAAAGAATTTTAATGGTGACGATTTAAACATACCTTTTAACCCTATATTTCAATTGGCAGGAGCGGAGGGACTCGAACCCACAGCCCCCGGTTTTGGAGACCGGTGCTC
>CAZNVN010000080.1:0-1684 GCA_964576635.1 uncultured Rhodospirillaceae bacterium
GCAAGATTTCTATTAGTAGCTACTCCTTCAGGAATTTCTTTAGGACCAGAGGGTGGAGCTCATCAATCCATTGTTACACCATTAATTGGCATTGGACAACCTAACCTAGCAATGTATGAACCTGCATATATTGATGAACTAAATATTTTGTTAAAACACTCTTTTAATTATTTGCAAAAAGAAAATGGATCATCTGTTTATTTACGCTTATCTACTAGAAGCATCCCTCAATTAGATAGAAAACTAGATAATATTTTAGAGGAAGAGATCATTTCAGGAGGGTATTGGCAAAAAAAACCTAATGAGCACACAGAGCTGGTTATTCTTTATTCTGGGGCAATTGCTCCAGAGGTAATAAATGCGGTGAATACAATTGAGGATGAAGTTACAGGGGTGGGTATTATGAATATTACTTCATCTGAGCGGTTATACAAAGATTGGAAAAACAATAAATCAAATCAATATAAAAATCCAAATATTAAATCAAGAATTGAGAAGTTATTTTCGATTACTTCTGAAAACGTTTCTATTGTTACAGTTTTAGACGGGCATTCATCCTCATTGGCTTGGATAGGCGGTGCAGTGAGGAAGAAAAGTCTATCATTAGGAGTTGATGAATTTGGCCAGTCGGGAAATTTAAAAGATTTATATAAAAAATATAAAATAGATGTAGATGCAATAGTAGATGCTTGTGCACAAATATTATTAGAAAAATAAAAGCTTTATGGTGCGAGTGGAGAGACTCGAACTCTCACGCCTTACGGCACATGAACCTAAATCATGCGTGTATACCAATTTCACCACACTCGCAAATTTTTTTGCTAAGTTATATTATAATTATAAATATAGGGTCAAGAATTGAATAAATAATTAATAAATTTTAAAAGCTTTTTTTAATTTATTTGACGTAAGCAAAGAATTTGAAGTAGATACATATACATTGAAATAAATATTTCTAATAGGGGTTTGCCGTAAATTTTGAAATATTTTGTAATATTGTTTTTAATTAATTTAAGCCCTATGGGTAGGAAATGTTTAAATTTGAGGAACGATAATGAAGGTTACTAACATAAAAGAAGAAGGTTTAAGTAGGATATATCAAATAATAATACCTTATTCTAAAGTAGATAAAGCAATTGAAGCACGCCTAAAAGAAGTGGCTCTAAATGCTAAAATTGATGGTTTTAGAAAAGGAAAAGTTCCTGTAAGTATAATCAAGAGCAGATATGAAACTCAGGTGAGAGGTGAGGTTGTAGAGAAACAAGTATCTGAAAGCATAAAAAATTTATTTTCAGAGAAAAAAATTAGACCTGCAATACAACCCAAAGTAGATTTTGAAGGGAAGCCTTTGGATGAAAAGGATATAAAGTTCAAGTTATCTATAGAAGTCTTTCCAGAGATAAAAATTCTAGATTTTTCAAATATTAAACTACAAAGATTAATTGCTGATGTTAATGGTATAGAAGTAGAAAAAGCCCTAAAAGAGATAGCAGATGGGCAAAAATCTTTTGAGCCTATTAAAGATAAAAGAAAATCGAAGAAGGGGGATGCAGTATTAATTGATTTTAAGGGCAAAATTGATGGAGAGTATTTTGAGGGAGGTAGTGCAGACAATCATCAATTGGAATTGGGTTCAGGGCAAATGATACCTGGTTTTGAAGATCAATTAATTGGACTAAATATT
>CAZNVN010000080.1:1694-7320 GCA_964576635.1 uncultured Rhodospirillaceae bacterium
CATCAGGAAAATAGGCAGTTAAAAAAAATGCTAAATTTTATTGAAAATCAACCTTTTAATTTTTTAACTGCAAAAGTAGTTCGAGTTCATTTTTGATTAAATACTCAGTCTATATCACTAGATATTGATTGCAATGAAGTAGTTATAAAAAATAACATGATCTCAAAATAGACAATTATTAACGAAGACCTAGCTAAAAATCTTGGATTTCCTGATCTGAGAACCTTAAAAGAGTCTGTAAAAAAACAAATTGAAGCAAATTATGCTAAAACTTCCAGAAATAGAATGAAAAGAGAGCTTCTTGATATTTTATCTAAACAATATAATTTTGACATTCCTAAATCTATGGCTGAAAACGAAAATAAAATTATATGGGAAAGATTTGAGCAAGATCGAAAAGCAGGGAGATTAGATGATCAAGATAAAGGAAAAACAGATTCTCAATTAAAAAAAGAATATCGATTAATTGCAGAAAGAAGAGTAAGACTGGGACTTTTAATGCAAGAAGTTGGGAGTAAAAATAATATTTCAGTTGATGAAGATGAAGTAAAAAATGTTATTATGCAAGAAGCAAGACGTTATCCAGGAGAAGAAAAAAAAGTTTTAGAATTTTATAAAAAAAATCCTGAGGCATTAAATGCTGTTAGAGGCCCAATTTATGAAGATAAAGTGATAGACTTCATTATTAAAAATTCTGCAGTTTCAGAGAAGAAGGTAAGTTCTGATCAATTGTTCAAAGAAATCTCTAATAAAGTTTGTAAGAAAAGTAATAAATCAAAAAGTGGACAATTAAAGGATAAGAAACTATTAAGCAAGAAAAGTGGTAAGAAATAATTATAGTAATTTAGTGATAAAAAAGGATATAGTTGTAAATTATGGTTAAATCTATAGATGAAAATATACCGGTAAACACTTTGATTCCTATGGTAGTTGAACAGACAGGTAGGGGTGAGAGAGCATATGATATTTTTTCACGTTTGTTGAAAGAAAGAATAGTGTTTATTACTGGTCCTATTAGTGATGAAATGTCTACAGTAGTAATAGCTCAATTGCTTTTTCTAGAGGCTGAAAATCCTGATAAATCTATATCAGTATATATTAACTCTCCTGGAGGAATGGTTACCTCAGGTTTAGCCATATATGACACTATTCAATACATTAGGCCTAAGATTTCTACTATGTGTGTAGGGCAAGCCGCTTCAATGGGTTCATTGCTACTTGCTTCTGGGGCTAAGGGACATAGATTTTCGTTGCCTAATGCAAGAATTATGGTTCATCAACCATCAGGCGGATTCCAGGGTCAGGCTACAGATATTGAGATTCATGCTAAAGAAATTCTAGATCTTAAAGATAGACTAAATCATATTTATGGTAAACACACAGGACAATCGGTAAAAAAGATATCTGAAATGCTTGAGAGGGATAAGTTTTTGAACCCAATTGAAGCAAAGGAACTAGGTCTGATAGATGAAATTGTTGAAAATAGAGTGATAAGTGATTAGTTTGTAAAAAGTATTAGTTTAAGGGTGTTAAATAGCGATGTCAAAGATGGGTACTGAAGACAAAAAAACTTTATTTTGTTCCTTTTGTGGAAAAAGTCAGCATGAAGTAAAAAAGCTTATTGCAGGACCGACTGTATTTATATGTGATGAGTGTGTAGAGTTATGTAACGACATAATACAGGAAGAGAGTAAAGTTTCTCCCTCTAAATTGGTAGAAGGTGGTATTCCGTCTCCATCAGATATTTTTAATTTTTTAGAGGAATACGTGGTAGGACAAACTAATGCTAAGAAAGTCTTATCAGTAGCCGTATATAATCACTACAAAAGATTAAATCACAAAGTTAAATTAAATGATGTAGAGCTTTCTAAATCGAATATTCTTTTGATAGGTTCGACAGGAAGCGGAAAAACGTTACTTGCACAAACTTTAGCTAGGTTACTAGATGTTCCTTTTACTATGGCTGATGCTACAAGTCTTACTGAGGCAGGTTATGTGGGAGAAGATGTAGAAAATATTATTTTAAAACTACTTCAAGCATCTGATTATAATGTAGAAAAAGCCCAACGGGGAATAGTTTATATTGATGAAATAGATAAAATTAGTCGCAAGTCAGATAATCCTTCAATAACAAGAGATGTTAGTGGAGAGGGTGTTCAGCAAGCCTTGCTTAAGATTATGGAAGGAACAGTAGCAAGTGTTCCCCCTCAGGGCGGAAGAAAACATCCTCAACAAGATTTTCTTCAAGTAGATACTACAAATATATTATTTATTTGTGCTGGGGCATTTGGAGGTTTAGAAAAGATTATATCTAAAAGGGGAGCAGGCAGTGGAATAGGATTTAGTGCAGATGTTAAATCCAAAGAGGAACATCGTAAGGGTGAAATATTATTAAATGTACAACCTCAAGATTTACTTCAATATGGTTTGATTCCTGAATTTATAGGACGTCTTTCAGTCATTGCTACATTGGTGGATTTGGATAAGGATGATCTAGTTAGCATTCTTAAAGAGCCTAAAAATGCTTTAATAAAGCAATACGAAAAAATCTATGAGATTGAAGGTACTAGATTAACATTTTCAGAAGAAGCAATAGAAAGTATTGCTTTAAAAGCCCTAAAAAGAGAAACTGGAGCTAGGGGGCTTAGATCAATTATAGAAAAAGTTCTAGTTGATAATATGTTTGATTTGCCAGATATGGAAAATGTAGAAGAAGTAATAGTGAATAAAGATGTGGTAGAAAAAGATAAAAGTCCTCTTATCATGTTTTCAGATAATCAGAAAAAAATTAAATCATCAATTTCTTAAACTAACAATAAAAGACTTGAAAAAAAAAATAAAAACACAAACTGTATATATTATGGAATAAACATTTTTATTAGGAAAGAATAAACATGAAAGATCAAGTAAATTTACCACTTATCCCGCTCAGGGATATTGTAGTATACCCTAGTATGGTTGCTCCTTTATTTGTGGGTAGAAATAAGTCAGTCAGTGCATTAGAAATGGCTATGAGTGGTGATAAGAAGGTTGTCTTATTAGCACAAAAAAATGCTGAGGTAGATGATCCGGAATTCAAGGATTTATACAAAATAGGAACAGTCGCTAGTATTTTGCAATTACTTAAATTACCTGACGGGACTGTGAAAGCTTTAGTAGAAGGTTTGGAAAGAGTAAAGGTCAATAAAATATTAGAAGGATCTGGACACCATAAAGCTTTTGTGGATCCGTTACCAGATAGTGATAAAGATGATAAAATTGAACTTACTGCACTGGTGAGAAGTGTATCAGAACAATTTAACACTTATGTAAAGCTTAATAAAAAAATATCATCAGATGTGTTATCTGCTATGAATGAAGGGGAACATGCATCTAAGTTATCTGATACAATTTCTTCACATTTAAATATAAAAGTTGCTGATAAACAAAAATTGTTAGAAGAAATCTCAGTTGTTTCTAGATTGGAAAAAATATTAGGTATTATTGAGAGTGAACTTGGGGTTATGAAGGTAGAAAAGAAAATCAGATCGCGTGTAAAGCTACAAATGGAAAAAACACAGAGAGAATATTATTTAAATGAACAAATGAAAGCAATTCAAAAAGAATTATCTGATGGAGATGGAGCTGATGAAGTTGCTGAATATGAAGAAAAAATTAATAAAACTAAATTTTCTAAAGAAGCTTTAGAGAAAGCCAAGTCTGAACTTAAAAAGTTAAAGTCTATGGGGCCTATGTCAGCAGAATCTGCCGTAGTAAGGAATTATTTGGACTGGCTTATAAGCTTACCATGGAAAAAAAATACCAAAATAAAAAGTGACATAGTCAAAGCCGAACATATTTTGAATGAAGACCACTATGGTTTAGAAAAAGTTAAAGAAAGAGTACTGGAATATTTAGCAGTACAACATAGATCTAAAAAATTAAGAGGTCCTATTATTTGTTTAGTTGGCGCACCGGGTGTAGGTAAAACTTCTCTTGGAAAATCACTAGCACGAGCTACAGGTAGAAATTTTGTGAGAATATCTTTAGGTGGAGTTAGAGACGAATCAGAAATAAGGGGGCATAGAAGAACTTATATAGGTTCTATGCCAGGAAAAATAATTCAAGGGATAAAAAAAGCAAAATCTTCTAATCCTTTATTTTTATTGGATGAGATAGATAAAATTGGTGCAGATTGGAGAGGAGATCCAGCTTCTGCTTTGTTGGAAGTTTTAGATCCTGAACAAAATAGTACATTTAATGATCACTATTTAGATTTAGAATATGACTTATCAGATGTTCTGTTTGTTACAACTGCCAATACACTAAGAATGCCAAAACCATTGTTGGACAGGATGGAAATTATAAACCTTTCCGGATATTTAGAAAATGAAAAATTGCAAATAGCAAAAAGACATTTAATAGATAAACAAAAGGAAAGAAATGGGCTAAAGAATCAGGAATGGAGTATCTCTGATAGTGCTGTTATAGATTTGATTCGTTATTATACCAGGGAGGCAGGTGTTAGAGGGCTAGAGAGAGAAATAGCTTCTTTATGTAGAAAAGCAATAAAAAATATAGTTTCTGGAAAGAAAAAGAATATTAAAGTTTCCTCAAGAAATTTACCTTCGTTTGCTGGAATTAAAAAATTTAGGCACGGTTTAGCAGATAAGGATAACTTGATAGGTGTTACTACTGGACTGGCATATACTGATTTTGGGGGAGATTTATTATCGATAGAAGCTGTAATTATGAATGGTAAAGGACGTCAGCAAATTACAGGTCAGCTGGGAGATGTAATGACTGAATCTGTTAGAGCAGCTACTAGTTATGTAAAGTCCAGAGCAACTAATTTTGGTATTAAGCCACCCTTTTTTGAAAATAAGGATATACACGTTCACGTACCAGAAGGAGCTACTCCAAAGGATGGCCCTTCAGCGGGTATAGCAATTGCTATATCTATGATATCTGTTTTAACTGGTATCCCTGTCAAAAGTAGTGTTGCCATGACGGGTGAAATTTCACTCAGAGGAAGAATATTACCTATAGGAGGACTTAAAGAGAAACTCTTAGCCGCAGTAAGGGGAGGGATAACCAAGGTACTGATCCCAGAAGAAAACGAAAGAGACTTGCAAGAAGTGCCCTCTGAAATCAAAAATAATATTGAAATTATTTTAGTAAAACATTTAGATGATGTAATAAATGAAGCATTAACTAAATTGCCAATAGCAATAGAATGGGAAGAAAAAGATTTTATACAAGGAAGGATAAATAATGAGACTGTAAGAGAAGAAGGTGTTGTCAAACATTAATTTTTATTTTCTTACTTTACTTTTCTTCTTATTTATAACTACAATAAAGTATAGTACTATATAGACATAATAAACTTTAAAGGGGGGCTTCATGAATAAGAATGATTTAATAACTGCAGTATCAGATTCTGCAAGCATTACCAAAGCACAAGCAGCAGAAACAGTTGACGCAGTATTCTCCACTATAAGCAATGAACTTTCTTCAGGTGGAGAAGTAAGATTAGTTGGGTTTGGAACTTTTGTTGTAACAAACAGGGCTGCCACTACGGGAAGAAACCCTAGAACTGGAGAGGCTATTCAAATTCCTGCATCTAAACAACCAAAATTTCGTCCAG
>CAZNVN010000081.1:0-7229 GCA_964576635.1 uncultured Rhodospirillaceae bacterium
TCATACAAGCCGGAAATAAACTTAACAATATCTTCATTTAAACCTATGGGAGCTAACTCCATCTCTATTTCAGTTACAAAGCCATATTTGTAATCTTTAGTAGCTTTTTCTACTGCATCAATAGTTTCATTAGTTGCTGGCATACTTACCTCTTATCTTATGACTGTTGATTTTTTATTATTAGAATTCTTTGAAATATCAAAAACTATTTCAGGATTTGCCATTTCTGCTATATTTACTGAATCAAGTGCCTCACAAACAGCATTATTAATAATTTGCCAATTTTTTTGCGTAGGACAAAAATGTAATAAATTACAGTATTCATCACTATTTTCTGCACATGCAGTAAGTGCAACTTTTCCGTCAATTATATCTATAATATTTCTAACACTAATTTTCTCAGCCTCTAGTGACAACCTATAGCCTCCTGCTGCACCTCTAACTGATTCAGTAATTTTACTACGTGTTAATTTAGAAAGAATTTTATTAACTGTAGTAATTGATAAGGAAGAAAAATCCGCTAATTCCTGAGCACGATACAATCTCTTAGGATTAGTCGCCATTTTGCTAACTAGTAATATTGCATAATCAGCCATACGCGATAATTTTATCATGTATAACTCCCGTGTTATATATGTTTTATCATTCAATAAAAAGTATATATTATTCTAGACCATATTAGTCAAGTATATTTTATTTTGGGAGATCTGTTGTTCCTGTTAACCATTTATCAATTGCATGAGCTGCTTGTCTGCCTTCTCTTATAGCCCAAACAACAAGAGACTGTCCTCTTCTCATATCACCGGCAGCAAAAACCCCTTTTAATGAAGTATGATAGTGTTCATCATTAGCCAATATGTTTCCTATGCTATCAAATTTAAGTCGGCTTTTTTTCATATACTGTTCTCTTATAGGGCCTAAAAATCCCATAGCCAACAAAACCAAATCAGCTTCAATTCTAAAATCTGTATCTTTTATAAATTTAAAATCTTCATTTACTCTTATACAATTTAATCCTTTTATTGTTCCTTTCTCTCCATAAAAACTTTTAGTAGAAACAGAAAAATCTCTATTAGCTCCTTCTGCTTGTGAACTAGAGGTTCTTAACTTTAAAGGCCAGTTTGGCCATGTTATTAACTTATTTTCTTCGATTGGTGGCTTTGGCATAATTTCCAGTTGAACAACACTTTTTGCACCCTGACGAAATGAAGTTCCAATACAATCAGATCCTGTATCGCCACCTCCTATAACAACAACTTTCCTTCCTTTAGCAGAAAAAGTTTCTGGATTTTTTTCTTTTTCTCCAGAAACCCTTCTATTCTGATCAGGTAAAAAATCCATAGCAAAGACCACACCCTTTAAATCCCTTCCTGGGATTAATAAATCTCTTGGTTCTTCTGCACCAGAGCAAAGTAATACAGCATCATATTTATTTCTAATAACTCCAAAATCTATATCCAACCCAACATGAATATTATTTCTGATTATAGTTCCTTCCTCCTGCATTTGCTCTATTCTTCTGTCAATAATATGTTTTTCCATTTTAAAATCAGGTATCCCATACCTTAAAAGACCTCCAAGTTTTTGATTTTTTTCGTATATAGTAACTTCATACCCGACTCTTGTAAGTTGTTGCGCTGCTGATAGACCTGCTGGACCTGATCCTATAATTGCAACTGACTTTCCCATTAATTTCTTGGGTTTTTG
This sequence comes from uncultured Rhodospirillaceae bacterium, assembly GCA_964576635.1. Taxonomy (GTDB): domain Bacteria; phylum Pseudomonadota; class Alphaproteobacteria; order TMED109; family TMED109. The sequence continues at coordinate 1,708 of CAZNVN010000081.1, forward strand.
TGAAACTATCCATTTTTGTTTCCATGCATAATCAACTATAGCAGATTCAATTGATTTTATTGTAACGGGTTTATTTTCAATATTTAGTGTACAGGCGGCCTCACATGGAGCAGGACAAATTCGACCAGTAAATTCTGGAAAATTATTTGTTGAGTGAAGGACTTTTATTGCTTCTTTCCATTCATCTCTGTATACCATATCATTCCAATCCGGAATAATATTATTAATCGGACATCCCGTATGACAGTAGGGGATTCCACAGTCCATACATCTACCTCCCTGTAAAGAGATATCTTTTTTTGTCAGTTTTTTATTAAACTCTTTATAATGTTTTATTCGCTTATTGATAGACTCATAATCACTTTCTATTCTGTCTATCTCTAAAAAACCTGTCACTTTTCCCATACGTTCACCTTAATATGTCAATTATCCTACTGATGATTTAATAAAACTATCATTTTATCTCTCTAACAATGCCCTTTTAAAATCTAAAGGTGTAATTTTTACAAAGTTTCCAGATAATTTTTCCCATTTTTCTAATATATCTTTTGCCTTAGGACTATCCGTATACAAAATATGATTTTTTAATAAAAACTTAATTCTAACTTCATCATCACTTAGCATATTTTGAGTTATCTTTGATATAATTTTTGGAATATCGTTATCTTTTATTCCTTCTGAAACTATTTTTCGTGTTTCTACCATTTCTGAATTTAAATAAAACTTTAGATCTCCTTTAGGATTATACACGTAGGCAATTCCTCCACTCATACCTGCAGCAAAATTACGGCCAATTTTTCCTAAACATAATACTATTCCACCAGTCATATATTCACATCCATGGTCTCCAACTCCTTCTATTACAGATATGACTCCAGAGTTTCTAACACAGAAACGTTCCCCTGCTATTCCTCTAAAATAAGACTCACCACCTATAGCTCCATATAGGACTGTATTACCTACTATCATTGATTTTTCTGAATTTGCAGAAGAATTTTTAGGAGGCTTAATTATAATTTTTCCTCCCGATATACCCTTTCCAACATAATCATTTGCATCTCCTGTTAAGCTAAAGGTAACTCCTTTAGATAAAAATGCCCCGAATGACTGACCTGCCGTTCCATTAAACTTTACTACTATTGAATCATCTTTTAGGCCTTTATGCCCTCTCTTTTTAGCAATAAAACCAGAAAGCATTGCACCTGTGGTTCTATCAGTATTTTTTATAACTAATTTTACTGACCTTTTAGATTTGTCTTTGATTACTTTTCTTGCAATTACTATCAAATCTCTGTCTATAATGTCATCTATAGGGTGGTTTTGTTTTTCGCAATTATAAAAGGCAATCTTTCTCTCCACATCAGGCCTATAAAACAGCCTTGAAAAATCTAGACCTTTTGCTTTCCAATGTTCTATAGCTTTTTTTGCATTTAATTTGTCTGTTCTACCAATCAAATCATTAAATTTTCTAAAACCTAAAGAAGCCATAATATTTCTAACCTCCTCAGCAACAAGAAAAAAATAGTTTATTACATGTTCTGGTTTCCCAGTAAATTTTTTCCTTAATTCTGGATTTTGAGTAGCAATTCCTACTGGACATGTATTTAAATGGCATTTTCTCATCATAATACAACCCGATGCAATAAGAGGTGCAGTAGAAAAACCAAATTCGTCAGCTCCCAAAAGTCCGCCTATTACTACATCACGACCTGTTCTTAACCCTCCATCTACTTGAACTGCTATTCTTCCTCTTAACCCATTTAATACTAGTGTCTGTTGAGTCTCCGCTAGTCCTATTTCCCATGGGGATCCTGCGTGTTTTATAGAAGTTAATGGGCTGGCGCCTGTACCTCCTTCAAAACCAGATATGGTAACATGATCTGCCCTAGCTTTTGAAACTCCAGCCGCTACCGTACCGACACCGATCTCTGAAACTAGTTTTACACTTATGCGTGCTTTAGAGTTCACATTCTTTAAATCAAATATTAATTGTGCTAAATCTTCTATGGAATATATATCATGGTGTGGTGGTGGAGAAATTAAGCCTACCCCTGGGGTAGAATATCTAACTTTAGCAATTATAGGATCAACTTTATGACCAGGTAATTGCCCGCCCTCTCCGGGTTTAGCTCCTTGGGCAATTTTTATTTGAATATCATCTGCGTTAACTAAATATTCTGTAGTAACACCGAACCTTCCTGAAGCTACCTGCTTAATTGCGGAACGCATGGAACTTCCATCTGGTAAAACATTGAATCTATCAACTTCTTCTCCTCCTTCACCCGTATTAGACTTTCCTCCAATTTTATTCATGGCTATTGCTAAATTGGTATGAGCTTCTCTAGATATAGAACCAAAAGACATGGCACCTGTAGCAAAACGTTTTACTATCTCTTCAGCAGGCTCCACCTCTTTTATGGATATTTTACTTCTTTGTTCTACAAATTCAAATAAACCTCTTGGATTCATTGTCTGTTGAGATTGTTGATTAATTTTTGTAGCAAAGGATATATATTTTTCTGGTAGATTTCCTCTTACAGCGTGCTGTAAATCAGCTACTGTTTCAGGGTTCCAAACATGGTCTTCTCCTCTTAAACGAAAAGCATACTCTCCACCTACAGCAAGCATATTTTTCAACACAAAATCATTTCCATAAGCTTGCTCATGCCTTTCAATAGTCTCTCTAATTATCTCTTCGATACCTATCCCTTCAATTTTAGTGGCTGTTCCTGAAAAGTAGTCATCTACTACCTTACTTGATAACCCTACCGCATCAAATATTTGAGCACCATTATATGATTGATAAGTTGAAATTCCCATTTTTGACATAACCTTAAGTATTCCCTTTCCTATAGCTAAAATATATTTTTTTAGCGCCTCCTCATAATCAATTTGGATAGGTAAATCACAAATCAATCCTCTTATAGTCTCAAATGCCAAATAAGGATTTATTGCATCAGCCCCATAACCTGCCAAAACACAGAAATGATGAATCTCTCTTGCCTCTCCTGTTTCTATTGCTATTCCTACTTTTGTTCTTAAACCAGTCTTAACTAAATGTTGATGTACTAAACTCATTGATAAAAGTGAAGGAATGGCAATTTTTTCTTCAGCAATATTTCTGTCAGATATAACTATTATATTAGCCCCATTGTTTATTGCTTTTTCAGAAGAAGATTTAAGGTTTTCAAGAGTTTTGATCATTCCTTTATGCCCTAGTTTTGAAGGGAAAGTGGCATCTAGTACTGTAGCCTTATGTTCACTATTTTTGAATTTTTCAATATTTTTTATAGCTTCCATTTCAGTATTTTTAAGAATTGGCTGCTCCAATGTTAATCTTTTTTTGTAAATAGGTTTTAACGATAATAAATTTACCCTAGGTCCCAATATACTTTTTAAACTCATTACCAGCTTCTCTCTTATAGGATCAATTGCCGGATTGGTAACTTGGGCAAAATTCTGTTTAAAATACGTATACAATAGTTTTTGATTTGATGATAAAGCTGATATGGGAGTGTCAGTACCCATTGAACCTACTGGCTCCTGGCTATCTGCTACCATCGGTAGCATTAAAAGCTTAAGATCCTCTTGTGTGTATCCAAAAGCTTGTTGTAAGTTTAATTTATCTAGACTCTTGCTTTTTTTATTTTTGTTAAGTTTTTTCACCAAATCCAATAAATTAATACTATTATTTTTTACTATTTTTTCATACGGCAGCTTTGTAGAGAGATCATCTTTTATCTCATCATCAGTAATGATTTTACCCTTTTCCAGATCAATTAGCAGCATACGTCCTGGTTGTAATCGCCATTTTTCTTTTATCTTATTTTCAGGATATGGCAGAACCCCTGTCTCAGAAGATAAAATAATTTTACCGTCGTTCGTAGTAAAATACCTTGCTGGTCTTAGTCCATTTCTATCTAAAGTTGCTCCAATTTGCCTTCCGTCAGTAAATGCTATAGCTGCTGGGCCATCCCAGGGCTCCATTAAACCTGAATAATACTCATAAAATGCTTTTCTATTTCTATCCATTAAAATATCATTATTTTGCCAAGCTTCTGGAATTAACAACATCATCGCGTGAGCTAGAGGATATCCCCCTGCCGTCAATAGTTCTAGAGCATTATCAAAACTTGCGGAATCAGATTGACCCTCTCTTATAACAGGCCAAATAGTTTTTAAATCATCTCCAAATAATTCTGAGGACATCATCTCTTTTCTAGCTTCCATCCAATTAATATTTCCGCGTAAAGTATTTATCTCCCCGTTGTGACATATCATCCTAAATGGCTGCGCCAAATCCCAGGAAGGAAAAGTATTAGTAGAGAATCTCTGATGAATTAAAGCGATAGAAGTTTCTACTCTATCGTCCTGCAAATCTTTATAAAAACCTCCCAGCGTGTGGGGTAGTAGCATCCCCTTATAATTTACAATTCTGGAAGAAAAAGAGCTAATATATACAGAATGAGAGAACTTAATCAATTTGATACTCTTACGATATTTATTAGACAACTGTTTCCTAATAACAAAAAGTTTTCTTTCAAATTCGTTTTGATCTCGGCAATTCTTACCTGAAGCCACAAAACATTGTTTAATTATTGGGGTAGTTCGCCTAACAGATGAAGAAATGGCAGAGTCTCTTATAGGAACCTTTCTCCATCCTAGAAATTTTTGACCATTTCTTATCACTGACTTTTTAAATAATGACTCACAATATGGTAACAAGCTTTCATCATTAGGAAAAAAAACCTGCGCTACTGCATAATTACCATATTCAGGCAAAATTATACCTTCTTTTTCACACTCTTCTTTGTAAAAACGATGTGGAATTTGAACAACTATACCAGAACCATCTCCCATAGTAGGGTCTGCTCCCACCGCACCTCTATGTGTTAAATTATCTAAAATTTTTAATCCATCAGAAACAATTTCATTAGTTTTCCTTCCATTAATATTAGCAATGAATCCTATTCCACATGAATCATGCTCATTAACAGGATCATAAAGTCCCTGGGAAGGAGGTCTTTCTGAAAAACCAATTTTTTTTTCAACATTCATAACTAATTTTCTTATACTTTTATATTACAATTATATTTTTGAAAAACATACGGGAGGCCGAGATTACCTAAGTTTTTTTATACACGCAAACATTTAAATAGATATTTTAATAAAAACTAAACTGGTAATAAGTAAATAAATCTCCATTCCTCACTTCATCTATTGATAAATTTAAATTATTCTCATCATAAAAATATATTAAATTTTAAAAAAAATATCTACTATAAGATCATTATATTTGTTTTATTAGTTAAAGAGGAGTTATGAAAAAAGATTTGATTTACTACGAAGATCTTGAAATAGGTCAAAAAATTAAACTTGGTTCCATCAGTGTATCAAAGAAAGAAATTATTTCTTTCGCTGAAAAATTTGATCCGCAGCCCTTTCATACAAATGAAATCAAAGCTTGAGAATCTATTTTTGGTGGTTTATGTGCCTCAGGATGGCATACTTGTTCCCTTTTT
>CAZNVN010000082.1:0-4766 GCA_964576635.1 uncultured Rhodospirillaceae bacterium
TAAAGCTCCTCCATCACTTCTTTGTAATAAAATAACAACTATTAATCCAATAGCTAATATAACATGTATAGTTAACAATATATTTGTCATAAATACTTCCTATTTCTATATAACATCTAGACAGATAGAACTAAATTCTTCTGCATTCAACGATGTTCCACCAATTAATGCTCCATTAACCTCATCGCATGACAATATTTCAAGAGAATTATTTATATTTACAGACCCTCCATACAATATTTTTATATCATCATTTTTCCCACTTGACTTCAAAATATATTTAATATTTACAAACATTTCTCTAATTTCATCAATATTAGGTGTAATTCCTGAACCTATTGCCCAAATTGGCTCATAAGCAATTATATAAGAACCTTTACTATTATTCGGAATAGAGTTCAATAACTGAGTTTTAACTACACTCTTTTCTTTACCCAATTTTCTTTCTTCAGCTGTTTCCCCAACACAAATTATAGGAACTAGACCCATATTTTGAGCAACATTAGCTTTCGTTTTGATCAGCTCATTAGACTCCTTATATGACTTTCTACGCTCAGAGTGACCTAATATTACGTACTGACAACCTACATCCACCAGCATACTTGCTGATATATCTCCTGTAAAAGCACCATTGGTATGTATGCTACAATCTTGACCTCCTAATGAAATTACAGAATTTTTCAATACATCAGATATGGAACTAAGGCAAGTAAACGGGGGGAAAATTGCTACCTTACAATTTAAGTTTTTGCCTTCTATATTTTTTAATATCGTTGAGGCTAATTTATTTCCTTGCACTATATTACTATTTAGTTTCCAATTTCCAGCAATAAACAAAAATTTAAACTCCTATATTTGATTATTTTACTTAAATTATGTACAAAATTACTCCAAAGGAGTTATCGTATTAAACAGATGTAATAGTACCATTTTAATAAATAAACAATACTACATACAATAATTTTTTTATAAACTATTTAATAATGATTATACTACTGCTTTAAATGGAAAAACAATGTTGAACAATATCCGTAATAAAACTAAATCTATTTCTACAAAAATATTTTTATTAGTTATAGCCGCAAGCTTTGCACTTTGGGGTGTAGGAGATATTTTTTCTAATAGAAATGATTCTACAATTGCTAGCGTGGGAGAAGAAAACATCTCAGCTAGAGAGTTTTTACGAACTTATCAGAGGATAGTAGCAGAATTAAGACGCGATTCTAAAGGTCAAATAACTGAGGAGATAGCAATATCTCTAAATGTCCATACTCAAACTTTAAATCAAATGATAAACGAAAAAGTAATCGATTTAGAAATGAAAAAAATGGGGCTATCCGTTTCTAAAAATAGGCTTAAACAAGTTATACTTACGTCTCCATTTTTTAAAGATCAATTAGGACAATTTAGCCCTGAGCAATTTTCTTATACTTTAAGACAATTAGGACTAGATGAAGAATCTTATTTAAAAGAACTATCAAAATCTATACTCAGAGACCAAATTATTAATGTCTTTGATTTTGAAAACAATATTCCATCAATTATATCAAACATACACTATAGAATTAAAAATGAAAAAAGGGATATTAAAACAATTACTTTTTCTTCTAATAACTATAAATACACAAAAAATGTATCTAATTCAGAAGTAAAAGAATTTTACGAGCAATCTTCAGAAAAATATAAGTATCCGGAAAATAGAAGTTTCACTATAATTTCTATTAAACCTGCAGATATAATTGATTCAATTCAAATAAGTGAAGAAGTCATAATAAATGAGTACAAAAATTTCCCTGAAAAATATGGAAATCCAGAAGAAAGAGAAATTTTTCTAATAAACCTAGAAACTGAAGAAGAAGCTATAGATTTATTGAATAAAATAGGTGACAGCTCAAATTTTCTTGAAGAAGCTGGCAAAATTAGCAATCAAGATAAAGAATCATTGAATTTAGGCTTAGTATCTTTTAAAGATCTTCCTCAAGAACTTGCAGATAAAGCATTTAAAGCTGAACTTTTTGAAATGAAAGGCCCTAAAGAAACTCCTTTTGGTTGGAGAATATTTGTTGTGAACGAAATAAAGGAAGCTACTTCTTCTATTTTTTCTGATGTGAAAGAAAAAATAATTCAAGAACTAAAAACTGACATAGCTATTGATAAACTATATGATCTAGGTAATGTGTTTTATGATGAAATTGCGTCCGGATCATCAATTGAAGAAGCTGCCCAATCTATAAATGCCAATATAGAAAATTTTTATAAAATTAATAAAAATGGGATTAATTTAGAAGGAAAGGTTGAAGAAAATCTTCCTCCATATCCTGAACTGCTAGAGCTAACATTTTCTACAGAGTTAAATGATACTTCTAATTTAGTAAATACCATAGGAAACATAATGTTTGCAGTTCATATAAATGAGATCAATTTAAGTAGACCAAAGACTATAGAAGAAGCCCGAAATAACATTATAAACGATATAAAAGAACATAAAAGTGTTAATGTAGCTCAAAAAAATGCAGAAAGTTTTATAGAAAAGATTAAATTAGGCAAATCTTTTGAACAATTAGCTCTTGAAGATAATCTTGTCATCATTGAACTGAACAATGTTAAATTAGGTGGTTCAGGAGCTGAAGGTGTATTAAATCAAAACGCTTTATTTGAAATATTTAAATTAGATGTAGGACAAGTATCGCCCCTAACAAGATATAATGATAATTCATTTACTATAAGTAAAATAGAACAAATTAAATCTGTAAAAAATATAAACCAAGCGGAACTAGATATTATAAATAAAGACCTTAAATTAGAAATTACTGGTGACTTAAGAGATATGTTTATCAAACAATTATTAAGTCAGCATAATATCAAGATAAATAAAAATGTATTTGATAGCTTATTTATGTAAGAGACTAATGAGATTATTATGAAATTTGAACCCAGCTTAAGTACATTCAGCAAGAATATTAATAAAGATAAATCTCAAATCATTTGGACCTCACTTGTGGCTGATTTAGATACCCCAGTAGCTGCAATGCTCAAGATTGGCTCTGATCTTCCCTATTCTTTTTTATTAGAATCTGTTGAAGGTGGTGATACTAGAGGCAGATATTCCATATTAGGTCTAAACCCTGATATTATATGGAGATGCTATGGTGATAAAGCTGAAGTCAATTTAGATGCTATTAATTCCTACAATGTTTTTAAGAAAGAAAGCTTTGGCACTCTCAAATCATTAAGAAAATTAATAAAAATATCTAAGATAAACTTACCTGAATTTTTACCACCTATGGCCGCAGGACTTGTAGGGTATTTAGGTTTTGATACTATTCGGCTATCTGAGAATATTAATAGTATGAATCAAAGTAAATTAAGATTACCAGATTGCCTTTTTATTAGACCAACCATAATGTAAATTTTTGATTCTGTTAAAGACATTATAACCATTGTCACTCCTATATTTTTAAACACTACTGATTCAGTTGATTTAGATAATTTATATAAAAAGGGCTGCAACAGAATTAAAAAAATAGTAAAACTTCTACATAATAATGTTAGCAATAAATCATTATATTACAACAAGATAAAAGAAATGCCTGAGATAAAATCTAATTTTACTAAAAAGGAATACATTAAGAATGTTAATAAAGCTAAGGAATATATAGTTGCTGGAGATATTTTTCAAGTAGTCCCATCTCAAAGATTTGAAATTCCCTTCGAATTACCTCCTTTCAATCTATATAGAGCACTTAGAAGACTCAATCCGTCACCATTTCTATATTATTTAAATTTTGATTATTTTTCTGTAGTAGGTTCCAGCCCAGAAATACTAGTAAGAGTCAGAAACGACAAAGTTACTATAAGACCAATTGCTGGAACACGTCCGCGGGGACAAACAAAAGAAGAAGATATACAATTAGCAAACGAATTGTTAAGTGATGAAAAGGAAATTGCTGAACATATAATGTTATTAGACTTAGCTAGAAATGATGTTGGAAGAGTTTCACAAAAGGGAACTGTGAAAGTTTCTGAAAAAATGATTATTGAAAAATATAGCCACGTTATGCATATAGTATCTAACGTAGAAGGAATTATAAAGCCAAATTATGACTATTTAGATGCCTTATTATCAGGGTTTCCTGCAGGAACAGTTAGTGGAGCACCTAAGATAAGAGCAATAGAAATAATAGATGAACTTGAAAATGAAAAAAGAGAAATTTATGGGGGTTGTGTGGGGTATTTTTCCTCTAATGGTGATATGGATACTTGTATTACACTAAGAACAGCATTATTAATGAATAAAAAAATGTATGTTCAAGCTGGTGGAGGAGTAGTAGCAGATTCAGTACCAGAAAAAGAGTATGAGGAAACAGTGAATAAAGCTAAAGCCTTGTTCAGAGCAGCTAATGAAGCACTATTATTTTCTCAATAAACTGGTTTGTAAATATAAAATGTATGGATTTAATTTATGTTTGTATTAATTGATAATTACGATAGTTTTACCTACATTGTTAGACATTATTTTGAAGAAAATAATGTTGAGGTTAAAGTATTTAGAAATGATAAAATCTCTGAAAAAGAAGTAATAAATTTAAAGCCTCATGGAATAATAGTTTCACCTGGACCTAAAACTCCAGATGATGCAGGTATTTCAGTAGATTTAATAAAATTAGCTTATAAAAAGATTCCTGTATTAGGAATATGCCTTGGACACCAATCAATTGCTCAAGCCTATGGAGGAAAAGTTGTAAGAGCCCATGAGTTGATGCATG
>CAZNVN010000082.1:4776-6931 GCA_964576635.1 uncultured Rhodospirillaceae bacterium
AAAAAGTAATGCATGGAAAAATTAGCAAAATTAATCATGATCAAAGCTTGCTATTCAAAAATATGCCCCAAAATTTTAATGCAACTCGATATCACTCGCTAATAGTAGATGAAAAAACTTTACCAAGTAAAATTAAAATCAACGCTCGTTCAAATGACAATGTTGTAATGAGCATTTCATGTCCAAATGCTAAAGCTTATGGAGTTCAATTTCATCCTGAAAGTATTGAAACTGAATACGGAAAAATAATAATCAAAAACTTTATAAATATATGTAAAAAAAATGAATCCCATTAATAATATTATGCCTAAATTACTTAGAAACATTGATTTAACCACAACTGAATCTGAAGATGTGTTTAAATATTTAGTATCAGGAGAAGCTTCAGATGTTGAGATGGCAGCTTTTTTATCAACTCTATCAATGAAAGGGTCATCTTCAGACGAACTAACAGGTGCAGCAAAATCATTATTTCCCTACGTAACAAACCCTCTAAAATTGAAAATTGACACTATTGATATTGTTGGCACAGGAGGTGATGGGCTTAAGACATATAATATATCTACCGCTGTAGCTTTTATTGTTGCTTCTTATAAAAAAGTATATGTAGCCAAACATGGGAATACGGCTGTATCTTCTGAATCTGGTGCTTCAGATGTACTTTCCGAATTAGGAATTAATATCAGCATTAACGAAGAACTATTAAATAAATGTCTCGAAAAAACTAATATGTGTTTTTTATTTGCCCCAAATTATAATAAAGCATTTAAATATGTAGCAAAAGTTAGAAAAGAACTAATATTCAGAACTATATTTAATTTGTTAGGACCGTTGTTAAATCCAGTACGATCTAAAAGGCAGTTATTAGGAGTTTTTTCTGATGACTATGTTTTAACTGTTGCTAAAACATTAAAGGCCCTGAAATCAGAAAAAGCATGGGTAGTTAATGGAGTAGATGGAATGGATGAAATAACTTTAACTGGTATTAGTAAAGTGGCAGAATTAAATAATAATAAAATTAATGAATTTGAGATTAATCCAACTAAATATGGCTTTAAACTATGTAACCAGGAAAAATTAAAAGGAGGAACTCCACCCGAGAATGCAAAAAAAATGTTAAACTTATTTAAAGGTGAAAAAGGACATTATAGAGATATAGTTTTATTAAATTCTGCAGCAGCTTTTTGTATTTCAGATTCTGTAAAAAACTACGAGGATGGGATAGATCTAGCTAATCAATTGATAGATAATGGTATGGCATTAGAAACTTTACAAAATTTAATAAAAATAACCAATGAGTAAATATGTCGATATTAAAAAAAATATGTGATCATAAATTAAATGAGATTAAATTATTAAAGAATAATTTTACCGAAAAATATTTATTAGATGAAATTAATCGACAGCAGAAACCGAGAGGTTTTTGTGCGGCATTAAAAAAATCAGTAAAACATAACCAATTTGCTTTGATTGCAGAATTAAAAAAGTCAAGCCCATCTAAGGGAGTCATTAGAGAAGATTTTTCTCCTAAAAATATTGCACATGCCTACCAGTCAGGAGGTGCTTCTTGCCTGAGTGTGCTAACAGAAAACAAATGGTTTCAAGGACAGATAAGAGATTTTAAGGAAGCAAAAAAATCTTCTAATTTACCTATACTCAGAAAAGATTTTATTTTAGATCCATGGCAAGTTATGGAATCTAGAAGTATTGGAGCTGATTGTATATTAATTATTTTAGCAGCTGTTGATGATAGAACAGCAGATGATCTAATAAAGGTTTCAAAAGATTTTAAGATGGACATTTTAGTTGAAGTGCATGATGAAAATGAGCTTGAAAGAGCTATTAAGTTAGACCCAGATTTGATAGGAATCAATAATAGAAATTTAAATACATTATCAGTTAATGTTGAAACTACCATTAAATTATCTAGAAAAGTACCAGAAAAATATGACATAGTATGTGAAAGTGGAATTGAAACAAACGCTGATTTAAAAAAGATCTCAAATCACGGGATCAATAGGTTTTTAGTAGGTGAGTCACTAATGAAAAATCATGATATTACAGATGCCACAAAAAGACTCCTAGGAGCTTAAAAATGAAGATGAATATAAAGAAAAAAGTATTTACACATTTTGATTCTAAAGGAAAGGCTATT
>CAZNVN010000083.1:0-1861 GCA_964576635.1 uncultured Rhodospirillaceae bacterium
ATTGCTCTAGAAAAAGAGGGTTTTAAAATTATTGCACCGGAAAACATATTACCTAATATTCTTTCTAATAAAGGAGTTATGGGTAAAATCACTCCTCACCAATCTCATCTACGTGATATAAAAATAGGTTTTGAAATAGCCAAGAACATAGGTAAATATGATATCGGACAATCCTTAGTTATTGAAGATGGATTAATAATAGCTTTGGAGGCTTTTGAGGGCACTGCTGAAATGATTAATAGGGCTTCTAAATATAAAAAGTCTCAAAACAGTGCTATTTTAATTAAAGTGCTGAAGCATAATCAGGAAAAACGAATAGACAGACCGACGATAGGAGTAAAAACAATAGAACAAATAGCTAAATCTGGCTTTGCTGGCATAGTAACAGAAGCCAATGAAGTTTTAATTATAGATTATGAAAAAACTATTGAGATCGCAGATAAAAATAACGTTTTTATACAAGGGATCTAATTATTGAGATCAAAGATTAATCATGAAAAAATAATTTTTATTATAGCGGGAGAACTTTCAGGAGATCATATTGGTGCAGGCTTAATACATCAATTAAAAAAATTATGTAATAAACCTATAAAATTTGTTGGGGTGGGTGGACCTCAAATGATTAAAGAAGGGTTAAATCCAATATTTGATATGTCTGAAATTTCTGTTATGGGCATATTTGAAATTGCCTGTAAAATTAACAAAATTATTAAATTACTAAAATTAACCGAGCAAGCTGTATATGATAACAAACCCTCTATTTTAATAACTATAGACTCTCCGGGTTTTAATCTCAGAATACAAAAAAAGATTTCTCATATTAAAAATTTAAAAAAAATTCACTATGTAGCACCTACAGTATGGGCATGGAAGAGATACAGAGCCAAGCAAATGGCAAAATTTTTAGATCTTTTGCTGGTTTTATTTGATTTTGAAAAAAAATATTTTACTTCTGAAGGATTAGATACTGAATTTGTTGGACATGCAGGTATCTTTAGTATGAATAATAATAAAATTAATATAAAAAATAGAAATAAAGTATTAGATTTAAGTAATTTAAAAATTGCACTTTTGCCAGGTAGTAGGCAGGGGGAAATCAAAAAACTTATTCCTATATTTATAGGGGTAGCGAAAGAACTTTCAAAAAGTTTTGATAACATAGAATTTTTTGTAGTGACGTTACCTGCTCATGAAGATTATATAGAAAAACACATGAAAAATTCAGGATTAAAGTACTGTTTAACTTCTAACTTAAAGAAGAAGTTAAACATCTATTCTATTGTCGATTGTGCTTTATGTGCTTCTGGCACGGTGTCTTTAGAATTAGCAAATTACAGAACACCAATGGTAGTAGCTTATAAGTTAAACTGGTTAACTTGGATCCTAGTAAGATTTATGGTTAAAGTTAATACAGCTAGTATTGTCAATATTATTCTCAATAAAAATATAATTTCAGAATATTTTCAAAATAAAGCTTCTGTTAAGAATCTAAGCATGGCCGTTAAAAATTTGCTAACTGATAAAGATATGAGAAATCAACAGATTCAAGGTTTTGATGAAGCTATAAAATATGTTATTAATAGTTCTAAAGACCCTAGTTATCTAGCAGCTAAGGCTATAATGAGAAAAATGTAGGAGATCAAACATAATGGGTAATAATAATTTTAAATATTTACATACAATGATGAGAGTAAATGATTTAAATGAATCTATAAATTTTTATTCAAAAATCTTTGGTATGAAACTTTTGAGAAAATCTGACTATCCTGATGGAAAATTTACTCTGGCTTTTTTGGGATATGGAGATGAGGAAAACAATACTGTTTTGGAATTGACTCATAATTGGGATCAAGAAGAAAAG
>CAZNVN010000083.1:1871-6924 GCA_964576635.1 uncultured Rhodospirillaceae bacterium
TGGGGGCATATTGCTATAGGTGTAGAAAATATATACGAATTTTGTCGAGAACTAGAAGAAAATAATGTAAACGTTATTAGGAAACCAGGACCTATGAAACATGGCAATACGGTTATTGCGTTCTTGCTAGATCCTAACGGATACCAAATAGAGCTTATACAAAAATAGTATTTATCTTTTGTTTATTTCGACAAACTTTCTTTCTTTGCTACCATCATATAGTTGTCTAGGTCTCCCAATTCTTTGTTCTGGATCTTCAATCATTTCATTCCATTGGGCTACCCAGCCTACAGTTCTAGCTACTGCGAATAGAACAGTGAAAAGGCTAGGAGGAAAGCCCATAGCCTGTAAAATTATACCTGAGTAAAAATCTACATTGGGATATAATTTTTTTTCTACAAAATAATCATCTTCTAGAGCAATTCTTTCTAATCCTCTGGCTAGTTCAAACATTGGCTCATTCTCTATAGCAAGTGTCTGTAAGACTTCATCAGCTGTTTTTTTCATCACTTTTGCCCTAGGATCATAGTTTTTGTATACTCTATGACCAAATCCCATTAGTCTAAAAGGATCATTTGGGTCTTTAGCTTTTGTAATATATTTTTTCACATTTTTTATATTTTTTATGTTTGAAAGCATATGTACTACTGCCTCATTGGCTCCTCCATGTGCGGGTCCCCATAAAGAAGCTATTCCAGCCGCTATACATGCAAAAGGATTTGCTCCTGATGAGCCAGCAAGCCTAACAGTGGAAGTTGATGCATTTTGTTCATGATCTGCATGTAGTATCAATATTTTATCCATGGCTTTAGATAAGATTGGATTAATTTCGTATTCCTCTGCGGGAACAGAAAACATCATATTTAAAAAGTTTTCAGAATAAGACAATTTATTGCTTGGGTAGATAAACGGCTGTCCAATAGAAAATTTATAAGCCATTGCAGCTATAGTAGGCATTTTTGCAATAAGTCTACGCGAAGCTATTACTCTTTGCTTGTCATCAGTAATATCTGTACTATCATGATAGAAGGCACTCAATGCACCAACTACTCCACACATTACTGCCATTGCGTGTGCGTCTCGTCTAAAACCTCTGAAGAAAAGAGATAATTGTTCATTGATCATTGTATGAGTTGTAATTTTTTTATCGAAATAAGTTTTTTCTTTTTTGTTAGGAAGTTCCCCATTTAAAAGTAGATAGGCCACTTCTAAAAAGTCACAATTTTCAGCAAGTTCATCTATTTTATAACCCCTATGCAACAAAACTCCTTTGTCACCATCAATAAAGGTTATTTTTGATTTGCATGATCCAGTACTAGTATACCCTGGGTCATAAGTAAAATTATCGGTATCATTATACAGATTTTTTATTTCAATTACATCTGGACCTAAAGTGCCACTATGAATTGGAAATTTATAGTTTTTGCCATTTGGTAATGACAGATTAGCATACTTATTCTTTTTTTTGTAAGGCATGTATTTTACTCTGAAACAATTAAAAAAACATTTGTGCGAATTATAGAGATCTATTGACAACTATGCAATTAGACAAATAAATTATTTTTTTAAAAAATTTATTCTATTTATAACTTCAGTCATTCCCAATGCTAATATGACTTCATATAGACGAGGAGAAACTGATTTCCCTGTCAAAGCTGCTCTTAAGGGTTGAGCTAACTGTCCTAAGTTTATTTTCTTATCATCACAAAAACTCTTAATACTCTTTTCAATGCTGTTATCATTCCAATTTGTAACAGATTCTAAGTATGGAATATATTCTCCAATTAACTTACAATTTTCTTTAGTTAGTATTTTTTTTGATTTTTTATCAAAATTAATAGGAATATTTTCTATGTAAAAACTGCACATATCAACAAGCTCTATAGTTGTTCTTACTCTTTTTTTTAAACCTTTTATTCCATTTTTTAATA
Organism: uncultured Rhodospirillaceae bacterium; assembly: GCA_964576635.1. Taxonomy (GTDB): domain Bacteria; phylum Pseudomonadota; class Alphaproteobacteria; order TMED109; family TMED109. The sequence goes on from CAZNVN010000083.1 coordinate 3,803, forward strand.
CTTGAAGTTTTTCATTTTCTATGGTTTTCCCTAATTTTTTATAGTTTTCTACAATAATGTGGATAAGCTCTGAGTCTTTCTTAATATTAATATAGTAGGAATTTAAACTGTTTAATCTTTCAATATCAAATTTAGCAGGTGATTTTCCAATTGATTTTATATCGAACCATTTAATTGCGTTTTCAATAGAGATAATTTCATCATCACCATGAGACCAACCTAATCTTAACAAGTAATTTAACATAGTTTCTATTAAAAAGCCTTGCTCGTTATAAACTTCAACACCTAAAGCCCCGTGTCGCTTAGAAAGTTTAGTTCCATCACTTCCATGAATAAGAGGAATATGTGCATGGTTTGGAATTTTCCAATCTAGAGCATTATATATATGTTGTTGTCTTAAAGTATTAGTTAAATGGTCATGACCTCTTATAACATGTGATATTTTCATATCATAATCATCTACTACGACTGAGAGCATATAAGTTGGAGTTCCATCCGACCTAATTATAATAAAATCATCTAACTCAGAATTATTAATCTCTATAGTTCCCTGTATCATGTCTTTTAAAATAGTTTTCCCCTTAGTCGGGTTTTTAATTCTAATAGCAGGTTTTACGCCAGCTGGAGCTAATTCAGGATCTCTATTTCTCCAATAACCATTATATTTAGGAGGACGCTTGTTTATTTTTGCTTCTTCTCTCATGGCGTTGAGTTCTTCTGGGGTAGCATAACATTTGTATGCATGACCAGTTTTTAAGAGTTGCATCCCTATTTCAGTATGTCTCGAAAGTCTTTTCGATTGATAGATGATATCTTCATCCCAGTCTAAATTTAACCATTTTAATCCATTGATTATAGCCTTTTTTGCATCTTCGGTAGATCTTTTTAAGTCAGTATCTTCTATTCTTAACTTAAATTTCCCATTATGTTTTCTTGCATATAGCCAATTAAAAAGTGCTGTTCTTACTCCTCCTATATGTAAATATCCTGTTGGGGATGGCGCGAATCTCGTTACAACTTCCATATTACTATTGTCCTGTAGTTTATTTATATTTAGTTTATATGCAAATTGACGAATAATCAAATATTCCTCTTATTTATAATTAGTTAAAATGATTAATGTATGCTTGAGAAAAAATATCAGTATTTTCTTATAAGTCCAACGAGAATTCCTTGAATTTCTACTTCGTTTAGATTGTAAGTTTGGCTACTATAGTTTTCATTTGCTGGTTTAAGTATTATTTTTTTTTGATTATTATTAAATATTTTCAGTGTTGCTTCTTCTTTATGTATTAAGGCAACCACAATATTCCCGTTATTAGCAACAGCTTTTTTCTCAATTATAGCTATATCATTGTTAATTATTCCTACATCTGTCATAGAGTCCCCTGAAACTTTTAAAGCAAAGCATTCTGAATTACCTACAATTTCTTTAGGTACTTTGATCATCTTTTCTATGTTAGATATTGCCTCAATAGGGGTTCCAGCGGCAATTTTACCACAAAGAGGTATTTCTGAACTATTATCAACAGAAGTGGTATGATTACTTATTTTGTTAGGATTTTTTAAAACTTCTATAGCTCTAGCTCGATTAGCTAATTTTCTAATAAATCCTCTTTCTTCAAGTGCCAAAACAATTCTGTGAATTCCTGATTTTGATTTTAAATTCATTGCTTCTCTGATTTCGTCATAAGATGGAGATACTTTATTTGAATTTATAAAATCGCTTACATACTCCAAAAGTTCCTTTTGTTTTACAGTTAACATAACTTATCCTTTGATTAAATAGAACAAAACGTAAACATAGTAATCTAATAATTATTGTTTGGTCAAGTATTAAGGTATTTATAATGTGTGAGATATTTTTGAGAAGGGAATTACTAGAACTTTTTTTCCTGCCTTTAAAGCCCTATCATAGGGTTTTCTAATAATTAGTCCATCAGATTTGGCTAAATAGTATGACATTGAGCTATCTTGCCTCAAATATGGACGTGCTATAATCTCATTATTTCTTGAATAAGATAGTTTTGTTCTCATATACTCTTCTCTTGCATCATTTTTCTTTAGATCTCTAGATAAAACAGCTTCTGTAATTGGAAGTTTACTATTTATATTAAGAAGAGAATTTATTAAAGGTAATAGAAAGATAATAGATCCCACGAAGGTTGAAACTGGATTCCCAGGAAAACACAAAACTAACATGTTATTTAATTTTCCAAACATTAGTGGTTTTCCAGGTTTCATAGCAATTTTCCAGAAAATAACCTTCATGCCTAATTCTATCAGTGTAGATTGGACTAGGTCATGTTCTCCGACCGATATTCCACCTGAAGTTAATAAAATGTTGGAACCCTTAGACTTTAATATTTTAAGTTTTAAAGATGCTTTATTATCTTTGGCTATACCGAGGTCAATAAACTTTCCACCTGCACTTTTAATCAATGATCCTAAAGTTGAACTATTAGAAGAAATAATTACAGAATTACCAATTCTTTTGCCAGCGTTTCTCAGCTCATTTCCTGTAGATAAAAAGGAAACAATAGGCTTTTTATAAACTTTAATATTTGAATAATTTGCTGATGTAATGATGCCAATATCTCTAGAGGTAATAATATGATTTTTTCTTATCAATAAATCGTTTTTGTTAAAATTTAATCCTTTTTTTCTTATGTATTCACCTTTCTTTATATTTTGATTAATATAAAAAATTTTGCCATTAGTTTCTTTAATCTTTTCTTTGAGTAAAATACAATTTACTCCGTTAGGAATTGTCGCGCCCGTAGAAATTTTAATACATTGACTATCTTTTATACTTTTTTTATAGGGTTTTCCCGCTGAAGATTCTCCGACTATGTTTATTTGGTTAGATTTTATTTTAATAGCATCTTTAAATTTTAATGCGTATCCATCCATAGCAGATACGTCATTTGGAGGGTTAAATACTTTTGACTTAATATTGTTGCAAGTAACTCGGCCTAAAGAATCTTTTACTTTAATTGTTTCAGTATTCAATAAAATTTTATTTGAAATAATTCTATTTTGCGCTTCCTTTACTGTTATCATTTTCTCTTAAATTTTCCTGATTTTCCTCCAGATTTTTCTAGTAATTTTACATCTGAAAT
>CAZNVN010000084.1:0-6877 GCA_964576635.1 uncultured Rhodospirillaceae bacterium
TTCCATCATTTCTTTTGCTGCTTTAAACATAGCTTCCATAACATCATCAGGAAAGCTTCTCAATTTAACGTTATGTTTATTTACAAGAACTTGAAGAGCTTCTGCATTCCCTGCTGTCATCTCACTTAGCATTCTAAAAGCTTCGTTTTCAGCAGCATTTTTTATAATGTTTTGTAAATCATTAGGTAAATCATTATAAGCTGATAAATTTAGTGTTAATGCTAATGCTGATCCTGGTTCTTGTATACCAGGAGCATAGTAATATTTGGCTATTTTGTGAAAACCAAATGCCATATCATTATAAGGCGCAACCCATTCTGCAGCATCTAGCACGCCCGATTGTAAAGCTGGAAGTATCTCACCTCCAGGCATGTTTACAGGTACACCCCCAATTCTTGACAACATTTCTCCTCCTAAGCCAGGTATACGCATTCTTAGTCCTTTTAAATCTTCTAAACTTTTAATTTCTTTTTGAAACCATCCACCTACGTTACATCCTCCAGCTCCAGCTAAAAATCCTTTTAAACCAAATTTTGCATAAAGTTCATCCCATAAAGCTTGTCCACCCCCAAAATAAATCCATGCAGCATGCTCTTGAAGTGTCAGTCCTCCAGGGAGAGTTGTAATAAATGGCATGGCAGGGTGTTTTGCAATCCAGTAGTAGGGAGCATCATGTCCCATCTCAGCTGTTCCTTCTCTAACAGCATCAAATACTTCAAATGCTGGAACAAGCTCTCCTGCACCATATATTTTTATATCTAGTCTTCCATCCGACATAGCATAAATAGAATCTACAATTCTTTTTACTCCTGTTCCTAGAGCTGGAAAATTTTTAGGCCAACATGTTACCATTTTCCATTTAATTTTTCCTTTGGCTATGGCAGGAGCAGACAAAGTGGATGTAGTCAAAACTATTCCAGCTCCAGTGGCTTTTTTGATAAAACTTCTTCTTTTCATGTTGACTCCCTTAAAGAAAAAATTATTAGTAAGATTTAGGTAGTCCTAGAGTTCGTTCAGCTAAGTAACAAAGAATCAGTTGTTGGCTTATGGGGGCTAAGTATGGAATCATCATTTCCCTAAATAGTCTCTCTACATGATATTCTTTTGCGTATCCCATTCCTCCGTGAGTAGCTATTGCATGTTTACATATTTCCATACCAACTTCGGCTGCTAGGTACTTTGCAGCATTTGCTTCAGAGCCGCAAGGAAGTTTAGAATCGTATAAACTAGCTGCTTTAAGCATCATAAGCTTTGTTGCTTCTAATTGAGCCCATCCTGCTGCTAATGGGTGTTGAATACTTTGATTCTTTCCTATTGGTGCATTAAAAACTTCTCTTTCTTTTGCATAACTAACAGCTCTATCCAATGCACTTTCAGCCATTCCTATCGCCTCTGCTGCGACTAATATTCTTTCTGGATTGAGGCTATCAAGTATATATTTAAATCCTTTGCCTTCTTCGCCTAATAAATGATTAGCTGGTATCTTCAAATCATCAATAAACAACATGTTACTATCCACAGCTTTTCTTCCCATTTTGCTAATAATTTTAGTTTCTATTTTATCGTGATTAAAGTCAGTATAAAATAAACTTAGTCCATCAGTGGAGTTTTTATCTTTACGTGGAGACGTTCTTGCCAAGATCATAATTTTTTTTGCTACTTGTGCTGTTGATGTCCAAATTTTTCTTCCATTAATTGTGAAATAGTCTCCGGTTCTTTTTGCTGTAGTTTTTAACCTAGAAGTATCTAATCCCGAATCAGGTTCTGTAACAGCAAAACACATTTTTGTTTGTCCTGAAATTATTTTTGGTAACCATTCTTGTTTTTGTTTTTCATCACCGTATTTTACTAATGAACTTGGGCCAAATATATTCATATGGATGGAAGAAGCAGCAGTCATACCGCCTTTCTTTGCAATAGACATCATTATTAAAGCTGCTTCAGTGATTCCTAAATTACTCCCACCAAATTTTTCTGGCAAACTTATTCCTAACCACCCACCTTTGGCCATAGATTGAAAAAATTTCTCAGGAAAACTTCCATCATTGTCGCACTTTAACCAATAATTATCATCAAAACCTTTTAAAGTAGATGATAAAGTGTTTAAGATGTCTAATTGGCTTTTAGTGTACTTAAAGTCCATTATATTCACCGTTAAATATATAATTATTAACATTATTTAATATTTAAGTTAAATTTATAGTTATAAAAGTTTTATTTGAGATTGTGTAATGCGAGTTATTTTTATTTTTATATTTCTATTTGTTTTTAATATAGCCTATTCTGGTCCACTAGATATAGATGATATTAAGCAACAATGCTTGAAAACACATTCTAGCACTGCTTCTGAACATTATAATGAGTGTATAAAAAATCATGTAAATAAAAAACTTACTATAAAAAATAATGATATCAATAATTCAAATAATAAAGATTATAATTAAAAAAGAGTGTTTGTAGGAAAGAAAAATGCAAGACAAAATAAAAGTTAATCTAAAATTTGTAGTATCCCAAAATAGTAAGCCTTATTTTGAAAGCTCTGCGTTAACTGGAGATATTCCTAAAATTTATTTTAAAACAGAGTGGAAATCTATCGATATACAAGATTTAAGATCAGAAAACAATATTGAAAAATTTACAATTGATAGTAACGGATTTGAATTATTGCAACATGAGACTAAAGTGAGGGATCTACACGATGATAATCAAATACATAATGAATATACTGATGAATTAAAAAATTTACTCATAGACATAACTGGAGCAGATGGAGCAGAAGTATTTGATTATACTAGAAGATCAGACAATAAAGCGGGAGCTAAAAATGCAGATGGACTTAGACTTCCTGCTGATAGAGTGCATATCGATTATACTGACTATTCTGGTCCTAAAAGAGCTATTGAGATTCTAGGAAAGGAAAAATACAATAAAATTTTAGATTCAGGTGGTCGTATAGTACAACTAAATGTATGGCGACCCATAAACGGTCCTGTTAAAAGATCACCCATAGCGTTTGCAGATGCAAGTACTATACCAAAAGAAGATTTGGTTGCTACAGACCAAATATTTTATGATAGAGTAGGGGAGATTTACCATCTATTGTACTCAGATAAACAAAAATGGAAGTGGGTATCTCTAATGGCCGATAATGAAGTATTACTTTTAAAAGGTTGGGATACTTTGAATGATGGCAGGGCGAGATATACTCCACATGGTTCTTTTTCATTACCAGAACAAAAAGATTCTGATCCTCCTAGAGAGAGCATAGAAGCTAGAGTATTTATTTATTATATAGGAGGTACAAATAATTAACTTTAATGCAGTTTAGGAGCATTGTGGTTAAATGATAAATTGCATATCAGGAAGTATTATATTATGAACAAAATAAATTATTTTTTAAAATTAATTATATCTATTAACATATTGTTTTTATTTATTTTTAATAATAATTATTCTACTTCTGATGATGATTTAGATTCATATAGAATTGCTTTACCTTGTTCTGGTTGTCACAGTGTTAAAAAAGATTCTAGCATACCTTCTTTATGTGGATTAGAAGAAGAATATATCCTTTCTGCTTTGGTGGATTATAAACTTGGAGTAAGAGACAATTATTTGATGCATATCATAGCAAAGGGTTATAGTGATAGTGAGTTGAAAAAGCTATCTAGTTATTTTTCTTCCACGTACTCTATTAGGAGCTGTAAATGAACAGGCGTCTATTTTTATCAAGATTACTATATTCAGCTTCATTATCCGGACTATTGCCGTTTGCTAATATAGTGAGCTCTAATGCTAAATCCCCAGGGAAAGTTGTTATTATAGGCGGAGGATGGGGAGGTCTGAGTGCAGCAAAAACGATAAAATTACTGAGCCCTGAAGTAGATGTTTTAATTATAGAAAAAGAGAAAGTGTTTCGTTCGTGTCCTATATCAAATTGGGTTATAGGACAAATTAAAACAATGGATGATATAACATTTAGTTATACAAAATTAACAAGAATATATGGTATTAAGTTTTTACACGATAATGTTTCTCACATTGATACAAAAAAGAAAGTAGTTGTAACTGATAACAACACAGTTAATTATGATAAATTGGTTGTTTCTCCTGGTGTTGAGCTAGATTATTCTTCAATAGAAAACTGGGATTCCAGTTATGCGGATGTATTTCCTGCTGCTTGGAAAGCTGGAAAAGAGACTGCATTATTGGCAAAAAATATTAAAAATATGCCTAATGGTGGAGTAGTTGCAATATCCATACCTCTAAGTCCTTATAGATGTCCACCAGGGCCATACGAAAGAATTTCTTTAATTGCCTCTTATATTAAAGAGAATAAACCAAAATCAAAGCTAATAGTGCTAGATGCTAACCAAAAGATAGTATCTAAGGGAAAATTATTTAAAAAAGCTTGGGATGATAAGTATAAAGATATTATTGAGTATAGACCAGACTCGAAAGTAGTAGAAATAAGTGCTAATGAGAATAAATTAATTACTGATTTTGATGATGTAAAGAGTGATGTAGTAAACTTAATTCCACCGCAGAAAGCTCCTAAATTACTTGTAGATGCCGGATTAATTAAGGAAAAAGAATTATGGGCTTCCGTAAATGCTTACGATTTTAGTTCTACTATAGCAAAGGATGTTTTTATAATTGGAGATTCAACATCACAAATTAGTGTAGGGAAAGTTCCTAAATCCGGATATGTAGCAAATTCTATGGGGAAGGTCTGTGGATTAGCAATAGTTTCAGAACTGTATGGATTTTATAAGCTACCACCATCTATGATTAATACTTGTTTTAGTTTAATCTCTTCTGAGGAAGGGATTTCTGTAAGTGCTGTCTATCATTATGATGAGAGTCTTAAAAGAATCGCAGTAGTTAAGGGAGCCTCGGGTTTGTCTCCTAAAAGTTCTAGCATTATTAAAGATAATGCCTGGGATTGGGCAAATGCGATTTGGAACGATATGTTAACCTAGTTACCATTAGCGAAAAGAATAAGGACATACAATATGCCTAATGACGTTGATATTCAAAGGAGGCGTAGTTTTATTTTCTGTCCGGGTAATAAACCGGAAATGCTCCCCAAAGCATTAAAATCAGGCTCTGATATGGTTTGCATTGATTTGGAAGATGCTATTGCTCCTGAACATAAAGCTCTATCAAGAAATAACGTTATAAAATTGTTCGATAAAGCTATCTATGCTAAGGATGTTGAAACCATTGTTCGTATTAATGAATTACAAAGTGATGATGGTAGAAAAGATATTCAAGCAATACTAAATAATAAAAATCTTCCTTCCTCTCTAATGCTACCCAAAATACAACACCCTGAAGAAATAGTAATTTTGGAAAAACAGATTTTAAAATTAAAAACTGCCGTAAAGCTTCATATCATTATAGAGACCAATCAAGCCTTAGAATTAGCATGGGAGATTGCTCAATGTAGCAGTTGTGTTAGCTCATTATTTTTTGGAGGAGTTGATATGAGTGCGGATCTAGGATGTAATGGTGATTGGTATTCTCTATTATATGCCAGATCAAGAGTTGTCCACGCTGCATCTGGGGCAGGAATTGAAGCTATAGATGTACCTTTTTTAGACTTAAATGATTTAGAGGGTATGAAAAAAGAGGCGCTTCTATCCAAGAATTTAGGTTTTTCTGGTAAAGGTACTATTCATCCTAAGCAAATACCTATAATCAATGAATTATTCTCTCCCTCCACTGAGGAAATTAGGTATGCAGAAAAAGTAATAGATGCATTTGAAAAAGCAGATGGAGGATTAGTTGTGATAGATGGTAAACTAATAGAAAAGCCAGTATTGAGATCTATGAGACGGATTTTAGCAAATTCTGAATAAAACTTAACTGAGTTTTCTTTTAAACTGTTTAACTCTCCTCATTAGTTTAACTAACTTGTTTATCGTGTCCTTTCCAGAATGGTTCTCTAAGTTTAGTTTTAAGTATTTTTCCTGCTCCTGATAAAGGCATAGGATCGTCTCTGAAAGAGACAGATTTAGGACACTTAAATCCAGCTATTAAACTTTTGCTGTGAGTAATCACATTTTCTTCGCTAATTTTAGATTCGGGTTGTTTTCTTACTATAGCATGAACTGTTTCTCCCCATTGTTCATCTGGAATACCGATTACAGCACATTCAACCACACCTTCAAGTTGATAAATGGCATTTTCTACTTCTGCAGAGTATATATTTTCTCCTCCAGAAATTATCATATCTTTTACTCGATCTACTATATAAACATATCCATCTTCATTCATATATCCTCCATCACCTGTATGCATCCAACCATTTAATAAGGCCTTTTCTGTTAATTCTTTTTGACGCCAATAACCTAGCATTACATTTGGTCCTCTTGCAGCAACTTCCCCTACTTTTCCTCTAGGAAGCTCATTATCATTTTCATCAATAATTTTAATTTCTACTCCTGGAACAGATATCCCTGTAGATTTATATAAATTTGCTTTAGGTCCTTCAAACACATGACAATCAGGGCCTGCACAAGTTAATAAAGGTGAACATTCAGTCATACCATAGGCATGGCAAAAGTGACATTCTGGTATTACTTCCATAGCTTTTATTATAACGGATTCAGGCATTGGTGATGCCCCATAAGTAATCTGTCTTAAACTAGATAGATCATATTTATTTATATCTGGATGATGCACTAGCATATTAATCATAGTTGGAACTAAAAGAGTATCTGTAATAGAATACTCCTGAATACCTGTTAATACTCCTTCCGGGGAAAAACAAGGAAAAAAGTGGTGTAGACCTGCAATATGGGTAATAGCGATGGCGCCTGTAACGTCTGCTATATGAAACATAGGAGCTGAATGGAGCCAGTGGGGGTCT
>CAZNVN010000085.1:0-6783 GCA_964576635.1 uncultured Rhodospirillaceae bacterium
AATGGAGGTTACGCTGCTGCTGCAGATTTAACACTTCATGGTCACAAAATTCATTTTTGGCAACGTTCAATTAAAAACACAAAAGAACTCGCCAAAAAAAATAATACTATGGTGATCGAAGACTATAACGGTAAAAATAAAGTTAAAATACACAAAGTATGCGAGACAATAGAAGAAGCTATAAAAAATGTTAAAATTATTTTAATTTTATTGCCTGCATTTGCTCAAAAAGAAATTTCGAAAAAAATCAGTTCGCTGTTAAGTGAGGAGCAAATCATTTTTCTACCCCCAGGTAGTTTTGGATCTTGGATTTTTGCAAATGAGGCACATAATAAAAAAAAAAAAAAACAAATATTTTTAAAATACAGGAACATTACCATACTTAACCAGAAAGAAAAATAACAATACGATTACCAAAACGAAAAGAGAAAAAAGCCTACCAACAGGCGTTTAACCCAAAAAAAAATCCACACACGTCATTAAAACACTTAAGGCTATTTATCCGTCTATAGAATACTGTGGAGATATTCTATCAGCAGCTTTAATGAATGCAGGCCCTATAATTCATCCTCCATTAATAATTATGAATGCTGGTCCCCTCGAACATTTTTCTACATGGGACATCCATAATGAAGGAACGCAAACGAGCATCAAAAAAATAATCAATGCCTTAGATTCGGAAAGAATGAACTTAAGAAAAAAATTACGTTATAAACCTCCACATTTCCCTCTAGCCGACTATTATGATAATAAAGGTACAGAATGGATGTACGGAACTTCGGCTCAGAAAGATATAAAAATTTCAAAAAATTGGAGAGAACATATAGATTTAAATAAGCACAGATATATGATGGAAGATATTAAAATAGGATTATCTTTCCTGTATTCTGTTGCCGAGTGGCTAAAAATAGAAGTCCCCATAACATCTAGTTTATTAGATATAAGTTCAATATTATTAGGAGAAAATATTAAAAGAACTGGAAGAACACTCACTAATCTTAATATAAATAATTTCAGTGTAACGGAGCTAAAAAATAAATTGAATGGTGGCAGATGAATATTGTTATTGTTGGCTGCGGCAGAATGGGACAAGGCATAGCACTAACATATGCGTTAGCTGGATACTCTGTGCACTTATTAGATGCAAAAACGAGACCACCAATAAAATTTCTAGCACTGCTAGACCAAACCCAAAAAGATTTATATGAAACATTAAATATTTTACACAAAATAGATTTAATAAAAAAATTACATATAAAAGGTATTTTAAAAAAAATAACTGTTCTTAAATACTCCAAATTTTATAAAAATTTAAATTCTGCAGATGTTATTTTTGAATGTGTCCCAGAAAAATTAAAAATTAAAAAACATATTCTTGAATTGTTGGGAAATGCAACAAATAAAAAGACTATTATCTCTTCCACAACTTCAACTATCTTGAGTAATGAATTATCGCAGTTTGTAAAATTCCCAGAACGATTTCTTAATGCTCATTGGCTTAACCCACCTTACCTTATGCCTTTAATTGAAATTTCACCCGCTAAAGATACTAATATAAAAAACATTAATAAAATTTTCAAATTGTTTAAATCTATAGGAAAAATTCCAATCAAATGCAGTCCATCTCCCGGCTATATAGTACCCAGAATACAAACACTTGCTATGAATGAAGCAGCAAGAATATATCAAGAAAAGATAGCTTCTTCCGAAGATATCGATAAATCAGTTATCTATGGTTTTGGTCTAAGATTTGCAGTATTAGGATTATTGGAGTTTATTGATTGGGGAGGAGTAGACACCCTTAATAATGCAAGCGATTACATGACTAAATCTATGAAAGATAAGAGATTTACAGCACCAAATATAATAAAACAACATGTAAATAAAAATAATCTAGGGATTTCTACCAAAAGTGGTTTTATGGATTGGAAAAACATTGATATCAAAAATTATCAAGAACAGAAACTACGTAAGTTTATAGAAATGACAAAGCTCTTAGGCATAAAACCTAAAATTAAGATTACTTAAATTATTATGTGTGGAAGATTTACATTATCATCAGATAAAAAAGTTGAAGAGAAATTTGGTATAGAAATAAAACCAAGTTTTAATATTGCACCTTCAACTAATGTACTTGTTCTTGATAAAAATCTTAAACCCGCAAAGATGAAATGGAATTATTCTCCAACGTGGGCAAAACAACCCCTGAATATCATTAATGCAAGAAGTGAAACTCTTCACGAAAAACCATCATTTAAAAATACAGAGAGATGTATATTCGTTGCGGATGGTTATTATGAATGGATGCGAACGAATAATTCTAAAACACCTTACTTCCATTATTTTGAAAGGGACTTAATGTATTTTGGAGGGTTATACAATTCCTCTTCTGGTTGTTGTATAGTAACAAGAGAAAGCTATAAAAATATTTCTTTTATTCACCATAGACAACCGGTTTTATTGGAAGAACATGACTTTGACAGTTGGATTTCCAAAAACCATAGATATACATCGCCAGCTACTGATCAAATCAAATTTCATAAAGTTAGTATTAGGGTTAATTCTCCATATAATAATGGTGCAGAAAACCTTATAGAGATAAAATAAAAAACAATTTCTAGATATTAATGCTTTGCTTTCATCTTGGATGGAGCCTCGTGCTTTGAATACCACTCAAAAGTTTGCTTTAATCCCTCCTTTAATTCTATCTTAGCTTTCCAGCCAAGAGAAGTCATTTTACTTACATCCATCACCTTTCGAGGAGTTCCATCAGGGTAAGATTGATCATACTCAATAACTCCAGACCATCCTGAAATTTCTTTCATAAGATTAGCAAAATCATTTATAGATATTTCTTTTCCTGTCCCCAAATTAATATGTTGCTCCTCACTATAATTTTTCATAGCAAAAACAAGACCATCTGCCAAATCATCTACATGTAAGAACTCCCGAAGGGGTTTGCCGGTACCCCATAAAACTATTTTATCTCTTCCTAATTGAATTGCTTCATGAAACCTTGCTATCAAAGCTGCAACTACATGGCTATTTTTAGAATGATTGTCTTCGGTAGGACCATATAAATTCGTGGGCATAACAGCAATATAATCTGCCCCATATTGTCTCCTATATGATTGACAAAGTTTTAGTCCCGCAATTTTTGCAATTGCATAAGCTTCATTAGTTTTCTCAAGTTCACCCGTCAGCAGAGATTCTTCCTTAAGTGGTTGCTTAGCATCTCTTGGATAAATACAGCTAGATCCTAAAAACATAAGCTTTTTAACTTCATTATCGAATGATGCAGCCATCACAGAATTTTGTATTGATAAATTATCAAGTAAAAAATCTACAGGATAAGTTTTATTGGCATAAATTCCTCCAACAAGAGCTGCAGCAAAAAAAACAACTTCCGGTTTATTCATTTTAAACCATTCATTTACAGCCTTACTGTCTTTTAAATCCAATTGTTTTCTATCTACTGATAAAACTTCACACTTTTCCTTAGATAAACGCCTTAACAATGCACTTCCTACCATCCCATTATGGCCTGCAACATAGACCCGTCTTCCTTCTAAAGAAAATGCTTGTTTATGATTAAACTCAATCATCTATTCCAAAATTCCTAGTTCCTTTTTCAATATCAATAATCTTAAGGTCTTCGCTAACCATCTCTTTGACTAGGTCTCTAAACTTAGTAGTGGCTTGCCAACCAAGATTCTTCTTTGCTTTTGTGGCATCTCCCAATAGAGCATTAACTTCTGTAGGTCTAAAATAACGACTGTCAACTTCTATCAAAATTTTATTAGCTTTTATTCCAAACCCAACTTCTTTAATACCTTTTCCTCTCCATTCTATTCTTTCTCCAATTTCAGAAAAAGCACATTCTATAAACTCTCTTACTGAATGAGATTCTCCACTAGCTAAAACATAGTCGTCTGGTTTTTCCTGTTGTAATATTAACCACATCCCCTCGACATAATCTTTTGCATGACCCCAATCTCTAACTGCATCAAGATTGCCAATATATAATTTTTCCTGTAATCCCATTTTAATTGCAGCGACTGCTCGCGTGATTTTTCTCGAAACAAAAGTTTCTCCCCTCACCGGACTTTCATGATTAAATAAAATTCCATTTGAAGCATAAATACTATAAGCCAATCTATAATTCACTGTAATCCAATATGCATATAGTTTAGCTGCAGCATAAGGAGATCTAGGGTTAAAAGGCGTATTTTCGTTTTGAGGACTTTCCAAGGCATCTCCATATAATTCTGAAGTAGAAGCTTGATAAAACCTGACTTTGTCTTTCAAATTTAATAAACGAATAGCTTCAAGTAACCTTAAAGGACCAATAGCGTCAGCATTAGCTGTATACTCTGGAGTTTCAAAGCTAACCTGTACATGACTTTGGGCTGCTAGATTATAAATTTCATCAGGATCAGTTTTCTTAACCAAGTTGATGAGATTTGAAGCATCAGTCATGTCTCCATAATGTAAAAAAAAATCTACTCCTTCAGTATGTGGATCTTTGTAAAGCTGATCTATTCTGCTGGTGTTAAAAGACGAAGAACGTCTCTTAATCCCGTGAACTATATATCCCTTTTCTATAAGAAATTTAGCTAGATAAGAACCATCTTGTCCCGTAATACCTGTTATTAAAGCTGTTTTTTTTGTCATTTTTTTTATCTTTCAGTTTGATATGGATATTATAGATAAAAAAGATTGGTTGCGAGGTTTTTTTAGGTAATTTATTTCTTTCACCTTCTGCCCATATTGATTTAAATGTTTCCTTGTGGCATATGTAAACAGGAATACACAAGTACAATAAAATAAACTATTTTGTGTATTACTATTTTTTTAAGGGAGGAAAAATGGATTATATTCGATTTGGTTCTACTGGGATGAAAGTGTCTAAACTCTGCTTTGGAACAATGATGTTTGCGATGGAATCAGGTTGGAGAAACTATGCCCAAGGAAAAGATGAAGCCAAAATAGTATTTCAGGAAGCTTTGGACTCCGGAATAAACTTTTTTGACACTGCCGATATTTATTCTAATGGATCATGTGAAGAAGTTACTGGAGAACTTCTAAACTCAATGAGTAAGAGGGATGAAATAGTATTAGCAACAAAAGTTTATAATCCAATGGGAACAGGACCTAACATGAAGGGATTGTCCCGAAAATATATAATGAGTGCAATTGATTCCTCTTTAAAGCGTCTTAAAATGGACTATGTAGATTTGTATATTATACATCGCTGGGATTATGAAACATCTATCGAAGAAACCATGGAAGCTCTACATGATATAGTAAAAAGTGGAAAAGCTAGATATATAGGAGCATCTAGCATGTATGCTTGGGAACTAGCAAAAGCCCAAGAAACAGCAAAGATAAATGGCTGGACACAATTCGTTTCTATGCAAAATCACTATAATTTAATATATAGAGAAGAGGAAAGAGAGATGATTCCATTATGTATTCATGATGGACTTGCCATAACACCTTGGAGTCCTTTAGCTAGAGGATTTCTCGCTGGGAATAGACATAAAAAAGGGGGCGGTGATACGGCTAGAGCTAAAAACGATGATCTAGCAGATAATTATTACTACACCGATGCTGACTTTGAAACCTTAGATGTGTTGCTTGATCTATCTAAGGAAATTGAAAGACATCCAGTTGAAATAGCATTATCTTGGCTATCAAACAAACAAGGAATTACTTGCCCAGTAGTTGGACCAGGAACAAAGCAACAGTTAAAAGGATTACTAAACTCCTTAACTTTAAAATTAAATGAAGAGCAAACTTTACGACTAGAAAAACCTTATAAAGCAAAAAATATAATGGGGCACGCCACTTATTCTATCTGAGCAACAAAATAGTATAAAACGTTAAAGAAACTATATATGAGGTAATCATGAAAGAAGAATTTGTAAATATAAAAACAAAAGATGGTTTGCTTGACTGCTTTGTAGTCTATCCAGATGAAGGGGGACCATTTAACGCTGCGATAATATACATGGATGCGCCTGCTATCAGAGAAGAACTCCGAGACATGGCAAGAAGACTAGCTAGTACAGGTTATTTAGTAATTCTCCCCAACCTTTTTTATAGGGTAGGAAAGGAAGGATCATATCCATTTACTTTTTCTAAAATCAGAGAAGATAAGAACCACTTTCATAGTATGATTAAAACTATGGATGATACTACAAATGAATTAGTAAATGATGATAGTAAATATATAATTGAATACTTGGATAACAGTAAAAAAGTAAAAGGAAGTTCGTACGGAATAGTAGGATATTGCATGAGCGGGCAATATATAGTTACTGTTGCAGCAAACTATTCCGATAAAATATGTGCTGCCGCTTCTTTTTATGGGGTAAAAATATTAACTGAAACTCCAGATTCTCCTCATTTGCTTGCTAACTATATTTCAGCTGATCTTTATCTAGGTTTTGCTCAACACGACACTTGGGTAGATGAAGAAAAACTTAAAAATATTAATAAGCATTTTGAAAAGCATACTAAAAAATTTAGGATGGAGGTTTACCAGGGAACCGAACATGGTTTTGCTTTTCCAGATAGACACACCTACAACAAAAATGCTGCCGAGAAACATTGGTCTAGAATACATGTTCTTTTTGAAAAATCTCTAAAAAATCAATAATATAAATTACTCTGCATCTGGCTGATTTTTAGGTAGCGCTTTTACGAAATATTCATTTTCCATACACCTATCATAAATACCTTTTATAAGAGGATACTTAGACATGTCTATTTCAAAAC
>CAZNVN010000086.1:0-1439 GCA_964576635.1 uncultured Rhodospirillaceae bacterium
GTGTAGCTCAGTTGGTTAGAGCACCGGTTTGTGGTACCGGGGGTCGCGGGT
This sequence comes from uncultured Rhodospirillaceae bacterium, assembly GCA_964576635.1. GTDB lineage: Bacteria > Pseudomonadota > Alphaproteobacteria > TMED109 > TMED109. The sequence continues at coordinate 52 of CAZNVN010000086.1, forward strand.
TCAAGTCTCGTCACTCGCCCCATATATATTAGATTCCCTTAGTTTAAATTTTAAATCTTCTGGAATTTTTTGTGCTTTTTCATTCTTTAGATCTGCATATGCCATAATACTCTTAGCAGTAGATTTGCATTTATTTTTTATAAATAAAGCCTGAATGATTGTTATAGAACTGCCTCCTATTTTTGATATAAAGCTACCGATTATAATTTTATTTGGGTAAAATATTTGTGAATAATAATTTATTGTAAAATTAACGATTACAAGGCTAAATTCTTTGCTCTCTATATCTCGAATTATACTGACTCTAGCGCTTTCAAAATATCTGCTTATAGAAACATTATTAACGTGCTGGTAACCATCAGTATCTCCCCATCTTACATGCTCAAAAAATTTATGAGGGTATTTGTTTATGTTAGTTGGAATGTCTTTTTCAGCCATACTAATTGCTTATAATTAAATTTTTTTAAATAATAAAAGAAATGGAAAAAATGCTATAGGGATTATAGCTAATATAAAAAAAGTATTTAGTAAAGAAATCATCAATGATTCTTGAGTGATGACTTGAATGTATGCTAGTGTATTAGCATTTAATCCATCTAAGTTCCAAGTATCTAGGTTTCCCTGTGATTGTGACGAATTTATTCTTGAGCTTAGTTCTGAAATATTAATTTTTTTATATCTGTCTAATACTATAGCTATAATCGCTACAGAAAATGCTGAACCAAAATTTCTAATAAATTGAAAAAGACTAGCTCCATGATTCCTTAAATTTTGAGGAAGTGAAGCATAAGTCGCAGTGGCTAGTCCTACATAAAACGAACCTATTCCCGCTCCTCTAAGTAATCCATTAATAATAATTTCATAGCTAGATACGGATGAGTTCCAAGTTACCATTTGAAATGCTCCTAACATATAAATCAACAATCCTGTTGCCATAAGAGTTTTATGGAATCCCTTAGAAATAACTCTGCCAGCCAATAGAGTTCCTAACATACCTCCGATCCCACTAAAAGTTAGGAGTATGCCAATTTGATCTACAGGATAATTTCCAAGTGTTGAAAGAAATTCAGGAATCAAAATAAAAGGAGGAACTAACATTATTCCAAATAAAAATATAAAAACTAATCCCCCTAAATAGTTAGAATCAAGAAATAATTCTTTAGGAAAAAGAGTTTTTTTATTTATAAAAAATAAAAAAACAAAACTTAACAAAGTAACTAATGACAATATTGTAAGTATGACAATAAAATTTGAATAAAACCAATCTTCAATTTGACCTCTATCTAAAACTATTTGCAAACTGCCGGCTCCTAAAGCAAGAAGAATAAAGCCTAGCCACGAAAAGCTAGTATTTTTATTTATTTTATCTTTTTTAATATATTAATAAG
>CAZNVN010000086.1:1449-6679 GCA_964576635.1 uncultured Rhodospirillaceae bacterium
TGTAGGAATATTGACTAAAAATATCCATCTCCATCCATATTCTTCAGTCAAGTAGCCACCTAGTATAGGCCCATTAACGGGCCCAATTAGCAAACCAAATGTCCACCAAGCCATAGCCTTGCCTCTTTCTTTTGAAGGGAACGAATCAAGAATAAGAGATTGACTAAGCGCTACCAATGGAGCGCTGAATAAACCTTGGAGTGTTCTAAAAAAGAGTATTTGATCCAAGCTGCTAGATAGAGCTGAGAAGAAAGAAAATATGCAGAACCCAATTATCCCCAGCATATAAATATTTTTTCTTCCAAACCTTTCAGATAAAAACCCTAAACATGGAATTGTGACTGCTGTTGATATTGAATAAACAGTTATTACCCAGGCCATTTCAATTTTACTAGCAGAAAAAGAACCTATCATTTTTGGTAACGAAACTGATATTAAAGCAAAGTCGAGGGTAAAGAGGGCAGTTCCTAGACATGCAAAAAATAAAATTAAATATTTGTTTCTCATATTTTTATCTTCTTAAAGTATGTTGTTATAAAACAACTTGTAGTAGTATGAGTCTGTATAAGTTATATTTATAAAACATTCTATTGAACAGTATTATTAAAATATAGATTGGTTTTATTGGAAAAAAGGAAAATAAGAGTTTTTCTAAGGGACTTTTATCAAAAGCATAAAAAATTGGACCTAAATAACATTTAGATACATTGTCTAAAAAGAAAGTTGATGAATTACTTTCTGAATTACAAACATCTTACTTGTAGCTACCCATAAAATTCTTTATTTGCTCTTCTGCTTTGTCTAGTTCTTCTTTAGTCATAAGTTCGCTTAGTATTTTTGCATTTCGAATTGAAGTTTCGTCTTCGGCTAATACAAACCACTTATATGCTTCAATAACATTTGGTTCGACACCTTTACCATGTAGATAGATTTTTCCCATTTCTGCTTGAGCTATTTCATATCCTCTTTTAGCCGAAATTAGATATAACTCCGCAGCTTCTATGTCTAGTCTAGCTCTATACATATAATAGGCCTTTTGGATATTTTGAATTGTGTCTTGGGCTAAAACATCGTTCGCTAAATATGTCCTCTTAGAATCATGATCTCTTTCAATAATAACTCCAGCATCACTAGCCCTCTTTTTCATTTCTTCTGTAACTTCAGCGAAAGAGTTAAATGATATTAAAAGCAAAGAAATTGCAAAAATAATAAATTTCATAAAATATCCTTTTTAAACTTATATGCCTATATGTTTTTATATATCCTTACTAATTAATTTTGTATATTATTAATATAGAAAATTCATTTTTCTTCTCTAAAATTGGATTACTATCATAGGGTGCGTTTTGTTCTACTGCCTTTTTAGCAGCTTTAATTAGTCTCTCTGAAGCCATAGTTGCAGTACCTATTTTTATATTATCTAAATTACCATCAGTTTTGAGTTTAAAAATAATTTCTACCGTACCTTCTTCTCCAAGATTTAGTGACCGTTGAGGGTAATTCTCGATGGCAAACTTTTGAATTTTAGCTACTAATGATTCTTTATATTCGTTTAGTATATTCCCATTTATTTCACTTACATCATCGGTTATTGATACTTTTTTAGGTAAAGGTGGCAAATTATCTTGAATAATAGGAACGTTTTCTAAGAATAATGTTTGTTTAGTAGGTGAAGTAATTTTAGGTCCTGATCTGGTGCTGGTCTGTTCGAGAACGAATGGTTTTAAGACCTCTTCAACAATAATATTTGGTTTTATAGGTAAAACTGGAGTTATAAATTTATTTAAATTATTATTTTTAGGTTTTACCGGAATAGTAATTTTATTCTCAATATTCTGGTTCATAACTTGTGGTATAGGAGCAGTAAAATTTTTGTTAATATTATTATTACGAGGTTTTACTGGAATAGTAATTTTATCTTCAATAGTTTGGTTAATACTTTGAGGTATTGGAGTAATATATTTTTTATCAAGTTTTTGAGCTTTTTCTATTTTTGGTAGAGGAGAAATCTCCTTAATAATTTGTTCTATTTGTAAATTATTATTTATTTGTGGTTTTATAATATTTTGTTCTGGAATAGGTTTGATAGTATCAACTTTCTTTATAAGTTCTAATATTATTCTAGGCTCTATTTCTTCTTCCACCGCTCTTTTAGGAATGAGATCTATTAATGGGATAGCAATTAAATGCATAAGGCTAGCAAGAATTGCTCCTATAAAAAATATTTTGAAATCTATTCTATTAGAATAATTTATATCAATAACCATTTAATCAGATACATTTATAGTTTTTGTAACTATTGCTGCTCTTTTAATGCCTGATTCCCTTATGACATTAATTACTTTAGATAATGTTCCAGAGTTTGCTTTGCCATCTGCTTTAATTAATACTTCCTGTAGAGGATATTCCTGAATAATATTTAAAAGTTTCGTATTAAGTTCTGAAAGTTCTATATTTTGGTTATTTAATGCAAGTTTATTCGATTTTGAAATCAATAAAACCAGCTCAGGTGCTTCAGCATCAGCTCCTGTCAAGGATTCTGGAGGAGATATATCAAATATGTCAGATCTCTTAAGTGTGCCTGTAAGCATAAAAAATATAAGCAATAAGAATACTATATTTATCAGTGGTACTAAATTAGGGGAACGTGCTTTCTTTTTTTGTTTTGTTAATATATTCATTTTATTTACTCAGTAATCAATGCAATATTATCAATTCCACCAATTCTAATAATATCCATCACTTTCATTAATAAATTTATTTCAGTTTTTTCTGGAGTAGAAATAATTACCTTAGTATCAGTCTGATTCTTTTTTAGATTGATAACCTTTTTTTCAAGACTACTTAAATCAATTAATACTTCTTTAATCTTGATTTTTCCATCTGAGGATAATTTAACTAAAAGTGGTTCACTACTTTCAATTTCTCGATCACTATTAATGGGCGTAGCCATATCGATAGTTTTAAAATCGGTAAATTCACTTGCCAGCATAAAAAATATAAGCAAAAGGAAGACTATATCAATTAATGGAGCAATATTAAACTCTATGTTTTTATTTTTCTTAGCAAATACCTTCATGGATTTTATCATTTAACTATTTTAGGAGATTGCCCGTTCTGATTGCAGCATGTCGCATATCTTCTCTGACTTGGTCTACCTTTCCATCTAACCAGTAGAATGCTGCTAATGCTGGAATAGCAACTATTAAACCAAATGCAGTAGTTAATAAGGCTTCCCAAATTCCACCTGCCAATATAGATGGGTCTACTTTGCTGCCCGCAGATTCTAATCTAGAGAAGGCATTGATCATACCTATGACTGTGCCTAATAAACCTAATAGTGGAGAAAGATTTGCGATTACTTCCAATGGCTTCAGTAAAAACTCAAGTTTTCTAATTTCTATTTCTCCAATGCGTGATATCTCATTTTCATTATCTTCTGCAGAATTATTCGGATTATCTAATATTGTCATTATTATTTTAGCAGCTGGATGTTTTATTTTACTTAACGCTTCACCAGTCTTTTTTGAATCTTTTTTATTTATTAATTTGTACACAGGTTCTAATAAAAGGGTGTTCCTTATTTTAGATCTGCTAAACTGAAATGCTTTTATAAGTATTATGTTTAAGGATAGGATGGAGAGCCCTAGTAAAATAAACATTATAGGTCCCCCTTTAAAAAAGAGTTCAATTACTTCGTAGTTCTCAGTTGCGATATCCATAATATTTCTCCATTTTTAATATTTGATAGAAGTTGTTTACCAACTGACCTTTACGCCTATAAATATACTTAAGGGACTCCCAGGGGATAAGAATCGAGGATCTAATACTCCAACTGCTGTCCCACTTCCAGTGTCTCCTAATTCCGAAATTGGAACATTAACTTCATCCGCGTCAGCTTCTCCAAGAACTCCCATATTTTCATACTTAGAATTAAGAATATTATCTATTCTACCATAAAATTCTATATTATATATGGGTTTCCATCTTGCATTAGCATTGAAAACAACGTAAGGGTTAGTCATTTTTAATTGATTAGATTCATCTCCTCTTAAATAGACTCCAGAGGAAGCATTCATATTTAGGCCTATTCTTAAATTATCACCAAATTGTTGGCCTATTCCTGCCTTAATGGAATGTTCTGGCATTCCAGGAATGGTGTCTCCCTTTTTCACATCATTTGAGCCAGCTGGGTGATTTGCTGCTGGAAGAGTATGGTCTGTTTCAAATGTTGCTTCAAGGTATGAATAATTTGTGAAAAAATCTAATTTGCCAAATTTATTTTTTATATCTGAATTATAGCTTAATTCTAACCCCATTCTTTTTGTTTCACCAAAATTTTTAAAGTAACCAGAAGAGAGACCTGTTCCTGAACTTACAAAAAGTATATCATCTTCATTCATATAATGATAAATAGTTGATTCCCAGGATCCAGAATAGTTTAATATACTAATTCTGCCTCTTGCCCCAATCTCAAAACCTTTTGAAACAACCTGTTCAAGAGGAGGGTCAGCTACAAAAGCATTTGGCAGTCGACAAGGAGCACTAGCTGAGGCACAAGAAAGTTCTATAGGGGCAGGAGTTCTATTTGATTCTTTATAGCTAAACCTAAAAATGTTATTACTATTATGTTTATGCGTTATTCCAAAAGCAGGATTTATTCTAAAAAATCTATGACTGCCATCTAATGTCTCACTTCTTGTATAAGAGGTTACTAAATGGTCATACAATTTTACATAAGCTAAATTTGCTCTCGAAGCTACTGTTAAATCCGTTTTATCTGATAGTACAATGGTATCAGTTATAAATGCGCCATAGTAGTCAACTTTTGACCTAAGATGTGCCTGACCTATATCTCCACGTTTTGAATTATCTTCTTTTCCTCCGTTGGCTCCAGTATGCTCCCATTCGGATTCTAAAGTTATAAATCCTCCATCAGAGTTTTTAATATTATTTACAGTCCTATCATATGTTAATTCTCCCAGTTCTCCTCTAGAATGAAAAGCAGTTCGTGTTTTATCAGCAGATAATCCTAATATTAATGAATGTTCTAAATTACCAAAAGTATCCTTAATATCTGTTTGTATAGCACCGCCCCAACTTACAGTCATCGTGTTGGTTTTGTTAATAAGTCCATATCTTCTTATATTGTCATCTGATGAAATAGCGTTCCCGTATTGATCTATAAGAATTCCATAGTCACCGCTCGAATTGTCATCCCCACATAAAG
>CAZNVN010000087.1:0-6612 GCA_964576635.1 uncultured Rhodospirillaceae bacterium
CTTGGTCTCATAATTTTCAAAATCCTCAGTTTTTTTATTCATAAGATTAAGTGTCGCTTTATCTCCTGGTTTAACTTCACCAGCTCTAATTGTAGCGTCAACTACTTTAATAGTGTAGTTTCTTCTTTCTCTACTTTCAGATCCAGTTCCATCCATCATTCGTTTAATAGCCCTTTTAGACATCTTGCCTTTATAAACCTTTTGTGCTAATGCCTCTCCATCAAAATAATTTTCTAATGTTTCCATTGAATTAAATAGGTCAAAAATTAGATACTCATTATTTTGTGCTTCATCTCCTTCTTGAGGAGTTCTTTTCCAAACTGACCAACCAGTCTGAAGCCCTTGGTTTATAGCTTCTTTATGAACAGCAGACCAAAACTTTTCAAGTTTTAAGTAATCATTTTCAGCACCATCATTTAGATCAACAGCAGACATAATAGCATACTGTCCATTAACTGAAAGCCCTAAAAAAAAAGTAATAATTAATAGATATTTTTTCATTATAAATTGTTTTAGTTAATATTTTAAGTTAATAAATATATAAAAAAACTTCACTACCTGAGTGGGTATCGTTTTGTGAAGGTTAATATTTTACTATTTTTATAATAAGATGGAACCAGAAAGTATAAGTAAATTAATTCCTGTTATATTGCTATTAGTTCTTGGAATTATAGAATCTTTTGGAGGCCTATATTTTAATGATAAAAGATCAAAAAATGATTTAACTATTGAATTAGTATGTTTAACTATCCTTCCAACATTAATTCAACCTGCTATTTTAGCTTTTGTTATATTTATAATGGATTCATGGTTTTCTATTTATGAAGACTTTTTTATTAATTCATTTTTTTTATGGCATGTTCTAGCTTTTTTAATCCTTGATGATCTTACTCAGTATTTATGGCATAGATTTTCACATGAAAATGCATTTATGTGGAAACTTCATAGACCTCATCATGTTATAGAAGAAATGGGTGTTTTGGTTACCTATAGAAATGCTTTTTTATATTACGCTTTTATGCCAGGAATATGGTTTTCAGGTATCCTAATATTCTTAGGAATGACAGAAGTTTTCCTCTACTATCTTCCTATCAAAATTACTGTAATATTGCTAGCTCATAGTGAAATAAAATGGGATAGATTTTTATATAAATATAAATTTTTACATCCATTAGCTTGGATTGTAGAAAGAACTATTTCAACTCCTTGTACTCATTATGCTCATCATGGATTAACTTCTGAGGATGGTGTATCAAATCCAAATGGAAACTATGGAAATTTATTATTTTTTTGGGATGTTTTATTTGGAACAGCTAAGATTACTAGAAAATACCCTACAATATTTGGAGCATGGAATAAAATGAAAGAGCCATGGTATGTTCAATTATTTTTCCCTTTAATTAAATCAAAAGATAAAAGAAGTGAGCTACATTCAATAAAAACCGACATAGATTACGATCCGTCTAAAGACTACAAAGATTTTAGCGTATAAAAATAAAAATCACAATGAATAAAAATAGTATATGAAAAAAGGCTTCTTTGTTTTAATAGTATTAGCAATTCTTTTAATAGTTGTTTTAGACACAGGATTCAACAAAACGAAACAGTGTGATATAACTCCAGTAAACGGAACGGATGCCTATTGGGCAGAATATTTAGGACACGATCAAACTGTAGATTTTTGGCCAGATGAATATGTAAATTACTGGGCAGTTCTTGTTAATCAAAACGACTTTCCTAATGTTGGGTTTAAAATTCAAGGAGAATTTCCAGAGGCAAGATATTTTAGTTACAATGTTTATGGAGAAGATAGAAATTCCACTGCATCTATATTTGATACACAAATAAAAGCTGAAAATTGTTCTGCAAATCCATTCAAAAATAAAGAAAAAGAAACTTCAGTAGATAAAAATATATATACGCTTTTTGTAGTTCCTGAGTCAGTTTCTGAATTTGACACAAACGATAATGTGCTCAAATTTATAGACGGCGAAGAAGAAATTGGCATAATACTAAGGTATTACGTTCCAGCTGGAGGAGACCTTGCTGGTGTTGATTTACCCAAGATTGAAGTATTTGATTTAGACTCAAAAGAGTCTGTAACGATTCCCAAAACAAGCAATTTATTAATGGTAACTCCACAAGTAATAGGCAGAATTGATGCTGCATATTCTTTACAAATAGATAATAAAGTTCGCTTTTATAGGGGTGATCCAACAGGCCTTTATCCAAATGAAGATAACCAATATGTGCGTACTTTTTTAAATTACGATGACGATGATGTTTATGTTATTAGGTGGAAAGTGCCAACCTTTCCAAAAAATAGTTCAGAATTTGAAAATGCCGAGGTTCGTTATTCTTCAATGAATCTAGGAGATAACATTACCAATAATTTTGATGGAATTTACGATACCCAGTACAAACTAGATAAAGATGGCTTTGTAACTCTTGTGATTGCTGATGAAATACCCGAACTAAGAGAAAAAGCAGAAACTGCAGGATATAATTTTATGCCTTGGACTTTACCAGGTAATAAAGGATATTTAATATATCGAAACCTTTTAACAAAAGGAGGAATGACTGCTCCTTATTCATTAAATAAAGCTCCTATGCCTAGTTTTGCAACGAACCGGTCCCATGTAATAACCCACGACGCCAAAAATTACATTGGAGCCTATGCACCTACTGGTCTTCGGATGACCAAAGATGAATATTTAGCTGATTTTGGAGGGTTTAATCACAAACTCCAAGAGTAAAATTTAAAACCCTATTTCGCGACGCGTAGCAATCGTTCGAGTAGGTGTTTCTATCCACATATAAATCAAAAATCCCGCAAAGTATTAATTGATAATAAATTACGGGATATAGTTGTGGAGTCGGCGGGAATCGAACCCGCGTCCAAACAAGGAACAAAAATGCATTCTACAAGTTTAGTCTACTTTAATTTTTCGAAAAAATATAGGTATTAGACAACCTAAATATTTTCCTTATCACTGTTAGTTTTAGTTTTTGGTTAGTGAAAACAAAAACCTATGTCAACGAATATGGTGCCTCATATATGATATCAGTTGACAAGAGCTATCATGAGACATCTAGCTTCCTAGCCTAGCTAGGATATTGCAAAGACTTACTATAATTCAGTCAATTATGCAGCTAAAGCGTAGTTATTTTCGCCATTTAAATTTTGAAAATGATATTAACGAGTTCATTTTCAATGCTCGACTTGCTAACATAGTTATTAAACTTGCTGTCAAAACCGGTCGACCCCAATATTTCAAAGTAACTAAAGTTTTGCAAATATATGACAATTAGATAATTAAAGCTTAGAAGATGTAGACCTTAATTCAAGAAGATTCTTTAATAGACTTTCTAATTTTTCGATACTTAACATATTAGCTCCATCACTTTTAGATTTTGATGGATCAGTGTGTGTCTCTAGGAAAATACCATCTACATCATTCACAATTCCAGCTCTGGCAAGGGATTCAATGTATTCAGGGTTACCCCCAGTTATTCCAGAATCTTGGTTGGGTTTCTGGACTGAGTGAGTAACATCAAGAATTGTTGGAGCAATTTTTTTCATTTTAGGTATACTCCTGAAATCAACAATTAAATCATTATAACCAAATTGAGTACCTCTTTCAGTAATCATTATTTTATCATTACCAGATTCCTTTACCTTATTTACTGCAAACTCCATACTATCAGGGCTCATAAATTGTCCTTTTTTTATGTTTACTGTTTTGCCAGTTTTTGCAGCTGCAACTAATAATTCAGTCTGTCTTGCTAAAAAAGCGGGTATTTGAAGAACATCAACATATTTAGAAGCAACTTGAGCTTCATTTTTTTCATGGATATCAGTTATAACAGGTATTTTAAATTCTTGATTTATTTTTTTTAAAATCTCTAAAGCTTTAATATCGCCAATGCCAGTAAAGCTATCAAGTTTAGTTCTATTGGCTTTTTTATAACTCCCTTTAAAAATTAAAGGGATACTTAATTTTGAAGTAATATCTACAAGTTTTTCAGCAATTTTAATAGCTATCTTATCACTTTCAATAACACAAGGTCCAGCAATTAAGAGGAATTTGTCTTTTGGTATATTACTCAGATTCATTTTTCAAAATTACAATTAATATTTAATGAAACTATTTACGAACGACTTCAAATAATTTTCTATTCTCACATTTATATATTTTTCCCGGTAATTTTAGAACTAAATTATAATCATGGGTTGCTATTATCATTGTGATTCCAAGATTGTTTAGCTTTTCAAATAATGAGATAATTTCTACACTTGTCTCAGGATCAAGATTTCCAGTAGGCTCATCAGCAATTATTAACTCAGGATTATTTAAAAGCGCTCTCGCTATAGCAACCCTTTGTTGTTCACCTCCTGATAATTTAGAAGGATAGGTGTCTAAATTAATTTCAACTCCAACCATATTCAAAACTTCAAGTATTCTGTCCTCGATCTTTTTATTATCTAACCAGCCGGTAGCTTTTAAAACAAATTCTAAGTTATTATATATACTTCTATCATCTAGTAATTTAAAGTCTTGAAAAACAATTCCAATTTTTCTTCTTAAAAATGGAATCTGGTAATCTCTAATTTCTTTAAGATTAAAACCTGCTATTTCAAATCTTTCTGAACTATTTATTGAAATATCACCATAGAATGATTTTATTAATGTTGTCTTTCCACTACCAGTTTTACCAATTAGGAATGTCATTCCACCTTTTTCAATATTAAGATTAATATCAGTTAAAATTTCTTTTCCTGATAATTGAATATCTAAACTTTTAATAAAAACTAATGACATTTATGGGTAATAATTGTGTAAATATAAACTAAAGACTCTTTTTTAAAAAAATTGTTAATTATTATTAGTTTTTTATTATTAAAAAAACTTCAATTAATTTAAATTTGTTCCTTATTTTTGGAAATCATGAGAAAATTTTACTTTTTACTACTCCTTATTTTATCTTCATGTGCTAAAAAGGTTGATCTAATAGTCCACAATGCAGAAGTATATGTAGCAGATCTAAACTTTAATAAAAGTTCAGCTTTTGCTATTAAGGATGGTTTTTTTGTTGAAGTTGGTGAAGAAGAGATATTAAAAAAATATTCATCAAATAATATCATTGATGCTCAAGGTCTTCCTGTTTATCCTGGTTTTATTGATTCTCATGCACACTTTTACAATTTAGGTTATTCCAAAAATCAGGTTGATCTGTTTAATACTAAAAGTCTTAAAGATGTTGTTGAAAGGGTTAAAAAATTTGATATTGAGATGGAATCTGATTTTATAATAGGTCGCGGTTGGGATCAAAATGATTGGTTAAATAAAGCATTTCCGACAAACAAACTTCTTAATGAATATTTTCCAAATAAACCAGTTGTTCTTAGGAGAATTGATGGCCATGCATATTTAGTTAATGATGTAGCTTTGCAACTTGCAAATATTTCTAGTTCTTCTAAAGTTGAAGGAGGTGAGTTTATTAAAAGTAGAGGGAAACTAACTGGAGTTCTTATTGATAATGCAATGCGTTTAATTGATAAAATAATCCCTGAACCAACAATTGAAGAATCAGTTAAGGCTCTACTGGAAGCTCAAGAAGCTTGTTTTGAAAATGGTTTAACTACTATATCAGATGCGGGAATGTCTAAAAATCAAATTATGTTGATTGATAGTCTTCAAAAGCAAGGTGTCCTTGATATAAGAATTTATGCAATGATTGAAAATAATAAAGAATCTGTTGATTACTTTATTGAGAATGGACCTCTAAAAACTCCAAAGTTATATGTAAGATCCGTAAAAGTATACGCTGATGGTGCGCTAGGGTCTAGGGGAGCATCATTAATAGATTCATATTCAGATAGAAGAAATCATTATGGATTAATGAGAACTTCTCTTGATTCTATTAGATCATTGGCATTTAAACTTTCTGGTACAGGATTTCAGATGAATACTCATGCTATTGGAGATAATGCTAACAGAATAGTTTTAAATGCATATAAAGATGCTCTCTACGACTATAGAGACCCAAGATGGAGAATAGAGCATGCTCAGGTAATACATCCAGATGATTATGATCTCTTTAATCCTAAGATTATTCCATCTGTTCAGCCAACACACGCTACTAGTGACATGTATTGGTTAAATGATAGAATAGGAACAAAAAGGGCAAAATATTCATACGCATGGGCTGATTTGTTTGAAAAATCAAAAGTAATTGCTTTTGGCACAGATTTTCCAGTAGAACAAATAAATCCAATAATGACATTTTACTCTGCAACCTATAGAAAAGATGCTGAAGGTTTCCCTGAAGAAGGTATTCAGATAGAAAATGCAATAGTTAGGGGAGATGCGTTAATGGCTATGACCTACTACTGAGCTTATGCTAATTTCGAAGAAAATGAAAAAGGTAGTATAGAACCTGGTAAATTTGCTGATTTTGTAATTCTAGATACAGATTTAATAAAAGCATCAGAGAATAGAATTAAACAAGCTAAAGTTGTAGCTACTTTTATTGATGGGAATTTAGTTTTTAGTAGAAGATTTAATTAATATATCATGTGTGGTATTGTCTGCGCCTTTGATCTTAAAG
>CAZNVN010000088.1:0-6523 GCA_964576635.1 uncultured Rhodospirillaceae bacterium
TAGTATCCTTTCCAAAAAGAAACCTCAAACAGGATATATTGGATTTGATTGTACAGCAAAAAGTCTTCATGTTGGCTCTTTAATGCAAATAATGTTGTTACGATGGTTTCAAAAAACGGGCCACAGACCTATAGTCCTTTTAGGAGGCGGCACTACTCTGATAGGAGACCCATCTGGGAAAGATGAGTCAAGAAAACTTCTTAATGAAAAAATAATAAGTACAAACTCCGAAAATATAAAAAAAGTATTTCAAAAATTTATTAATTTTGATGGAAATTCCCAAAGTGCTCTTATGATAAATAATGCAGAATGGTTAACTAAACTAAGTTATATAGAATTTTTGAGAGATTTTGGTAAACACTTTTCAGTAAATAGAATGTTAAATTTTGATTCAGTAAAATTAAGATTAGAAAGAGAGCAAACTTTATCATTCCTAGAATTTAATTATATGATTTTACAGGCTTATGATTTCTTGGAATTAAATAGACAATATGGTTGTATTCTTCAAATGGGTGGATCAGATCAATGGGGAAATATTGTTAATGGAGTAGAGCTAAATAGGAGGGTTTCAGTATCATCAAATAAATCTGAAGAATTATACGGTTTGACTTCTCCACTAATAACTAATTCAAATGGTGGGAAAATGGGAAAAACTGAAAAAGGGGCAATATGGCTAGACTCTGAACTTTTATCCCCATGGGAATATTGGCAATTTTGGAGGAATACTGCTGATCAAGATGTATCAAAGTTTCTTAAACTATTTACGGAAATTGATATAGGTGAAATTAATAAGTTAGAAAAATTAGCTGGAGAAGAGATTAATGAAGCAAAAAAAGTTCTAGCAACAGAGGCAACTGCTCTTCTACACGGTAGGCAAAGTGCCGAGAAATCAGAAAACACTGGTAAACACTTATTTGAAAAGATAGGAGATGAAAATTTTTTGCCTAAAGTTTATATTGATTATGAAATATTGGATAAAAATATATCAATATTAGATCTATTTTTAATGAATAATTTACTAAGTTCTAAAAGTGAAGTAAGAAGACTAATTAGAGGGGGAGGCGCTAAAATAAATGATAAAACAATCAAAGACGAAAATTTATTAGTAGATAAATCTTTTTTCACTCCTTCAAATGATATTAAACTTTCGGCAGGAAAAAAACGCCATATAAGAATTATTTTAAAACAAAAATAATTAATTAATCTCTGGACGATCCAGAAAATCAAATATTCTTCTTAAAAACCCTGGAGTAAATGCTGAGAAAGGATTTACAGAAGTTTCTATATCATCCCAAGATCCATTTGCTCTATAGTTTATCCCAAAAATACCTTCATCTTCCCTACCAATTATTAGCTCCCCTATTATAGGAATATTATTAAAAATACTATTTATTACATAGACTGGAACTATAGTGCCTCCTATATCTAGGGTTTTATTATTTTTATCCACCCAACCTACCGCGCTAAAACCAAGCGAAAATCCGTATGCTCTAGACTTAGTTATAACATACCTCTTATCCTTACCATTAAATTGAGCATCAAATTGTTCAAATGGTATCCCATCCGTAGTAAGAAGTTCAACCACCCCCGTCAAAGATGCGGCTAATAATAATTCAGCAAAAATTGGTGCATCTTTCAATACGAAATTATCAATACTTATTGTGCCCATGATATCGTTATCATTTTCAAGTTTACCAGTATAACCCTCCATAGTTAGTTCTCCACCAATAACTACATTTGGATATCCAATTGCAGAAAAGAACTCTCCTGAATCTTGGGCATAAAATGAAAATTTACTTAAACCAGAATTAATATAATTCTTATCTCTAACTATATCTAAATTTAAAGAGTATATATCTTTATATAGAGCATCGAATTTAATATTATTCCTACCTTGTAGGTCAGAATCATAAGATAAGAAGGCAGAGTTAAATATATATTTGTTGCCCACATTAAGTTTATCAACATTTGTATAAAAAGATATTAACAAATCATTATTTAATGGATTATGTTCAAATGGATCAAATGGAAGAAATAATTTTTTTCCACTAATTTTTATATCTAGTTTTTTATCCAAATTATAATAGATATCAGCACTAAATTCATTTTCTAAAGAACTAAAATTGTCTATCAAAATAGAATAATCATCTTTAGAAAAATCAAATTTAATTTTCCCTTCTATGTGTAATACTTCATCATTAAATTGAAAGTTAAGTTTACTAAAATTAAAACCTTCATCTAAATTAGTACTAATTTTTAAAATGCTTGGTAAATTTTGTTCTTTATTATAATTAAATGCAGGAATATTTATTTTATTTTTTGTTAGACTTACAATTGTCTTTGCGCTCCAGCCATTTACATTCTTAGCCAGGAAAATATGTGCAGTAGTAATTCCATCAATTATATCTGTTGAAAAATTAAAATGCTCCATGTCATTTTTATCAAAACTTAAGCCAAGAGCTATAGTTGTCTTTTTAGATTCAGATTTATTAAGCGATATATTTATATGAATTTTATTTAATAAAACACTACCCTTTAGTGAAATATCATTGTTGTTAACGTTCAATTCTAAATTTAAGTCTTCTAATGAGCTATCAATTAAAAAATTATTAAAGGAGTGCTCCTTAAAAGTAACACCATATAAATTTCCGTTTATGGTCCTCTTTATACTATTGAAGTCAAACTTCTCATCAAAGGGTATAACCAAAGTTATATCTAATTCAGAATTTCCTTGATCAATAACGAACCCATCCGCATTTAACTTATAAATATCATTTTTCTCTAAGAATTTAATTAAATCAGTAAGTTGACTAGATACTTTAAAATTAATTTTACCATTTTTATTATTTAATTGATGTTTGAAAATAATATCATTTACTGCTAATTTATTTATCGTATTTTTATTTGAAATAATAGTTATTTGAGACTCTTTATATTCAAATAAAGCTTTACTAGAAGCTAAAACATCATCTAAATTAAGTAATTTTAATTCTAAATTACTTAACTCTAAACTTAGATCAAAATTTGTATTACTAATTTCCTTTTTTAGAAGACTACTATAGCTGATATTAATATTTGAATAAGCCTTATTGACATTCCCAGAATTTACATTAGATATCAACCAATCAAATAATTCATTATTAACTATATTTTTACACTCATAAATTGCTTTTACTAAATCTAAATTATCTATATTGATTGATCCTATTATCACGGGATCACTTTCTATATTCTTTACCTCTCCTACGAAATTAAATGTAGAATCTGAATGTTTATTATTTTTAAACGCTAGTTTAAATTCATTCACAGTTATAATATTTGAACTTAAATCTCCCTCTATATTAATACCTGCATTGGTCATTACTAGTGAATCAATAGTATTAAATAAATAATCTGGCACACGTAATTTGTTTAACCCACTAGAATGTAAATATGCAGAAAATTTAGTAATAACCAAATCTCTATGCGTTAACTTTATATTACCTGAAATAGGGATATTATTAATAAAAAACCAGTCTTCTCTTTTTAATTTCAATATATTTTGAGGAATAAAATTATTAAAAGACACTTCCGTTACAAAATTATCGTCTGAATCTTTATACAATAGACTTTTAATTGAAATAGTTTCATAAATTTTTTGATAATTTAAAACATCAAATCTTAGCTCACTAATATTTAACGTTTTTTGATCAAAATCAATCTTGCCATTTAGTTTCAAGTTTTTAATATCCATAACATCATTAAAAGCAAAAACATCATTTTGAAGAAATTCTTCATGAGGAAGTATGACTCCTTTGGATGAGTAAAACTCATAATTTATATAATTTACT
The DNA here is from genome assembly GCA_964576635.1 of uncultured Rhodospirillaceae bacterium. Lineage (GTDB taxonomy): Bacteria > Pseudomonadota > Alphaproteobacteria > TMED109 > TMED109. The sequence goes on from CAZNVN010000088.1 coordinate 3,831, forward strand.
TTTTTGTCCTCCATAAAAAAATTCAGTTTTCCAGCAAGAGGCATATTCAGATATGTGAGTTCTTTAATATTTAAAAAATTAAAAATTGAAGAAGAAGGATTAAAATGAGTAAAACTTACAGTCGTTTCTATATATTTACTTTTTTTATTGATTTCAAACTGAAATTGAGGTGAATTTATATCTGTATTAGGATCTTCTATTGTAAATTTACCAATATGCTTGCTTTTATTATTCTCATACTCGGTATTCAAATTGATATTGGATAATTTATATTTTAACCCATTACTTATTTTTTTAATTTCTAGATTTCCGTCATCAATATATATCTCTTCAGAATCTAATAAGTATTTAGATAAATTTAAGTCATTATATATTGTATTTATAGGATTGTTTTTTAGATTATACTGAGAATCACTTAATTCATAATAAATATTAGGTTGATTAACATAGGTTCTTAAAATCTTTAATTTACCTGAGTATATTGAACTCGAATCTATATGTAATTGCATTTTTTTAAACTTAATCATATAACCATCTTTTATTTTATTGGTGGAATAATTATTTACAATTATGTTAAGGAGACTTGGTTTAGATCTATCAATCATGAGCGAACTAAATGAAATATTGTTTTTGAAATACCAACTAATTATATTACTTAAATGAAACTCTTCATCCTTAATGATCAAAGTGTCCTTTGAATAAATTATTATTGAAAAAACGATAGTTATAATTATAACTGCTGAAAAAACCGCACCAGATAATACAATTAAAGCTCTAATAAAAAATAAGATACTTGTTTTAAAGAACAATATAATCTTCATTGGTTGATTAAGTTTTGTTACCAATATATTTCCAAAAATTTTATTTTAACTACTATTATTATTGATATATTATATAGACTGTTAATAAAAATATAAACAGAGTATAAAAATGGTTCAAATTAAAGAAGGTGATACTGTTGCAAATTTTATTTTACCAAGGGATGGTAGTGGTACTATAGATACTTTAAAGGATATAAATAATCTTTACATAGTATATTTTTATCCCAAGGATGATACTCCTGGCTGTACTATAGAAGCAATAAACTTTTCAGAATCTAGTTCTTTTTTTGAGGATAATAATATTACTATAATAGGTATATCAAAAGATAGTGTTGAAAAACATGATAAATTTAAAAACAAACATAACCTTAAAATTATTTTAGCTGCTGATACAGATGGGAAAGTATGCGAAAGTTTTGGAGTATGGATTGAAAAATCTATGTATGGAAGAAAATACATGGGGATTGAAAGATCAACATTCATCATAGATAAGGATCATATTATAAGAAAAGTTTGGCGAAAAGTTAAAGTTAAAGATCATGTTGAATGTGTTAAAGAAGAAATAAAAAGAATGATAAATACTTAACTTATTTTATTTCAAATCCTTAGAAAGGGTAGATTCTAAAAAAATATCTATATCACCATCTAGAACCTCTTGATAATTTGAGTTTTCTACTCCAGTTCTTTGGTCTTTCACTAATTGATATGGTTGTAAAACATAGGATCTAATTTGATGCCCCCAACCAATATCGGTTTTACTAGATTCATCAGATTGTTTTTCCTGCTTTTTCTTCTGTAATTCCAATTCGTATAACCTTGCCCTAAGCATCTTATAAGCTTCCGCCTTATTTTGGTGTTGAGACCTATTACTTTGACATTGTACAACAATATTTGTTTCTAAATGTGTTATTCTAACCGCGCTGTCAGTTCTATTTACATGTTGTCCTCCTGCACCTGACGCTCTATACGTATCTATCCTAATATCTTTATCATCAATATTAATTATAATATTTTCATCTATTACTGGATATACCCATACACTGGCAAAAGAGGTATGTCTTCGGTTTTGAGAATCAAATGGAGAAATTCTAACTAATCGATGAACTCCTGACTCTGTTTTAAGCCATCCATAAGCATAGTCACCAGTTATTTTAATTGAAACTGACTTAACACCAGCTTCATCTCCCTGATTTTCTTGCATATACTTTATTTGATATTTCTTTTTCTCACACCACCTGCAGTACATTCTTAATAACATTTGCGCCCAATCTTGACTTTCTGTTCCTCCAGCACCTGCATTAATTTCTAAAAAAGCATCATTAAGATCGGCTTCTCCTGATAATAAAAATTCTAGTTTTTTCTTTTTTATTTTAATATTTATTTCTTTAAGTCTTTCATTGCTTTCAGAAAGAATATCTTTAACCCCCTCTTCTTTTGCCATGTCTATAAGTGAAATAATTTCTTCCACCTCTGACTTAAGATTATCATAATCAGTAATATTTTTTTTTAATCTATTTCTCTCTTGCATGACTTCTTGAGCTAATATTTGATTAACCCAAAAATTTTTATCCTCTATTTGAGAATCAAGTTCACTAATTCTAAACTTGCAAGTTTCAGGGTCAAAGATTCCTCCGTATAGACTCAAGAGAAGCTATAGTCTTTTTCATCATATTTTCTAAATCTGAGCTCATAAATATTATCCAAAATAATTAATAAAAATAAATTATATTCTACATATTTTATTTTCTTTTTCTAGTAAATTTGTCCTTCCAATGGTTTTACTTTTTTATCATTTCCAATAACATCCTGCCTATTGGTTAAAGGAGCACTACCCTTAATAAACGCTTCATATATTTCTTTTTTAGTATCAAT
>CAZNVN010000089.1:0-3566 GCA_964576635.1 uncultured Rhodospirillaceae bacterium
ACCGCTCTTTCCAGGATGAAAACCTGGTGTCCTAACCGATAGACGAAGGGGACACGTAATCCTATATATGACTACTCTTCATTCTAGTCAACTATTGTTTATTCTTAAAAATATAATTAATGTGTATCCTTATTTTAACAAAAATTGTATTTATTATAAACGATTAATTTATAATTATTTTCGGGGACTAAATGAATAATAAATTATGTATTCAGCTGCTTTTTGTATTTTCTTTCTTTTTATATTGTACCGTAGCAAAAGCAGATAGCGATAAAACTATAAAAATTGGAATGATACTTCCATACTCAGGAGCCGTTGCTATTATAGGTGAAGAAATTACAAATGCTCTTGAATTAGCATTTGAAGAAGTTAATTATGAAGTGTCTGGTAGAAAATTAAAAATAATCAGAGCAGATACAGAATATAAACCTAATATCGCTTTAAAAAAGGCAAGAGAACTTATCGCTTCAGAAAAGGTAGATATTTTAGCAGGAACAGTTTCTTCTTCGGTGGCATTAGCTATTAGAGACTTAGTAGTATCAACAAAAACCCCTTTCATAGTTGCGAATGCTGGGGCAAATCAAATTACTGGAAAAAAATGTTCTAAGTACATAATAAGGGTATCTTTTTCCAACTATCAAATTAATGCTCCAATGGGACCATGGTTAGCAAATTATGGAATAAAAACTGCTTTTCTATTATCAGCTAATTACGCTGCAGGCAAAGAACAAATGAACGCTTTTAAGTCCACTTTTGAAGCGTCTGGTGGTAAAATAATTGGCGAAGAATATACCCCCCACAGAAAAACTAAAGATTTTGGCCCTTATTTGGGAAGAATAAAAAGTAGTGGAGCTGATGCTGTATACGTTTTTTATGCAGGAGGTGAGGCAATTAACTTTATTAAACAAGCTCATTCTTTTGGCTTGTCAGATGTAATGAAGATAACCGGAGCAGGTTGGACCACCTCTCCACTATTTATTCCTGCACAAAAAGAAGCAGCATTAGGATTTACAGGTATATTAAACTATGTCCCTTCCATAGAAACTAAAGAAAACATAGAATTCCAAAGAGCATACAAAGATAAATTTGGGAGAATAGCTTCTGAATTTGCAGTTCAAGGTTATGACACTGGTAGAATGATTGTAGAGGCATTGCAATCTCTCTCAGGTGAAACTACTAATAAGGAGCTATTAGCAGAGGAATTAAGTAAGGTTTCTATAATTGGTCCTAGAGGTCCTTTAACAATTGACCCTAAAACTAATAACGTAATACAAAACATGTACATTTTTGAAGTAGTTAATTCTGCTAATGGTCCCATCTTAAAAATTTTAGATAAAATTGAAGCAGTAAAAGATCCTGGTACAGGTTGTTCATTATAAATAAAGTGAATTAATGTTTATTACCGAAATATTAAATGCGTTACAGTTTTCCATGACATTGTTTTTGTTGTCAATAGGATTAACAATAGTCTTTGGTTTGATGAAAATTGTAAATTTAGCTCACGGTACCCTGTATATGTTGGGTGCATATATGGGGCTGAGTATATGGACCTTTACTGGTTCATTCTGGCTAGCATTTGTCTTTGCCCCCATAGCTACAGCTCTTTTAGGAGCTCTACTCTACAATATTCTTTTTAAATTTATCCAAAGAGTAGATCCCATGAGGCAAGTTCTACTCACATTTGGATTAATCTATATAGGATTAGATTCAGTAAGATTAATTTGGGGATCTATGAGTCATTCTATAAGTACTCCAGAACTTTTATCAAACCCTATTAGTGTATTTGGGGAAACTTATCCGTCGTATAGATTGTTTGTCATCTTAGTGGGAATAGTTGTTTTATTAATTTTATATTTTGTTTTAGAGAAAACTAAGATGGGGGCAATGGTTAGAGCTTCTGTTGATGATCATGAAACAGCCCAAATGTTAGGCATTAATACAGAAAAAATTCTTTTTTATACATTTTCCTTAGGGTGTGGTTTGGCAGGTTTAGCTGGAGTTACTGTAGCTCCTATAGTTGGAGTTGAAGCAGGAATGGATATGGAAGTATTAGTCCTTACACTAATAGTAGTAGTTGTAGGCGGTCCTGGAAGTCTTAAGGGAGCGCTGGTAGGATCTTTACTTATAGGTTTTGTAGATACTTTTGGTAAAGTATTTCTACCAGAACTTGCTTTAATAACTATGTACGCTGCAATGGCACTTATCCTAATTTTTAAACCTGGTGGGATGTATTCTAGATTATGAATGCTGTTCAATATGATAAAAAACTGAGATTACAGCTATTTATAATGCTTTGCTGTTCTGCTATATTTGTAAATATTTTCGGTGACTATTTTACGAGATTTCTTTTATCTGAAATAATAATATTATCTTTGTTTGCAATGAGCTTGGATTTCTTAGCAGGACGAGGAGGAATGATTTCTCTTGGTCATGCAATGTTTCTTGGAATTGGAGCCTATTCTACTACGATTTTATTCATAAATTTTAACATCGATCCCTTTTTATGTAGTTTATTATCTGTAGTTATAGGACTTATTATTGGATATTTAATTGGGTTTATCATTGTAAAAACTGATGGGATATTTTTTATTATGATTACTCTAGCTCTTGGAGAAATGTTCCATTCATGGGCCTTTACAAATGATTCTGTGGGAGGTTCAGATGGTATTTCAGGTATTGGAAGGCCAATATTAATCGGAATGGATTTGAATGACCCTACATTTTTTGCTTATTATTTACTTATATGGCTGATCTTAGTTTACGCATTTTTAGCAGCAGTAACTGATTCTCCACTTGGTAGAAATTTGGATGCTATTAGACAAAATTCTGGGAGAGTTTTATCATTAGGAGGTACTGTTAAACTCTATAAGTCAGCTTCTTTTGGTATATCAGCAGCTATAGCATCGCTAGCAGGCTCTTTATATGCACAATTAAATGGATTTGTATCTCCAGAAATATCTCATTGGACACTTTCTGGAGAAGGCCTAATTATGATCATAGTTGGAGGAATAGGTTCTCTATCCGGAGCTATATTAGGAGCTGCAATAGTACATATTATACAACATGAATTTTCTAAGTTAGTAGATTGGTGGATGTTATTAATGGGGGGTGGATTTATACTAATTGTTCTTTTCTTAAAGGAAGGTTTATGGGGATTAATTCTTAAATTTAAAAACTATGTTATGGAAAATAAATGATCATTTTTCTAGATAATATTTCTAAAAGTTTTGGTGCGAATAAAGTATTAAAAGATGTTAGTATTAAAATTAAAAAAAGAGAGTGTATTGGAATAATAGGTCCTAATGGTGCTGGGAAAAGTACCTTATTTAAAATTATTTCTGGTAGTTTATTGCAGGATAGAGGATTTATAATTTTTAATGATTCTAATATAGATAAATTAAGCATTGATAAAAGGTCACGTTTAGGAATTTCACAAAGCTATCAGAGTAATTCCCTTTTTAATGAAATGACTGTAAAAGAAAATTTAATGATTGCTTGTAGCCAGAGTTTTAAAGTTGGTTGGCAATTATTTAAATCTTTAGACAAAAGAAAAAATATTATAAATA
>CAZNVN010000089.1:3576-6435 GCA_964576635.1 uncultured Rhodospirillaceae bacterium
AACAACCCTTCCCTCTTATTTTTAGACGAACCAACGGCAGGAATGAGTAATCAAGAAACTAGAAGTATAGTTGCAATGATTAAAAAATTATCATCTGATTATACTATAATAATAGTGGAACATGATATGGATGTAATTTATTCATTAGCCAAAAAAATATATGTATTAGACAGTGGTAATTTAATATTTCAAGGCACACCTAAGGAAGTAAAACAATCCAAACTTGTGCAAGATAGGTATATAGGAATAAAGAAATGAGTATACCATTTTTAGAAGTTAGGGACTTAAACACACATTATGGAAAAAGTCATGTCCTTCAAGGCATAAACTTAACTATTCATAAAGGAGATTGCCTTGCTTTATTAGGAAGAAATGGAGCTGGTAAATCAACAACTTTACGATCCATTGTCAACTTAACTAAACCTTCATCAGGAACAATAAAATATATGGGAAAAAATATAACAAATCATCCACCCTATAAAATTTCATCATACGGTATAACTTTAGTTCCAGAAAATAGGGGAATTCTTAAAACTTTGACATTAGAAGAAAATTTAAAAATAGCTTCAAATAAAAAACACAAAGATGATTGGAGTATAGAAAAAGTATTAGAAATATTTCCTGCTTTAAAGTCTAAATATTATAACAACTCTCTTAATCTTTCGGGAGGAGAACAACAAATGTTAGCAATAGCTAGGGCTTTATTATTAAATCCTAAACTAATTTTACTCGATGAACCATCCCAAGGTCTTGCACCTAAAATAGTTCTGCAAATAGAAGAAATTTTGCATAAATTATTAAAAAAAAATATATCAATATTATTGGTAGAACAAAATTTAAAACTAGCCTTAGCTTTAGCTACTAATATTTCAATTATTGGAAAAGGCCTTAGTAGATGGGAAGGTAAAAAGTTAAATTTTACTAAAAATGTAAATAAATATAAAGAATGGATTTCTGTGTAAAATCTACTTTATATCTACGTAACCATAGTTAATATCTAAATTATTTATTCCTCTGCTAGGAGAAGATATCCAGCTAGCAGTCTTTCCTGGTTCTGTCACTTGAACCATTAAGCTCTTGATAAAGTCTTTATCAGATTGAGATGGAATCCAAGAGGATTTATTGTTTTCATATTTTTCTTTTGATATAATGTTTCCTTCTGTATCAAAATTGATCTCAGACCACATTCCTATATTTCTATTAAAGCGAGGAGAAGGCAACTTCAAGAAATAATCGAAACCACTTCGTTGAATCATTCTATTCCATCTTTTTAAACCAATTTCACAGTCTTTAATATACGCTCTACGTGTAATTTCATTCATAGCATTTCTAGTAGATACTTCTTTATCAATTATTTTATTATTTTCATATGTTTTTATAAGAATAGAAGTATCTAATTCAATATTATCATCATATTGACTTTCATTGGGGCGCCCTTTCAATCCATTGGCAAAAGCAGTAGCTGCATTAGTAGATATCTCTGAACCAAATAAATCTAAAGAAGATGAAAACCAAAAATTAATATATTTTTGTATAGTTATAAGATCTATAGCACCTGCAGATCTAACTTGTGATTCTGAGTCTGAATTATTGTTTTTCATTATTTCTAAAGTTTTATCTATCATCCTTGTAATACTTGTTTCACCTACTTGCATATGGTGAGCTTCTTCTGTGAGCATGAATTGACAAGTTCTTGCGAGTGGATCAAAACTACTTTCTGCTAAAGATTTCAGCTGAAATTTACCATCTCTATCGGTAAAATATGTAAACATTATGAAGCTGACCCAATCATTTATAGGCTCATTAAATGTTCCTAATATTCTAGGATTGTCGATATCTCCAGAATGTCTTTCTAGCAATCCTTCAGCTTCTTCTCTTCCATCTCTACCAAAATAAGCATGTAGAAGATATACCATAGCCCATAGATGTCTGCCTTCTTCTACATTAACTTGAAATAGATTTCTAAGATCATATAAAGATGGACAAGTCTTTCCTAACATTCTTTGTTGTTCAACAGAAGCTGGTTCTGTATCACCTTGTGTAACTATAAGCCTTCTTAAAATTGATCTAAAGTCTCCTGGAACTTGTTTCCATACTGGTTTATCTTTGAAATCTCCAAAACCTATTTTTTTGTCGCTTAACTTCTCAGCCAAAAATATTCCCCATCTGTAATCAGGCATTTTTACTTTTCCATATGTAGCCCACCCCTCGCTGTCTACAGAAGTTGCTGTTCTTAAATAAACATCAGAATTTTGAAAGCCATCAGGGCCCATAGAACTCCACCAATTTAAGAACTTAGGCTGCCAGTGTTCAAGAGCACGTTGTAAAGATAAATCATCACTTAAATTGACATTATTAGGTATTTTCTCTTGATAGTTTAGGTTATTCATTATTAAACCCTTTTTTTATCAAATTTAGCTCTACTTCCTGAGCCAAATAGTTTTAATGCACCTTTTTTGCCAGATGCATTAGGTCTAGAAAAAATCCAATTTTGCCAAGCAGATAAACGTCCAAATATTTTAGTAGGTAAACTTTCATTCCCTGGAAATCTTAAATTTGCTTCCAAACCTGTGAGAGCATCAGGAGAAAAGGAAGCCCTTTCTTCTACACTAATCCTTATCTCTTCTTTCCAATCTAAATCATCAGGAATTACAGTAACTAAGCCTTCAGAAAAAGATTTTTCTGCATCTAATAATATATTTTTTTTAGTATTAAGATATTGAATTAATTTTTTGTTATTGGAGAATCTTGTAGCCATTCTAGTTTGCCCATTTGACATTTCTAATCCAGAAAAATTAATATCACATAAGGATATATACGGACCTTTATTAGATTTAGTTTTATTTAAAGAATTATTCA
>CAZNVN010000090.1:0-6251 GCA_964576635.1 uncultured Rhodospirillaceae bacterium
CACTCTTCGAATTACACTCCTAAAGAATTCACCCACCTTGGCGTACAAAATTATTAATCAAAATCCCAAATTGCATACGATATTGGCGCAAGATCGCTCACACTGGAGTTAGCCAAACTAATTAATACCTCCGCCATATTAGGAAAATATTCCAGACTTTTAGTTGATTTAAATAGATCCCCATCACACCATAATATTATACCGAAAAGTAGTGATAAAGCCAATATCCCTTTAAATGCCAATCTGACAAAATCAGATTCTCAATACAGAATTACAAAATACCATCTCCCCTATCATAAAGCATTAGACATAAAATTAAAAATGATGGACAAAAAATTTAAATGTAAAACTAGTTTGATATGCATTCACTCTTTTACTCCTTCCCTTAAGGGAAAAAAGTTAAGACCATGGCATATTGGCTTATTACACAGAGATGATTTAAGACTAGTCCAACCTATATCAAATTATTTAAAAATACATAAAAAATTAAAAGTGGCAAACAATGTTCCTTACAGTGGTTATGATAAAATAAATTACACTATGACAAAACACGGTGAATTAGATGAAAGGCCCTTCATATCTATAGAAATTAGGAACGATCTTATTAAGAACAAGTATTCCCATTCCTTTAGGTGGATAACTAATTTACTGGTCGATGCACTTTTAAGGTCTCAATCAGAGATAGAAAAAAATATAAAAAATAATTCTTAATTTGAAATTATTATTATTAATATTAATATTACAAATATTTAAGGAGAGTTAATATGAATAAAATTGAGACAGAAAAAGTTGAAGCAGCAACTTTTAAACGTCTTGTAAAGCATTTACAAGAAAACCCTAATATACAAAATATAGATTTAATGGAACTAGCAGGATTCTGCAGGAACTGTATTTCTAAATGGTATACAGAAGAAGCAGAAAAACACGGAACAAATATTGACTATGAGAAAGCAAGAGATCTTGTTTATGGCATGTCATATAAAGAATGGAAAGTTAAACATCAGAAAGAGCAAACAAACGCAAGGCTTCAAGGATTGAAAGAAAAGTTCCACGATCACTAGAAAAAAAATATTTATATACCATGATACTCTCTATACCATTTGATAAATAAAGGAATTCCCTTAGTAATAGGTGTAGAGGGAAAAAAATTGTATTCTGCTTGAATGTTAGAGATATCGGCATAGGTCTCTACCACATCACCAGATTGAAGAGGTAGCATTATTGTTTTTGCCTTTTTATCAAGATTTTCTTCTATAATCTTTATAAATTTCAATAAATTTACGGGATCATTATTTCCTATATTATATATTTTAGATAGAGGTTTAGCATTATTTTTAGAAAAAGACTCTAGTATGCTAATAGTGCCACTAATAATATCATCTATATATGTAAAGTCTCTTTTCATCTTACCATAATTAAAAACTTCTATGGGTTTACCTTCTAGGATATTTTTTGTGAAAATCCAAGTTGCCATGTCAGGTCTGCCCCAAGGCCCATAAACTGTAAAAAAGCGTAACCCTATAGTATTTATTCCATACAGATGACTGTATGAAAAAGAAAGTAGTTCATCAGAGCGTTTGGTTGCCGCATAGAGGGAAAAAGGAGAATCTACCTTGTCAAACTCTGAAAAAGGTACTTTAGTATTTCCTCCATACACAGAAGAAGATGATGCATAAATTAGGTTTTTAATATTAAATTGTCTACAATTTTCCAGCACATTAGCATGCCCAACTAAATTTGCTTTAATGTATTGCATAGGATTATTTAATGAGTATCTTACGCCGGCTTGAGCTGCCAAATGACATACAATAGAGACATTATTTTCTTTAAAACAATTTTCTAACTTTTTATAATCTGAAATATCTATATTATTGAAATTAAATTTTTTAAAAGTATCTAAAATTTTTAATCTATTTTTCTTTAAATTTACATCATAATATTTTGAAAGATTATCTATACCTAAAACATTATTCCCTTTTTTTAATAACTGATTTGCTAAGTGAAAACCTATAAAACCGGCAACCCCTGTAACCAAAATAGTCATCAATAAACTCCGAAGTTAAATAATATTCTTGCAAATACCATTAATTTAGTTTTAAAAAAATAAATTTAATATTATATTTTAACCACTTAATCGTATAGAATGCATCTAACTATATATGCTATATTTGCATACCTGTAATGAAATAATAGTTATAGAAGTATTAGAACTTTGTATAGGATAATCTCAACATGGAAGAAAAAAAGAAAATATCTTTAGACGACAAATATGACCTAGATTCAGGAAGAGTTTATATTACTGGGACTCAGGCTCTGGTTAGACTTCCTATTATACAAAAACAAAGGGATAAACTTTCTGGACTAGATACTGCTGCTTTTATTTCAGGATATAGAGGATCCCCATTAGGTATGTACGATAAAGCCTTATGGTCTGCTAAAAAATTTTTAGACAACAACGATATTAATTTCACCCCTGGTCTGAACGAAGACCTAGCTGCAACTGCAGTTTGGGGAAGTCAACAACCAGGTCTTATTTCTAAGGGCAAAAAGGACGGTGTTTTCGGAATATGGTATGGCAAGGGACCAGGAGTAGATCGATCTGGTGATGCATTCAAGCATGCAAATATAGCTGGTACTTCTCCAAAAGGGGGAGTACTTACTCTTCTAGGAGATGATCATACTGCAAAGTCTTCTACACTTGCACATCAAAGTGAATACGCCATGCTAGACGCTCAAATTCCAATATTAAATCCATCTAATGTTCAAGAATTGCTAGATTTTGGTCTTTTAGGATGGGCTTTATCAAGATATGCTGGTACTTGGACCTCTATGAAATGTGTTACAGCTACTGTAGATAGTTCAGCTTCAGTTTATGTAGATCCAGAGCGAATTAAAATAAACATTCCTAAATTTAACATGCCAGAAGATGGAGTGCATATAAGATGGCCAGACGACATCATGGCTCAAGAGAGAAGAATGATAGAAGTAAAGATACCTGCGGCCAAAGCTTTTTCAGAAATAAACAAAATTAATAGACCAATCTGGCATGAAGGAGATAAAAATATTGGAATAGTCGCTACAGGCAAAGGATATGCGGAACTAAGGCAGGCATTAGAAGATATATCAATTGATCAAGCATATGCGAAGAAACTTGGGTTGCATTTATTTAAAGTAGGTATGCCATGGCCATTAGAACCAAAAAGCTTGATAAATTTTGCGAATGGAATGAAAGAAATTATTGTAGTGGAAGAGAAAAGACCTTTTTTAGAAGAACAAGTAAAAGAAATACTATACAATCAAGTGAATAGACCCAAACATATCGTTGGTAAATTTGATGAAGAAAATAATAGCCTTCTTCCATCATCTGGAGAGCTTTCATCAGATACTCTAGCATTAGTTATCGCTGAGAGAATTTTCAGCCATCAAGAAGAAAATAAAATTGCCGAAAAACTTAAAAGTATGAAACAAAATGCTCCCTCCCCTGAAAGTTCTTGGAATAGTACAGAAATAAAGGGTGTAGCCAATCGAACTCCTTATTTTTGTTCTGGATGCCCCCACAATACTTCAACCAAAATACCTTCAGGAAGCAAAGCTATGGCTGGAATTGGTTGCCATTATATGGCTGCTTGGATGAACAGAGATACTGATTTATTTACTCATATGGGAGCAGAAGGAACTAACTGGATTGGAATGTCACCTTTTGTAGAGGATGAACATATATTCCAGAACATCGGTGATGGAACATATAACCATTCAGGTATTTTAGCTTTGAGAGCTTCTGTTGCCGCAGGTGTTAATATTACTTATAAGATACTATATAACGATGCAACAGCCATGACAGGCGGGCAACCTGCAGAAGGATCTCCAACACCAGAATCTATTACACACCAATTATATGGTGAAGGAGTAAAAAGAATTGCTGTAGTAACGGATGAGCCTGAAAAATATGGAGTTGGAGTTAAATTTGCAGAAGGAACTTCTATTCACCTTAGAAGTAAGTTAGATCAAGTACAAAGAGAATTATGATCATGGCCTGGGGTTACAGCTATTGTTTATGATCAAACTTGTGCAACTGAAAAAAGACGCCGAAGAAAAAGAGGTTTAATGGAAGATCCAAACAAAAGATCCTTCATTAATGATCTTGTATGTGAAGGATGTGGTGATTGTTCAAAAGAAGCAAACTGTATCTCAATAGAACCTTTGGAAACTAAATTTGGAAGAAAAAGAGTAATAAATCAGTCTACCTGCAATAAAGATTTTACCTGTGTAAATGGATTCTGTCCTTCGTTTGTTACTATTGAAGATGCACAACCAAGAAAAAGAAAAATTTCTATAGGAAATGACGTTCCTGAAAATATTTTCAAAAATATTCCTAGTCCAAATATTAAAAGTTTGGATAAACCATATGATATTCTAGTAACAGGAATAGGAGGAACCGGTGTAGTAACAATTGGAGCACTAATTGGCATGGCTTCCCATATTGAAAATAAAGGTGTAAGCGTTCTTGACCAAGTGGGCGTGGCACAAAAAGGAGGAGCAGTCTTAAGTCATATTAAAATTGCCTCATCACCTGAAAAAATTCATTCAGTAAAGGTAGGTAAAAATAATGCTGATTTAATTCTAGGCTGCGATATGGTAGTTTGTTCTACTAGTGTTGTAAGAGAATTAATGAATATCAATAAGACTAAATCTATTGTAAATGACCATGAGACTCCCGTAGCAGGTTTTGTTTTAGATCCAGATCACTCATTTGGAGGGAAAAGAATAAGACAAATAATTGAGAAGCATTCCAAATCAGTTGATTTTGTCAATTCTATTAAAATAGCTACCGCAATGTTTGGAGATTCTATTGCCTCCAATATGTTCATAACTGGCTATGCCTTACAAAAAGGATTTATTCCCGTATTACCGAAAAGTATGGAACAAGCTATTAAACTTAATAACATAGCTGTAGAAATGAATTTATCAGCATTTAGATGGGGTCGTTTAGCGGCGCATAATTTTTCTCTAGTTGAAAAAGAAGCAAAGCCTTATATGAATAATATAGAAATAAGTACAGAAAATTTAGAAGCTGATGAAATTATAAAAGACAGGGCTAAATTTTTAATTGAGTACCAAAATAAAGCTTATTCAGAAAAATATTTAAAACTGTTAGAAAAATCTAAGCAAAAATTGAAAAAATTAGATATAGAAAATGATGACCTTTTAAAAGTAATAGCAAAATACTTTTTTAAGTTGATGGCATACAAAGATGAGTACGAAGTAGCTAGACTGTATACCAATGGAGAGTTCGATAAAAATTTAAATAAGGCATTTGAAGGAAAACTTAAATTAAAGTTCCATATTGCACCACCACTGTTTGCACCTAGAGATCCAGATACAGGAAAACTAAAAAAAATTACCGTGGGTTCTTGGATATTACCTATATTTAGAATATTATCTAAATTTAAATTTTTAAGAGGTACTATATTTGATCCATTTGGAAAAACACAAGAAAGAAAAACTGAAAGATTTATGATTAATCAATATGATAGTGATATTAGTAAAATACTAAATGAAGTTAACTCAAAAAACATTACCCTAGCCGTACAAATTGCTTCTATTCCTGACATGGTAAGAGGCTATGGGCATATTAAAGAAGAAAATATTTCTAAAGCCTCTAAAAAAAGAGATGATTTGTTTAAACTTTGGAAGTCTCAGGAAAGTGGTAATCTAAAAACCAAAGCAGCAGAATAAAAATAACCTAAATCTAATTTTTATACGTAAGTTATATATGACTAATAGTTACTTAACTTATACAATAGATATTATTTTAATAAATTAATTAAATACAAACATGAAAAAAGAACCTTCGACAGTTTCTGGAAAACTTAAGCGTTATGCAAAAGTAGGCAAAACGGTTGGTTCTGTAACTACTAAAATAGCAGGAAGAAAATTAATAGGTAAAAATGATGAGAAAAAAAATGCTGATTTAATATTCAACGCTTTGGGCGGTCTTAAGGGTCCTTTAATGAAAGTTGCTCAGCTTTTATCTACTATTCCTGATGCTTTACCAAAAGGATACTCAGAAAAATTACAACAACTACAAGCAGATGCTCCCTCTATGGGATGGTTATTTGTAAAAAGACGTATGTCTAATGAACTAGGAAATAATTGGAATAAAAAGTTTAAAACATTTGAAAAGAATGCAATTAAAGCAGCATCATTAGGGCAGGTGCATAAAGCTTCTATTAATAAGCAAACTCTAGCTT
>CAZNVN010000091.1:0-6243 GCA_964576635.1 uncultured Rhodospirillaceae bacterium
AAAACAAAATATCTGCCTTATTGGCTAATGAGGAAATCGCAAGGGCTAATTTAAATTCTGCTTTACAAGATGAAAAAGTATCTATGCAAAATTTAGATCGTGCTGAAGTTAAAGCCTCATTTGATGGAATAATTGAAAGTAGAGAAATAGAATTAGGTGAAGCAGTTGGATTAGGATTTACTCTTTTTACTCTAGTCAGTGACACCATGTTTGAAATTGAAGCAGATGTCCCTGCAAACAGGACAAGAGCCCTTAAGCCAAACGAGAAACTTATGGCTGAAACCTCAGATAACATAAAATTTCCTGCAATTATAAGATCTATTGGAGTTAAGGAAAATTCTTCAACGAGGACCTTACAAATAAGACTAAGTTTTGAAACAAATTCTATTAACAGATCTGTAAATATAGGAGAAAGCATAAATGTTTCAATTCCTATAGGTCCTGGAGTTGTAGCAACTACAGTTCATAAGGATGCTATACTTAAAAGGGAGGGATTATCACTTGTATATATATTGAAAGACGGAGTAGCTCAAATAAAGCCCGTGGAGCTTGGAGACGGCATAGGCGATAGATTTGTTGTTAAGCAAGGCCTAGCAGAAGGAGATGAAGTAGTAATAAAAGGGAATGAAAGACTAAGACCAGGTCAGAAAATTAGCTCATTAAATAATAAAGATAATGAGAACAACGAATGAATATCATACAAATTTCAATAGAAAAACCAACTGCAGTAGTTGCCGCGATTTTCATGACTATTGTGCTAGGTTTTATAGCTTTAGAAAGAATTCCCATTCAGCTTGCTCCAGATGTTAATAAGCCGGTTATAACAGTTTCAACCTGGTGGTATGGAGCTTCTCCATATGAGATTGAAAGAGAAATAGTAAATAGACAAGAAGAAGTACTAAGAGGAATTGAAGGAGCAAAAAAATTAACAGCAAAAGCTCAAGAAGGAAGATCAGAAGTAACTATAGAATTTGATACTACTACTAATATGGACAGGGCTCTTCTACTAGTTTCTAATCGACTTAATCAAATTGAAGGCTATCCCGAAGAGGCTGGAGAGCCTTGGCTTGATACTGCTGGATTAGATGATAATGCCATTGCTTGGTTTATACTTACAAAAACAGAAGGAAACGAAAGGGACATCGCAGCTTATGGGGATATAGTTGAAGATATTATTCAGGACCGCATAGAAAGAGTCCCTGGAGTTGCACGTACAACAGCTTATGGAAGTAGTAGTAAGGAACTTAGAGTTACCATAGATCCAGAACGAATGGCTAATTACGGTCTTACTGTTCCACAAATTGTTCTTGCTCTTCAAAGAGCTAATGCCTCAATCTCAGCTGGAGATGTAGAAGAGGGGAAAAGACGCTATTTAGTTAGAGCAGAAGGCGAATTCCAAAATCCAGATCAAATTAAAAACGTGGTGCTTATTAGCGAAAATCAAGAAAACAACCGATTTGGAAGGGTAACAGTTGCCGATATCGGAGACGTACGTTTTACGCATAAAGAGCCTACATCAAATATAAGATTTTTAGGCGATTCATCCATAGCAATCAACGCAGTTAGACAATCTGGCGCTAATGTTATTGAAATTATGGCTGGAATAAGAGAAGCCATTCAAGAACTTAATGGAGATATATTACCTGACCTAGGTTTAAAAATAGAACAAGTGTATGATGAAACCATATATATTGATTCTGCTATAGAATTGGTTAGACAAAATATTTGGATTGGAGGCTCTCTCGCAGTAATTGTTTTGCTATTATTTCTTCGTTCTTGGAGAGCAACAGTGATTATAGGATTATCTATTCCTATATCAGTTGTAGCAGCTTTTGTAGCTATGGCAGCACTAGGTAGATCCATAAACGTAATATCACTGGCAGGAATAGCTTTTGCTGTAGGAATGGTAGTAGATGCGGCAATAGTTGTTTTAGAAAATATATATAGACACAGAGAAAATGGTAAGCAGGCAAAAGAAGCAGCTTATTTAGGTGCTAGACAGGTTTGGACTGCTGTGATGGTCTCTGCATTTACTACTGTCCTGGTATTCGTGCCTATACTTCTTATGAAATTAGAGGCAGGTCAACTTTTCAGAGATATTGCAGTAGCAATTTCCGTAGCAGTAACTATGAGTTTATTAGTTTCTATTTCTGTTTTACCAGCACTCGCCAAATGGCTTTTAAGCGGAACAAAGCCAAAAAGAACAAGGTTGTTCATTATAGATAATATAGGCAGGGCATTCATAAATTTGACGGTAAGTTATGTAAGAATCATTACCAGATCTAGAATGGCATCTTTTTTAGTTGCTGCTGTTGTAGCATTCGGAACATTAAGTTTATCCTATTCTATGTTGCCTAAACTAGAATACTTACCTGAAGGAAATAGAAATTTAATTTTTGGTGTTATGCTGCCCCCTCCAGGATATAATTTAGAAACATTAACAGAGATTGCAGAACGTGTTGAAGATAGAGTTAAGCATCTTTGGGCCAGCGAAACTGGGCCAGATCCAATACCGGGTCAACCTCCAAAAATTAAAAATTACTTTTTTGTTGCCGGTGCTGGCGGTAGAACTCTTTTCGGAGCCAGTGCAATTCAGGATACTAGAGTAAGAGAATTAATTCCTGTTTTAACTCGTTCTTTATTTGGAGAACCTGGAACTTTTGGATTTTTCACACAACCCAGCCTTTTTCAAAGAGGTTTTGGTGGTGGGAGGTCAATAGATCTAGATATAACTGGTCCTGATCTTGATAAAGTGGTTGCTGTTGCTCAACAGGCTGCTGGATTAGTTGGTAAGATTTTTCCTAGAGCAGAGGGCAATCAAATGAGGCCTATTCCTGGTTTAGTGCTTGGGGCTCCAGAAATACAGGTAAGACCAAACCGAGTCAAACTTGCAGACAATGATGTTTCTGCACTTTCACTAGCACTTAGTGTAGATGCTTTTAATTCAGGATTAAGGGTAGCTGAAATCACCGTTGATTCAAAAAGGATGGATTTAACTCTTCAAGGAAGAGAAAATGAAGTTACTCAAACCCAAGGAGTGGAAAATTTACCTGTTGTTACGCCTAGAGGAGATATTCTTCCAGTTTCTTCGCTAGCAGACGTAATTGTGACATCTGGTCCAACCGAAATAAGACATATAGAAAGAAGTAGAACTATTACCCTGCAAATTAAACCTATAGAAAGAATTCCTTTGGAGGCAGCAATAGATATGATTAAAAGTGAAGTAATAATGCCTCTAGAAAGCCAAGGATTACCTGTTGGTGTAAATATGAACCTTTCTGGCACAGCGGATGAGCTAACGCGCACCTGGCATGCTATGGTAATTAATCTTTTAGTAGCTGTATGTATGGTATATCTTCTTATGGCTATATTATTTGAAAACTTTATGTATCCCTTTGTTATAATGCTTTCCGTTCCTCCAGCAGCAGCAGGAGGGGTAATGGGCTTAGCTGTATTGAACCTTAATACACTTCAACCCTTAGATATGCTTACTATGCTGGGCTTTGTCATCCTTATAGGTATAGTTGTAAATAATGCAATCCTTTTGGTGCACCAATCTTTACAACATATGAGAGAAGAAAAAAAATCTGCTACAGAGGCAATAGTAGAAGCTACTAGGAATAGAATTAGGCCCATATTTATGTCTACCCTTACTAGCATCTTTGGTATGCTCCCTTTGGTAATTTTTCCTGGTGCAGGTTCTGAGCTTTACAGAGGTCTTGGATCCGTTGTAATAGGCGGATTGAGTTTATCTGCTATACTAACATTGGCTATAGTACCACCTATGCTGCGTATATTTATTACAGATACAAATAAAAATCATAAAATTGAAAAAAAACTAGCTATAAGTTCTTAAAAAAATTATGATCGTATAAATTTTCTGGGAGTTACTATGAATTTTTTAAATCAAACTTTTAAAAGAAGGCGTGTGCTTAAAATTATAGGAATTTCTGCCGTAGGAGCTATTACTGGGGGAACACTTGTTAATTCTTTTAAGCATAAAGTTCATAAAGTACATTGGCAGGGAATATCTCTTGGTTCACCTTCAGAAATAACAATTTATCACCATGAAAGAGATAAGGCAGAATCAATTATAGAAAAAAGTGTAAAAAGAATTAGTTATTTAGAAAATTTATTTTCTCTATACAAAAAAGATTCACAGTTATCTATATTAAATGAAAGAGGCACTTTAGAATTACCTGCACCCGAAATGCTAAACCTTATGTATTTATCAAAAAAATATGCAAAAATCACCAATGGAGCTTTTGATATTACTGTTCAGCCATTATGGAATATTTATAAAGATAGCTTTGCTAAATTTAATAGACCTCCTCATGAAAAAGTAGTTACAGAAGCCTTATCTTTAGTAAATATTGATAACATATCTATAGAAAAAAATAAGATAGAATATTCTGTTAAAGGGATGTCCTCCACTCTTAATGGGATAGCCCAGGGTTATATAACCGATAAAATATCAGAAATAATGATTGATTCAGGCATAAAGAACACATTAATACAAATAGGAGAGTATAGAGGAATAGGAGAACACCCTGAAGGTAGACCGTGGCGCCTATTAATTTCTAATCCCGAACATACCTCAAGTATAGGCGCGCTTGAATTTAGAAATAGGGCCGTCGCTACATCCGCTGGCATGGGAACCATTTTTGAAAATTCAGGAAAACATAATCATATATTTGATCCTAAAAATGGTATAAGCCCTAGTAATCTCCTTCAAACAACTGTGCTTGCAGAAACCGCAACAGAGGCAGATGCACTATCAACTGCTTTTTTAATCTTAGATAAAACCAAGTCTACTAAAATTGCAAAAGACAGAAATATCGGTTTCGAAGTTTTAGATAACAAGCGAAATAGAAAAATAATCACTGTCATCTAAGTTATTTTAGGAACTTTAGCGAATGGCGCAGGAATTAATATTTTAGTTTCTTGTGATTTAATATACTTTCTTAATTCGGGCAACATTTTTTGCCATCTTGAATCTGCCATTAGTCTTGCTCGTCTCTCGCTCCTATCATTTAAATTTTCATACGCCCACATATGAACTATTTGATTTAGCGGTCCAATTTCTGTGAAATAATAACCTACCATATGGCCTAATATTTCTTTTTGAGCTTCCATTCCCATAGATTCATAAATTTTCAAATATTCGGGATGTGTTCCTGGATGTAATGTGTAAGTTCTCATTTCTACTATCATTATTATTCTCCATTAGAGGTAAAATTTACAGTTGTTTTTTTTTTTTTAATACTATAGACCTGTAGCATTATTTGCCATTCTAAAATTTAACTTAGTGGAAATTCATAGATGAGTAAGACTTATAGAGCATTAGTAGTGGAGAAATTAGGATCTGGAAAAGCTGCAACTACAACAGTTAAAGTTCAAGAAAGATCTATTCCTAACCTTAAAGAATCTGAAGTAGAAATTAAAACTGAATACTCTAGTGTCAATTATAAAGATGCATTAGCAACTACCCCCACTGCAGGGTTTATTAAAAAATGGCCACACATTCCTGGAATAGATGTAGCTGGAACAATATCTAAAAGTCGTAATGATAATTTTAAAGAAGGAGACAAAGTCATTGGAACTGGTTTTGGAATAGGGGCAGAAATTAATGGAGGGTATTGTGAAAAAGTTGTTGTTCCTGGAGAATGGATTCTTAAATGTCCAAAAAATTTGAAACTAAAAGATGCTATGAGATTTGGTACTGCAGGATTTACGGCAGCTTTAGCAATAAGAAGGTTGGAAGAAAATTTTATAACTCCAGAAATGGGAGAAATTATAGTTACAGGAGCTTCAGGAGGAGTAGGAACTATGGCTGTATCAATGCTTACCTCTCTTGGATATGAAGTTGTAGCCTCAACAGGAAAACCTTATGCTAAAGAATTGTTACTCAATCTAGGCGCAAAAAGAATATTAACTCGAGAAGAAACAAACTTAGAAGCAAAACCTATAGGTAGTGCTTTATGGGCAGGAGCTATAGATCAAGTAGGTGGAAATATTCTTAAATGGATATTATCAACAATGAAATACAGAGGAGCATGTGCTGCTACTGGTCTCACATTAAGTCCAAAGTTTGATAGCTTCGTTTTTCCATTTATAATCAGAGGAGCCTCCTTAATAGGAATTGATTCAGTCCAATGCCCCATGTCGGAGCGGGCTAGTCTTTGGAATAGAATGTCTTCAGAACTTAGACCTAAGTCCTTATCTAGCATGGGAAAAGACATT